>JADCRD010000001.1:2787453-3097170 GCA_014946745.1 Lysobacterales bacterium | reverse complement strand
GCTGTGGACCGTGGGCAACCTCGCGGTGGGCGAGACCGAGACCCTGGTGATGCAGGTGCGCGTGCAGGCGACAGGCAACTTCCGCAACGTGGCGACGGTGCGCGGCGACCAGCTCGATCCGATCAACAACAACAACGAAGATGCGGTCGGCCCGACGCCGCCGTCGAACCCGCGCCCTGCCGTGATTCCGGTGGACGCGCCCTGGGCGCTGCTGAGCCTGGTGCTGCTGATGTTCGGTATCGCCGGCCTGCAGCTGCGGCGACGCGGATGATCCGCTGACTGTCTTCACGCGTAAACGCACAGCCCCGCCTTGAGCGGGGCTGTGTGTCTACGCGCTCGCAAGGCGCCTCTTGCCGCTGGGCGTCGCCCGTGGCTGAACTCCACAGGCAGCCATCGGCGGCGCGCTCAGTGCAAACGAAACCCTGCGCTGGCCTCATGCGCCAGCAGCCAGCGCTTGACCTCGATGCCGCCACCAAAGCCGGTCAGCGCGCCGTTCGCGCCGATCACGCGATGACAGGGCAGGACGATCGGCAGCGGGTTGCGGCCGTTGGCTGCGCCCACGGCGCGGGTCGCGGCAGGCCTGCCCAGCGTTGCGGCCTGCTGCGCATAGCTGCGCGTCTCGCCGAAGGGAATCGCGGCAAGCGCCTGCCAGGCGGCGCGCTGGAACTCGCTGCCCTGCGGCGCCAGCGGCAGCTCGAACTGCCGGCGCTGGCCGGCGAAGTACGCGCGCAGCTGCTCGGCTGCCTGCTGCAGCAGGGCGCTGTCGCCGCGCACCCAATCTGCGCGCGACTGCGGATGGCGGTTGTGCTCGAACTCGATGGCGTGGAGCGCCGTCGCGCTGGCGGCCACGGTCAGCGTGCCGATCGGGCTTTCCAGGGTGAGGTAGTGGATGTGCACGTCAGTCTCCGTTGGCTGCGGTGTGCCAGAGGTGGATCACCGCGTAGCTGCGCCAGGGGCGCCATGCCTCGGCGCGCGCCTCCAGCGCTGCGGCTGAAACTCGGCTGCCGTCGTCCGGCAAAGCCTTCTGCAGCACGAGATCGCCGCTCGGAAACGCATCCGGATGCCCCAGCGCACGCAGGGCCAGGTAGTGCGCCGTCCACGGGCCGATGCCGGGCAAGGCGACGCAGCGCTCGATGAAGGATTCCAGCGGCTGACTTGGATCGAAGTCGAGACGCCGCTCGACGACGGCCTGCGCCAGCGCGTGCAGGGTGCGCTGGCGCGCGCCGGTGAGGCCCAGGCCATCGAGATCGGCGACGGAGAGTTCCGCGGCCGTCGGAAGGCGATGGCTGAAGCCCTGTGCCTGCAGTGGCGCCGGCACGGCCTGTCCGCAGCGCTGCAGCAGTCGCTGGGTCAGGGTGCGCGCGCCGGCGACGCTGATCTGCTGGCCGATCACCGCGCGCACGGCGATCTCGAAGCCGTCCCAGCCGCTCGGCAGACGCAGGCCGGGACGCGCGCGCAGCAGCGGGGACAGGCGTGCATCGCGGCCGAGCACCGATTCGATGGCGGCAGGTTCGGCGTCGAGGTCGAACATGCGCCGCACGCGTTGCACCACATCGCGCAGCGCGCTGGCCGCAAGGCCGTGCAGCTCAAGGCGCAGCGCATCGGCGCCGCCGGGCCAGGCCGATACGCGCAGCCAGGCGCCGGTGTCGGCGGCGATCAGGCGGGCATAGCCCAAGCCATCGACCTGCTCAAGGCCCTGCAGGGCGCGACCGCGTAGGAAGTCGAGCAGGGCCGCGAAATCGTAGGGCGGACGGTAGTTCAGGCGCAGCACGAGCGGGCCGGACGGCGCGCTGGCCGGCGCCTCGGAGCGCGCGCGACGCAGCTGGCTCGGAGCCAAACCGTAGGCCTGCAGGAAGGCGGCGTTGAAGCGGCGCAGGCTGGCAAAGCCCGCGGCCAGCGCGACCTCGGTGACCGGCAGCGCGGTCTCGCTCAGCAGCTGCTTGGCGAACAGCAGCCGGCGCGTGGCTTCGACCTGCAGGGGCGACACGCCCAACTCGCTGGCGAAGAGTCGCCGCAGCTGGCGCTCGCCGACGTGCAGCCGAGCTGCCAGCGCGGGCACCCCATTCCCTTCGAGTGCGCCGTGTTCAATGAGCCGCAGCGCGCGACCCAGCACCGCCTCGCCGCGACGCCAGGGGCCCGCGGCAGGCGAAAGCTCGGGCCGACAGCGCAGGCAGGGTCGATAGCCAGCGGCCTCGGCCGCGGCGGCGCTGACGTAGTAGTGCACGTTGCTCGGCTTGGGCGCAGGCGCCGGACACACCGGCCGGCAGTAGATGCCGGTCGAGCGCACCGCGGTGAAGAACAGCCCGTCAAAGCGCGCATCGCGCGACAGGCGGGCCTGTTCGCAAACGGCATCGGGCGGTGGCTGGAGGGGCGGCATGCGCACAGACTAGCCCTGCGCGCATGCCCGCACTCGCCGGATTCGGACATGGATGCGCTGCGCCGGGTCAGCCGGCTCCGCCGCGCAGCTTGGCCAACAGGCTGTTGCGCGCGCCGGCAGAGAGCGGCTCCGCGGGCGTCGAGCCGGATTCACGGGCGGCGCTGACCTCGGCGAGGCCATGGCGCTCGATGTCACCGGCGATGTCTTCCAGCATCGCCAACGCGCTCGCCGCGCCCATCCGTGTGGGGCTGAACAGTTCGCGCTCGGAGTAGCGCAGCACCCGCTGCCGCGACAACAGCCCGGGCGCCAGCGCCTGCATGCTCCAGTCGGGGAACAGGCGGCGGGACACTTCGCGGTAGTCGAGCATCAGCACCTCGGCGTGGCGTGGGTCGCCGAGGATGCGCGCGTAGGTCTGGTTGACCGCCTCGCGCGAGCCTTCGAGACACTGCAGGAATTCGCGGGCCGAAAACAGCAGCACACCGCTGACGCCGACCTTGCCGTTGTTGCGGCGTGAGGCCTCGAGAATCTGTTCGATATCCGCCGTCTGCAGGCTGTCGACGGCGCGGCTGGCGTAGATGAGACGACTGAGGAACATGGTGGCTTTCATGAGCGGAACAGCGCGCAGCCTGCCGTTGCCGCAGTCAAGCCCGGATCAGCGAAAGGCGATCCCGGCGTGAACGGCGAGCACCGGGAGTGCCTGCGCGCGGCCGCAACGCGCTTCCTGCAGCGGAGCTGCAATCCACTGGGTGGCTCCGAGCCCCGCGCCCAGCAGGCCGTCCGGATTCCACGACATCGACGCGTCCCCCGACCAAGCAGGCGCCCGTTGCCTGCACTGACAGCGCTCCGGATCCGGGTGGGGGCCCTCGTCTGCGCCAGCGTGACACACCCATGCCTGCCTATCGCCGAAGGTGCGGTCGCAGAGCTTTCTGAATGGCCTCGCCTGAAATCGCGCCGTCAGCCCACGCCTCGAACTCAGCCTCGATCACGGCGTGGCTTTCTCTTGCTGGGTCGGATTCCCTCGCGTCGTGGACGAGTCCACTCCATCGCGGCCGACTTCCGGGGGCGGCTGCGCCTTCCTATCGTGCACTCCCTGCGTCCACCGCAACTCCACCACGACTTCGCGGGGCGCTACGCCCCCAATGAACCCAGAGGAATCACCATGCGCATTGGCATCATCGGCTCCGGCGGCCTCGGCTCCAACATCGCGCGGGTCCTCGCCAGCCGGCAGGTCCCCGCCACCATCGCCAACCGCCGCGGCCCCGCGTCGCTCGCACCGCTCGTCGCTGAGCTCGGTCCTTCGATCACCGCTGGCACTGTCGCTGAGGCCGCCAGCGCCGACATCGTGCTCGTGGCCGTGCGCTGGGTCGACCTCGGGACCGCGCTCGCCGGCCTGCCGGCTTGGAATGGCCGGATCGTCATCGACGGTACCAACCCCGTGGCCTTCCTTGAGCCGGGCTCGCCCGAGGCCAGCGATCCCACGAATCCGCTCGCGGCCTGGGGGATCAAGGAGATCGACCTCGGCGGCCGCGCCTCGACCGAGGTGTTCAGCGGCTTCGTGCCGGGCGCGCGGGTGGTGAAGGCCTTCAACCACCTTGACGTGCAGGTGCTGGCGCAGCCCACCGTACCGGGCGGAAGGCGCGTGCAGTTCTATTCCGGCGACGACGCCAATGCAAAGGCCGAGGTCCGCGCGCTGATCGATGAGATGGGCCATTTCCCGGTCGACCTGGGCTCGATCGAAGTGGGCGGCCGCCTCGCGTCGCTGCCCTTCGGCGCCTTGGCTGCGACCCACTTCATCGCGCTCTGAGCGTCCGCGCCCGCCATCGAGGATCTATCGCATGGGCACCCACGCCAGCCCGCAGGACCTGCTCCGTCACAGCCTGCAGGTCTTCCTCTCAAAGGACATGGACGCTTGGGCGGCGCTTTGCGCCGAGGATGTCGTCGCCGAGTTCCCGTTCGCGCCCGAGGGCTTGCCCCGCCGGATCGAGGGCCGCGCCGCGCTGCACGCTTACCTGCAGAACTATCCGTCTGTGATCGACGTGCAGGCCATACCAAGCCTGCATGTTCAGGCCGCCGCTGATCCCGGCGTCGCGATCGCGGAGTGGCGCGCTACCGGCCGCGTCATTGCGACCGGCCGACCCTACGACATGCGCTACGCCACCTTCGCCACCTTCCGCGATGGGCTCATCGCTGGGTATCGCGAGTACTGGAACCCGCAGGCCTTCCTCGCCGCGCTCGATGGTGGCGGCTTCTAGCAGGCTGTTGAAAAGCAGCCTGCTGGTCCGGCCAGGGATGGCCGGGGCGACGAAGCAAGCGCGTCAGCGATTGCTTTGTCGTGAGGCGGAAAGGACCTGCGCCGCACCGCCGACATGAACCACTCTCGGGAGGGGGGCGACACGCTGCCAGGGCTCTTCAGGCTTCCAGTTCCCGCAAGCGCTCGACCGCCAGATCGATGAAGGCGGTCACCGCGGCCGGCAGGTGCCGCCGGCTCGGGTAGAGCACGTGCAGCCCGCGGCCGCGGCGTGTCCAGCCCGGCAGCACGGGCACCACCAGCCCGGCGTCGAGATCGCGGCGGATCACCGGGCGCGGCAGCAGCGCGATGCCGATCCCGGCCAAGGTCGCCTTGCGAAGGACCTGGGCGGTGTTGGCGCTGAAGCAAGGGGTCACCTTGATTTCGTCCTCGCTGCCGTCCGGGCCTCGCATCCTCCAGCTGACGCTGCGTCCCGGGCGGGAGAACGCCACGAATGCGTGCGCAGCCAGTTCGGCCAGTGTCGTCGGCACGCCGCGGGCGGCGAGATAGGTGGGGCTGGCGACCAAGCCCTCCTCGCCCTCAGGCAGAACGGCGCGGCCCACATGCCCGGAGTCCTCCATCGCGCCGCCGCGGAACGCCACGTCGATGCGCTCGGCGATCAGGTCGGTGTTCGCGTCGCTGAGCACGAAGTCCAGCGACACCCGCGGGTGGGACTGCAGGAACCCGGCCACCCACGGCATCGCGAAGAAGTCGAAGAAGTCCGCCGGGGCGGCCACCCGCACCACGCCGCGCGGCTCCTCGTGGCCGAGCATCAGGTCCTGCGAGGCCTCGAACAGGCCCTCGACCGGCTCGGCGCAGCGCGCATGCAGCGCCAGCCCCGCGCCGGTCGGTGTGAGCTTGCGGGTGGAGCGCTGCAGCAGCCGGACGCCGAGCTGCGACTCCAGGTCCTGGATGCGCCGACTGACGGTGTTCGACGGCAGTCCCAGCTGACGTCCGGCCTCGGCGAAGCTGCCGTGGCGCATGACCTGGACGAAGAGTGCGATGTCGTTGAGGTTCAAGTGGTCCATGCGGGTCACTGGTGCGAAAGCGGTGGCCGTTCGCCCGCTGCACACGCTGGCCTTGGCGCGCTAGCCGAGGCGTGGCGCCGAATCGAAGGTCACGCTCAACTCGTGCAGTGCTGGGCAAGGTTCAATCGGATCGAGGCCAAAGGCATCCAGGCAGCGTGCGGACACGAATGCCACGGGACATCGATGCGCTGTCGCAGCACTCAACCGGCTTCCTGCAGGCGCTTGGCCGAGACCACGATGCCGTCCTCATCGGCATACAGATAGTCGCCGGGGCGGATGTCGACGCCACCGATGCGGATCGGCACCTCGCGCAGGCCCTGGCCCGTTTTGTCGGTTTTGCGCGGGCAGGTGCCCAGCGCCTTGATGCCGATTTCGAGCTCAGCCAGCGCGGCGGAGTCGCGCACGCAGCCGAAGATCACGATGCCCTCCCAGTCGTTCTTGACCGCAAGCGCGGCGAGTTCGTCGCCGAGCATCGCGCGCTTCAGCGAGCCGCCGCCGTCGACCACCAGCACGCGGCCCTGGCCGGGTTCGGAGAGCGCCGCGCGCACCAGGCTGTTGTCCTCGTAGGCGCGGATGGTGTGCACCGGGCCGCCGAAGGCGATCAGGCCGCCGAAGTCGGAGAGCGGCTCCTCGACCACCCGCAGGGCGTCGCCGTAGGTGTCGCAGAGGTCGGTGGTCTTGGCTTCCATGAGTGTCTCCGGTGCTTGAGCAGGCCCGGCATTGTAGGCGCTGGCTGCGGCTGGCCGGGCCCTGCACAGACCCGCGGATGAATGCCCGCCAACGCCAGGCCCAGCGATGTCGCGTGGCGTCGCCGGACTTCGTACTCCTCCAGCACAAGGCCCGCACCCCGCGGGGCCAGCGCGAAAGGCCGGTGCTAGGATGACCCTCACCATTCCGTCGCCCCAGGAGGCGACCATGAAGACCCACCTCGGCCACTACGAGATCGTCGCGGAGCTGGGACGCGGCGGCATGGGCGTCGTCTACAAGGGCTTCGAGCCGGCGCTGAACCGTTTCGTCGCGATCAAGGAGCTCTCGCCCTCGCTGGCCCACGACCCGCAGCTGGTCGAGCGCTTCCTGCGTGAGGCGCGCTCGATGGCGGCGCTGAACGACCCGCACATCATCCAGATCTATTTCATCGGCCAGGAGAACGGCCAGCCCTTCTTCGTGATGGAGTTCGTCGAGGGCGAATCGCTGTCGGGCCTGCTGAAGCGCGAGGGTCGCCTGCAGCCGGAGGTGGCGCTGAAGATCCTGCACCAGACGGCGCAGGGCCTGGCCACGGCCCACGACGCCGGAGTGATCCACCGCGACATCAAGCCCGGCAACCTGATGCTGTCCACCCGCGGCCAGGTCAAGATCGCCGACTTCGGCATCGCGCTCGCGACCCAGGATCTGTCCAAGAAGCTCACCACGACCGGTGAGTTCGTCGGCACCCCCGGTTACCTCTCGCCCGAGGTGTGCCTCGGCAAGCCCGTCGACCAGCGTTCGGACGTGTTCTCGCTGGGCATCGTGCTGTTCGAGATGCTGAGCGGCAAGACGCCGTTCTCGGACGAGAGCCCGCTGGGCCTGATGCTGGAGGTGGTCAAGGCCGAGATTCCGGACGTTCGCCAGCTGAACGAGGCGGTCGACACCCAGGCCGCGGCGATCCTCGCGAAAATGCTGGCCAAGGATCCGCATGACCGCTTCCAGAACTGCCACGACCTTGCGGCTGCGCTGCAGGCGCATCCGCTGGTGGCGCAGACCGGCGCGCTGAAGCTGCCGGCCGTGAAGGCGGCGATGTCCGACGCCACCGTGATCGGTGCGCCCACTCCGGCCTCGCAGCCCAAGCGCGCGCCCACGCCGCCGCCGGTGGTGAGTGCGGCTGGGGTCGGTGTGACCACGCCCGCGCCTGGCTCCAACCCGCCGCCGGTACCACCGGCAGCAGCGCCACCGGTGCCAGACACCGCGACGCGTGCGCGGTCTCCGGCGCGGCCCTCCGTGCTGGAAGCGCAGAAGCGCGGCGGCGGCGGCAAGCTGGCGATTGGCATCGCGGCGGGACTGGCCCTGCTGGTGGCGGGCAGCGTATTCGCCTTCCGTGCGCCGCTGATGAATCTGGTCAGCGGCTTCTACGACGGATTCGTTGGCAGCAGCTACTCGGACGGCGTCGCCGCTGGGCGCGCCAGCAATCCTGTCGGTACCAGCACGGCGGCGACGGCCCCGGCCAACGAGGTCGCGCCCAGCCAGACCGGCGCCAATTCGCTCGATGCAGCGGCGGGCAGTGCCGCCCTGATCGCTGCCGATGCCGCGGCGCGCGGCAATACCATCGGCAGCGCGGTCGCGGTGCAGACGCCGCCGGTCGAGCCCACGCTGCCGGACGCGCAGCCCGAGCCTGCCGCGCCCTCGACCGCGCTGGAAGCCGCAGAGCCCACCGCCGCTGCGGCCGCGGCCGTGGTCGGCGCCAAACTGGCAGGCTCCGCGGATGCGCCTTCTGCGACCACCGGGCCGAACACCCGTGAGGCCGTGCCCTCGCGAAACCCTGCCGCGAACGCCAATGCCGTCGCGCAGGCGCCCGTCCAGACCGCCAGCGCGGAGCCGCCGCGCAGCCAGATGCCACCGCCGCCGCCGCGCATCGCTGTGGTCGCACTGGGCGACTCGGCGATCACCGGGCCGGCCCGCCAGCGCATCGAGGAGCAGCTGATTCGTCAGGGCTTCGACGTGGTGGACAGCGATCTTCTGGATGTCGACGGCGGCGCACCGCTGCCGCAGATGTTCCGCCAGATCCGTCGTCAGGCCGCGGCCGTGGTGGTGGTGCGCGCCGAGCCGATCGGCTCGCAGGAGCTGCAGTACTACGGCCAGAGTTCGACGCTGTACTCGGTGCAGCTCGGCGTGCGCGCGTTCGTGGTGGGCGACCAGCGTCCGCTGGGCGCGGGCTGGCGCGAGCGCGTCGACTTCACCACCTTGAACGCCGAGATCAAGGCGCTGGAGTCGATCGAGCCGCGGCTGGACAGCCTGGTGGATGCGCTGTCGGACTACCGGCCGCGTCGGCGGAGTTGAGGGTCGGAGCCGGGATTGGGGATTCGGGATTCGCGAAGCCGGAAGGTCTCCGACCGAGGTCTGCATCTGCCAAGCGCGCTGACCCGACCTCGTGCGAACCCCGCGCCCTTGGCGCGGGGTTCTGTCTTCGGCCCGCGATTCCCGCAAGGCGGTCGCATGGGCCGCGACGCAAAATGTCGAAACCCGGCGCGCTGCCGCGACCATCCCTGCCTGCAGCCCGCAGGTCCTCCAAGGAATGCCGACATGAACTACATGCTGCTGATCTATGCCGACGAAGCCGAAAGCGCGAACTGGACCGAGGCCGACTGGCAGGCCTGCTACGCCGCGCACCAGGCGTATGGCGAGGCGATGGAAGCCGCCGGCGTGATCCGCGGCGGCGCCGAGCTGAAGCCGGTGGCCACTGCCCGCACCGTGCGCTTCGCAGGCGGCAAGGCCGGTGAGCCGATCGACGGGCCCTTCGCTGAGACACGCGAAACCCTGGGCGGCTACTACCTGATTGAAGTCGAATCCTTGGACGACGCCCTCGCTTGGGCGGCGAAGATGCCCTGCATGCAGGGCGGCGGTGTGGAAGTGCGTGAGCTGGGGATGAGCTGAAGCCCTGCTCGACGCGCGCCGATCGCGCGGCGATGCTGAAGCCTTCAGCCTTGCCGCGCGCCCCGGAGGCCGCGCTCGCCGCTGGAGCGGGCGCTGCCTCATCCAGCGCAAGCGTGTCCGCAGAGGCGCCGGACGCGCGACCGCGGCTCACGTCCAGGATTCACTTGCGCTGTGTCGCTCTCACCGCCCGGTGACGCGCCGCTGCGATCCGCCGTGCCCTCGTGCGGCCTCCTCGGCGCAGGCGATCCATGCGCTTTGGCAGATCGGCGCAGGGCATCGCTGTGGCAGGCTTGCGGCTTCCCACGCCTGCCGAGGTTCCCGCATGTCGACCGTCCGCGCCCCTGCGACTTCCCGCCTGCTGCTCTGCGCTGCGCTCTCAGGCGCCCTTGCGGTCGCCAGTAGCGCCAGCGCGCGCGATGCCGCTCCGGCCCAGGGCCGCGTCATTGCCGGCGCCGCCGACTACGGCGTGCTGCCGCCGCGCGCCCGCATCGAGCCCGAGAACCGCATTTTGACCGAGCGCCTGGAGCAGCTGCTGCCGCGGCTCATGGCCGAGGCCGAGCTTGACCTCTGGCTGGTGATCAACCGCGAATACGCCGAAGACCCGGTCTACTTCTCGCTGGTGCCGCAGCCGAGCTTCGCCGCGCGCCGCACCACCATGCTGGTGTTCCACCGCAAAGCGGACGGCAGCGTCGACAAGCTCAGCGTCAACCGCTACCCCCTGGGCGCGCCCTACGAGTCGGCCTGGGCCGGTGGCGATCTCGCCGAGCAGTGGAAGGCGCTGGGTGCGTTGATCGCCGAGCGCGATCCCCAGCGCATCGGCATCAACGTTTCGCGCGAATGGCCGGTCGCGGATGGGCTGACGCAAGGCCTGCATGCGCAGCTGCTGGAGGTGCTCAGCCCTGAGCTGCAGCAGCGTCTGGTGCCGGCCGAGAACCTGGTGGTCCGCTGGCTGGAAACCCGCAGCGCGTCGGAGCTGGCGGTGTACCCGCACATCATGGGCATCGCCCGCGGGGTGATCAGCGAGGCCTTCAGCAGCCGGGTGATCACCCCGGGTGCCACCACCACGGACGACGTCGCCTGGTACATCCGCGAGCGCTTCGAATCGCTGGGCCTGCCGATCTGGTTCATGCCCTACGTCAACCTGCAGCGCCCGGGCGTGGCCTGCGAGCAGGACAACCCCTTCTGCGGCATCGACGGGGTGATCCAGCCGGGCGATGTGCTGCACACCGACGTGGGCATCTGCTACCTGAAGCTCTGCACCGACACCCAGGAAATGGCCTATGTCGCCCGCGCCGGCGAATCCGCTGTGCCTGCAGGACTGCAGCAAGCGCTGCGCGTCGGCAACCAGTGGCAGGACATCCTGACCAGCGAGTACCGCACCGGCCGCCCGGGCAACGAGGTGCTGGCGCGCACGCGCGCGGCCGCCGACAAGGCAGGCATCGTCAGCAGCACCTACACGCACCCACTGGGCATGTTCGGCCACGCGCCGGGTCCCACCATCGGCATGTGGGACAACCAGGGCGCCACGCCTGTACAGGGCGACTGGCCGCTGCATCCGTCGACGGTCTACGCCATCGAAGGCAACATCAAGGCGCAGCTGCCGGAGTGGGACGGCCAGTGGGTGCAGATCAAGCTGGAGCAGGGCGCTGTGTTCGACGGCGAGCGGGTGATCTACCTCGCCGGTCGGCAGACCGAGTGGCACGTGGTGCGTTGAAGCGGGGATTCGGGAAATCGGGAATCCGGATTCGCAAGCGCCTTGCGAGTCCTGACACCGGAGCGCGCGGCTGCCACGGTGAAGCCCTCATCCGGCCGTGGACCGGGATTGGCGTCGGAGTCCACGTGATAGGGTGGGCCCTTGGCCCACCACGGCCTCGATGTCCCGCTGTTGTTCGCGAGGCGGCCGCGCAGCTTGCGAGTTTCGCGTTTGCGCGCGCCAAAGAAGCGACCCGCGGGGCGAGCCTGCGCCGGGGCAGGTATGGGGCTGAAGCTGGGCCAGGGCCCACCCTATGCGATGGGCTTGACTGCACGCCCAGCCGTGAGGCTCTCCCGAATCCCGAATCCCGAATCCCGGTGCACTCAGCCCTGTGCTTCGCGCAGCTTGGCCGACAGCGCGTCGAGTCGCGCCTTCATCGCTGCGTCGATCTCGTCCGGGCGGATGCGCTCGATGATGCTCTTCAATACCCGCATCTCGTTGGCATCGATCTGGCCGTCGCGCTCGGCGATGCTGATCAGGTGATCCAGCTCACTGGCGTCGAGGCGGCCGTCGTTGCCGAAGCAGGACACCGAGCGGAAGCTCAGTTCAAGGTAATCGCGCGACTCTTTCATGGGCAGTTCAATCGAAGGCAGGGATGGAGCGCACAGCATGGATTGGCGGCGCGCCTCGCTCAAGTCTTGGCCCTGTCTGCTGGGCAGGGCTTGCCGGCCCAGGCAGGGCGCCGGATCGCCGCAGTCGGGTCATGCCCGGCTGTGCAGCAAGACCAGGCCCCTCGGCTCAAGCGTGTCGGGAGCGCCGGGGGCGAGCGCGGTGGATTCTGCTGCGCTGGCGCTGGCGCTGGCGCAGACGCTGGCGAGACGTACTGCTTGCTCAGCCAGCGGCGACACCCCACCGGCGAAGACGCGCGCGTGCGCGCAGCCAGCGCCACCACCAGCCGCGCCCGAGGTAGCCGCGCAGCACGGCCGCGCCGGCATCCGGCAACAGCTGCGCGACGGCCGTGCGGATCTCCGCATCCAGCTCGGGTGCGCCTGAGCGCAGAGGCGCCGCCAGACGCAGGCCGGTGAGCACCGTTCGCAGGCAGAAGTGATCCAGCGCGAAGCGCGCCGCGGGATCGGACAGCTGCGGCAGCGCGTGCACTTCGGCCCTCAGGGTGCCGGCGTTGTGCAGAAGATCGCGCAGCTTGGCCGGGCTGGAGCTGGCCAGAATGCTGCCCTCACGCTGTCGATAGCCCACCCAGGTCTCGGGCACATAGCGAAAGCTGCGGCTGCCTGCGATCAGCGCCGCAATGACCGCCATGTCTTCGTAGTAGCGGCCCTCAGGAAACGGTGCGGCCTGCCAGACTTCGCGGCGCGCGATCTTGCTCCAGCTGTGCAGCTGACCGACCTGCAGCAGACCGGCCACAAGCTCGGGTCCCGCCGGGCGCGTTTGCCGGGGAGCTCCCGCGAAGGTGCGGCGATGCAGCTCTCCGCGCAGCCGGTGCTTGAGGCGCATGCGCTCGCGCACAACGCGAAAGTCGCAGAGCACGAGATCCGGAGCGCCCTGGGCGATCGCCTCGCGCAGGCTCTGGATCGACCCGGGCAGCAGCACATCGTCGGAGTCGAGGAACCACACGTACTCCCCGAGCGCCTCGGCCAGCAGCGAATTGCGCGCCGCAGAAAGGCCGCGATTGCGCGGATGGACGAGCACGCGCGCTTCCGGCCAGTCTTCGGTGAGTTGCCTGGCCAGCGCTCCCGAACCGTCGGGAGACGCATCATCGAGCAGCAGCACTTCGATGTTCGGGACGGCCTGGGCGCGTATCGACGCGAGACACGCAGGCAACCAGGGTTCGACCTTGTACACGGGAATGAGCAGGCTGAGCCACGGAAGGTTCATGGAAAGGCGTTGGGCGGAGTCAGCGCGGGATTCTAGGGCAACCGGCATCCGGTCCACCCTGCACGCGCTTCGTCGTCGCAGGTCGAACGCCCGTCCAGGCGAGCCTCCGATAGATCCATCGGCGGGCGCGTGGTTGACAGGCGCGCGCCGCCGGGGTGCAGCGAGGCGGAACAGCTCGGTCCTCCTGCAGGGCCATCGCTCAGCGCTCGAAACCGTCGCGCGCGGGCGCGCTGGTTCGGCCTGAGACAGCGAATCGTTCTGGCTCATGCGGCAGCCGCGCAGACGTCGCGCAGGAGCGGCTTGAACGCACCTTGGCATCGACGGCGGATTGGCGTCGACTGCGCCGCCGCGGGCTTCACTAGGCCATCGCGAACAGCTAAGGTGCCGCGCTTCGCGGACAGTTCGTCTGCGCAGCCAACGAATTGGGAGACCCATGTCGTTTTCGCGAGCGTTCTGCCTGTCGCTGCTGCTGAGTGCGGCGATGCCCCAGGTTGCAGCCCAGGGCATGGCCTGGGAGTCCGTGGATCCCACGCCGCAGTCGAATGGCGCACGCGCGACGCTGTTCGGCTTTCCCGCTTCCCAGTCCTACGAACAGCCCGGCTTTTCGCCGAGTGCGGTGGTGACGCGTGAGGATGGCGCCTACCTGATCCTGCCGGTCAATGGCGGCGGCGAGAGCAGCGCTGAGCTGGGCTTCGTGGTGAACCCGTCCTGGCAGCGGCTGCGCGGCTTCCAGATCCTGCGCCTGGATACAGCGGGTCAGGTGCTGTGGAAGCGCTTCTGGAACCTGGGCGTCGCCCAGAGCGATCTCGGCCCTGCGCTGCCCGTGGCGCTCGGGCAAACGCGCCTGACGCCGAACGGTGGGCTGGCGGTGCTCGCCGGCACGCAAGCGCTCTACCTCGATGCCAACGGCGCGGCCCGGCAGGTCGATGCCCTGCAGCCGCCGGCGGCCTGCTCTCCCAACGAGCAGTCAGTCGCGGTCGACCACCTGTTTCTGAATGCTGACGGCGATCTGATCCTTGCCAGCCGCAATGCGCTGCTGGGCAGGCCTGCCTATGCCTGCGCGCTCGATGACGCGGGCCAGCTTCTCGATGTCATCGCCGCGCCCGAGGGGCGCTTCCTGGACGTGCGGGATTTCCGCCGCGGCCTGGGCTTTCTGATCAACACGTTCGATGCGGCTGCACCCGCCTCCGCGCCGGACACGCGTCTTCGCCAGGGGGGCAATGAGCGGTGGCGGAGCGGGTTGAGCTTGGGAAGTGAGAGGGGTTTGGGGCTGTCCCCCGCTGGCGATGCCTGGCTGACGGATGGCGCAGGTGGGCTGCGGGTCGTTCGCGCAGACGGCAACCTTCGCGCGGAGATTCCGCAAACGGTTCGGTTCTACGTGCGCGGCTGGCTGACCGACGGCGATGCGTTCCTGAGTACGCTGGGTGCCGACGAAGTGCGGCGCATGAGCGCGGATGGCGTCGAGCGCTGGCGACTGTCGAGCCCGGCGTTTGCAGCCCGGCTCGGCGAATGGCAGGTGCTGGGGCCGCGCGCCCGCGTCCTGGTCGCGCAGATCGCCGGCCGCGGCGCCGTGCTCACCTTCGATCTGACGGAAGGCACAGTGCAGGTCGGAGCAGGGTTTCCCCTGGGGGTGCTCGCTGCGGGTCCGCTAGGCCTCGACAGGCATGTGTCCGCGGCCAGCGGTGCGCCGCAGTCGGTCTGGCAGCGTGACCCCAGCACCTGTCTGGACATCCCCTGCGCGCCGCGCGGCGTGTCCTTCGCGAGCAGCCTCGATGTGCAGGTGTTCGACTCCGCCGCTGGCGCAGCGCTGGGCGGCCTGAATCCCACCGGCTTCGCTTTCCCGACCTATGCGCGTCTGCGCGAGCGCGCGCCTGCTGTGGTGCGCGAAGTCAATACGCTTGAGGTCGCCCACGCGCGGTATGTGAGCAACGGTGAGAAAGAGCTCCTGGAGCTCACCCGCCTGTCCGAGCGCGGCGACGTGCTCTGGCGCCGACAGCTGCAGTTCCCGCGCTTCGACGTCGCCGACGCCCAGGTCGAAGTCGTGAACGGCAACGTCCACGTGGCGGCCTCGGCGCGCGGGCCGCTGGCGAACCAGCACCGTCTGTGGGCGCTCGATGCGCAGGGGCAGATGCTCTGGGAGCGCGAACTCGATGAGCCCTTCAAGCAGCTGGCGCGGGTGTCCACTGGCACCGGAGGCGCCCAACTCTGTGGCCTCGGCTTCGCACAGCGCGATGGACGCCCCTGGCAGGCGCCACTCTGGCGCTGCTACGACGGCGCCGGCAGCGTCCAGGTCGATACGCGCCTCCAGCAGGTGCAGGTTTCCAGCGATGTGGAGATCTCGCACGTGCTGGGTTCGCGGGTGTTTCTGCGGCGGCTCGATCCGCTCGACCAAAGCGCGGCCGGCGTGAGTCTGCTGGCGATCGCGGCCAACGGCCAGACGGTGCCGGGAGCGGTCACGTGGTCCTTGGCCCCGCTGGGCACCGCCGAGTTCGTGCGCATCGACGCCATCACCCGCCGGGCGATCACGCTGATCAGCGCGCCGGTGTTTGCCTCAGCCTCGGCCTCTCGTCCCAGCGCTCTGCTGGTGGCCGCTTTCGACACTTCGGGCACTCGCCTGTGGCAGCAGCGCATCAAGCAGCCGCTGCGTGCGGCCGGCCCGGGGCAGGTCTACACGGCGGTCGACACCGACGGCCAGGGCGTCGTGCACGTCGCCTTCCCGCCCAACGTCGGGCCGGATGTGTTCCCGCTGCGCGTCTGCCGTCTGGCTGCAGCCGACGGCGCACTGCTGGGCTGTTCCGACGCCCCGCTCGATGGCCGGGTCGGCGCACTGTTCCCCTTGTCGGAGCCGTCGGGTGTCTGGATGTGGGCGAACCAGACCCTGGCCAGCGGTGCGAGCGAGCTGACCCTGTTCCCGCTGACTTCCACCGGCATCGCCGCGCCCGTGTATCGGCGCAGCGGACTGCAGCTGCGTCAGGCGGGCAGCCAGACCGGCCGCTTCGACCGCAGCTGGGTGGTGGCCGAGCCAGCCGTCTGGGGTGGCGTGTTTGGCGACCCGCCACCGCCGAGCACGCACGTGCTGCAGTTCCAACCCGGCCAGCTGTTCCGCGACGGCTTCGAGGCGGTGCCAGCGCGCTAAGCGCAGGCGGCTGCGTTCGCACTGAAGCGCCCGCGCAGGACAGCCGGAGCCAGCGCGCGGACCGGCGGTCAGTGCCAGCGCCGCCGTCCAAACTAGGCTCTCGCAAGTTTTCGTCTCGGGCCCGGCGTGGCGCCGGCGGTGGAGGGCACAGCATGCAGAAGTCGAATCATTTCCAGCCCGCAGCGGAGAACGACGAGGCCGCGCCGCCGCGGCTCGGGCGGCGCGAGCTGCTGCAGGCCGCCGCCGGGCTCGGCATCGCTCCGCTGATGCACGGCGCCGCCAAGGCGCAGGGCGCGGGCGCTGCGGGCGTGTTCGCCGACGGCTTCGAGCCGGGGGGCGATCCGCCGTTCGCCTGGGGCGCGGGGGCGGACTCGGGCGCGCTGCAGGGCGATGTCTGGACCCCGGGGCGCGACGCCGAGGGCAGGGTCAATGCGGTGTCCTGGGATCGCGTGCCGCGGGGGCGCTGGATCGAAGTGGCCGGCACGCGGATCGATCAACAGCTGACCGCCGCCGTGCAGGCGCTGTCGCCGGGCTGGGATCGCGGCAGTCTGTGGGGGGCGGAATCGGGGCCCGGCTTCAACCTGTTCCAGTCGTGGTCGGGGTTCTGTGTGGATCCGCGCCGCGATCGCTTCTGGTTCCTGGGCGGCGGCCACTCCGATGGCTACAACAACGGCCTGTATCGCTTCGACTGCCAGCGCATGCAGTGGTCGATCGAGTGCCCGCCGAGTGCGCGCTCGCAGATGAGCGCCGCCTACCTCAGCAACGGCAGCAGCACGAACTACCCGGATTCCGCCGCGGCGGCCGTCGCCAACTTCAACGCCAACAACCCTGCGGGGACGACGACGGGCCCCTTGGTGCCCGCCGAGAACGGTCCCTTCTACGACCAGGTGCCTTTCGACGGCAAGCCGACCGCGCGGCACACCTACGAGGGGATGGCGTACGCGCCCGAGGTCGGCGCGCGCGGCTCGATCTTCATGCACGCCCGCCGCCTGTGGCGCTTCGATCTGGCCAGTGGACGCTGGGAGTGGAAGCGTCTGGTCAACGATCGCGTGCGCGGCAATCCGGCCTCGCCGAACGCCACCGGCGTCGTCGAGATCCATGCCGCCGAGTCCGCGCTGGGCGTCTGGGACGAAGTCCGTGCGCGCGTGCTCTGCAGCGCCAGCGGCTCGCTGGGCGCCGGCGCCTTCGCGTACCGCTGGGACACACAGACGTGGGAGCCCTGGGGCGGCAGCTATGGCCTGAACTTCAACCACGCCGCGCAGAGCCGGCACGGTCGGACCGTGACCGCGTTCCAGCCGCCCTTCAGCGACACCAGCGTGGGCCGGGGACGCTACTGGCGGCTCGATCTGGACAGCGGACAGATGCTGCAGGACTACGTGCAGTTGGGCGGTGGGCTCGGCCTGTCCGCCTTCGTCAGCGCGAGCACCTTCTACGACGGCGCCGGCATGGTCTTCGTTCCGCCGAGCAATCGCTATTGGGTCTGCACGCGGGCAAGTGCGAGTGCCGGCGTGGGCGACATGCAGTGGCTGGAGCTGGACCCCAGCACCACGCCCTGGACGCTGTCCCGGCTGTCGTTTCCGAACCCGCATCCGGTGGCTCGGCGGCTGATCGCCGGGCGCCTGCGCTGGATGCCGAACCTCAACGCGGTGCTGGTCTGGGACCACTGCTTCGTCAATGCCTTCGTCTTCCGCTTCTGAGCGGAGCGGGCCAGCGCAGCGGTCCAGCACCGTGGGGCGCTGCGTTCGCGATCGGCGAGGCGGACCCGCGGCGCGCAGCCGTCCGGGGCATGGAAATCACGCGGCCCCGAACCGGAGCCCGCGCGGACAGCGACGCGCTCCGTTGTCATGGCGGCTGACCGTCGCGCGGCCTGCGCTCCGCGGGCCTGCGGCCGCCGCGCAGGAGATGAGGATGGCCCTCGTGCATGGCACACTCCGCGCGCCCGCGCCGCCGCGGTGCGGGCCTTGCCCATGACCTTTTGGATCCCATGACCATGCATTCCCTCACGCTCGCTGTGGCCCTTGCGGCCGCAAGCGTCTCGTCCGCCCAGGCCGAGACCGTTTGGTTCGAAGTTGCCGAGATCGAAACCAACCGCAACCAGAGCTTCCTGGTGCCGCTGTCGAACCCCGAGCACATCGCCCATGCGCGTGCCCTGGTGGCCAACCAGGGGCGGCCGACCGATGGGCTCGGAGCGATTCTGATCGCCACAATCAAGCCCGGCGGCGATGGCTTCAACCGCGACATCCGCGATCCCGAGCAGCGGCTCTGGCGCTGGCACATCAGCGAGGTCGAAGGCTTCGCCGATTTCGCGATCGAGCTCTGCGACGGCTGGCCCGGCTGGGTCGACGAGAACCCCGAAGCCTTCATCGCCAACACCGGCGGGGCGATCTGCTTCTGGAGCTACACCGTCAAGTCGGAGCTGGCCGAGCCGCCCACGTTCGCGATCAGCGAAGGCATCGATGGCGCCTGGTACAACCCGGCCACCTCGGGCCAGGGCCTGTACATCGACTCGCTGCGCGAGCAGGGCAAGTTCGGCTTCGCCTGGTTCACCTGGTCGACCGGCGCGCCGGGCAGCAGCCGCAGCGGCGAGCAGGTCTGGTGGAGCGGGGTCGGTGACGTCGCAGGCGCGCGCGCGCAGGTGCAGCTGTTCGCGAGCAGCGGCGGCGCCTTCAACGCACCGACAGCGGTGCAGACGCAGGCGGTGGGCGGCGGCGAGTTCGAGTTCGTGAGCTGCGACCAGGGCCGCTTCGTCTTCCGTTTCAACACCGGCGAGAGCGGCACGATTCCGCTGCGCCGGGTGGTGCCGAGACCGGGCTGCGTGCGCTGAGATCTGTGGCAGCACGGCTCCACCTGGGCCGGTGGGCGCGCGCTGGATTGACCCGCGGCCCTTGCGTTCGCGCGGCGCTTGGCCGGGCAGGGCCAGCGATGACCGTGCTGCGGTGAATCGATGCCTGTGGGCCTGTGAATCCACCGGCAGCGGCGAGGCCTTGCAGCGCCTCGCCGCTGCCGGTGCCGATGGTCGCTTCGATGCTTCGATGTGTGGTTTCGTGTGCGCGATCGTCGGCGCGTCGCGCTCGGCGAACGGCGAACGCCGTTTGGCTACCGCCGTCGAACGCCCGTCAGCATGGGTCGGATCAGTTCGATGCGCCCCCACCAGCCGACCAGGATCACGGCCGCGACATGGATGCAGGCGAGCACGAACACACTGTCCGCGAACAGCCCATGCAGGCTTTCGAGCAGGTCGCTGCCGAAGAAGTAGTCCACTTCTTCCAGCAGAAAACCGCTCAGCGCAAGCGACGCGAACAGGCCCAGCGATGCGTACAGCCAGAGGTAGCCGAAGGGGTTGTGGCCGCTGCCCGGCGGGATGGCCCGCGCGCGCAGCTCGCGGACGTGCTCGCGCCAGTGCGCGGGGCCCAGCGCCTGCAGCGAGAAGCGCGCGTTGGCCGGCCCGAAACGTCCCCAGACCAGGCGCACGACGACCATGCAGGCCATGGCGTAGCCGAGGTACTGGTGCCAGTCGCTGCCCGGCTCCAGCACCCAGTAGTTCAGCACGAAGAGGCAGGCGGTGACCCAGTGCAGCGTGCGCAGCACCGGGTCCCAGATCCGCAGTGATTCGCCGGCCAAGCTTACTTCTTCTCTTCCTTGACCACGGCGCCATCGACCGGGTTGAAGTAGATCTCCACCTTGGCCTGCTGCGGGTCGGTGCCGTAGATCTCGTAGCAGTTGCCCGGCGTGACCTTGAACTCGTTGATGGTGTAGCCCTTGGCGGTCAGACCGTCCTTGAAGGCCTGCTCGTTCTGCCAGGTGTCCTTGCTGGCGGTGGTGCACTGGACTTCGGCTTCCCGGCTGCAGCCCGAAAGCGCAGCGATCAGGGCCAGGGCGCAGACAACACGTGTGTTCATGGTCGGTATCCGTGAAAGGGGATGGGAGGAATAGACGCTGTCGACCGGTGGGGATCGGCGCGGCCGGGCGATGCGAGCCACGCGCCGTGCAAACCCTGAAGTGCCGAATCAGCGCCGCGCGATGTTACCGATTTTTGCGTTTTCTGCGGAGTCGTTGGCCGAAGTCCGGCTGATCTCCTCCTCTGCGCCCGCAGCCTGCAGGCCCGCGTCGGCTGGCGCACAGACGCGCGGCTTTGCTGAGCAACACCCTGTCCTGCCGTGCAGCCACAGGAGAGCGTCATGACGCGGATGAGAGCAGCGGTATTCGTCGAACGCGGACGCATCGAACTGGCCGACAAGGCCATCCCCGATATCGGCCCCAAGGACGCGCTGATCAGGATCACCACGACGACCCTGTGCGGCACCGACGTCCATATCCTCAAGGGCGAGTATCCGGTCGCGAAGGGGCTCACCGTCGGCCATGAGCCGGTGGGCGTGATCGAGAAGCTCGGCAGCGCAGTCACCGGCTATGTCGAGGGCCAGCGCGTCATCGCCGGCGCGATCTGTCCCGACTTCAATTCGTACGCGGCGCAGGACGGCGTGCCCTCGCAGGACGGCAGCTACCTCGTCGCCAGCGGCGGCTGCGCCGCCCACGGCTACAAGGCCACGGCGGGCTGGCGCTTCGGCAACCTCATCGATGGCGCGCAGGCGGAATACCTGCGCGTGCCTGACGCGCAGGGCAATCTCGCGCCGATTCCCGACGGCCTCAGCGACGAACAGGTGCTGATGTGCCCGGACATCATGTCCACGGGCTTCAAAGGGGCCGAGAACGCGGACATCCGCATCGGCGATGTCGTGGTGGTGTTCGCGCAGGGCCCGATCGGCCTGTGTGCGACGGCCGGCGCGCGCCTGCGCGGCGCCTCGACCATCATCGCCATCGACGGCAACGACCACCGCCTCGCCATTGCCAAGCGCATGGGGGCCGATGTCACCCTCAACTTCACGAGCTGCGACGTGGTGGACGAGGTGATGAAGCTCACCGGCGGCCGCGGCGCCGATGCCGCGATCGAAGCGCTGGGCACGCAGGGGACATTCACCTCCGCCCTGCGCGTGCTCAAGCCCGGCGGGCGGCTGTCGAGCCTCGGGGTGTACTCGGAGGACCTGGTGATCCCGCTGGACGCGCTCGCCGCCGGCCTCGGTGACCACCGCATCACCACCGCACTCTGCCCCGGCGGCAAGGAGCGCATGCGCCGGCTGATGGCGGTGGTCGAATCCGGTCGCGCCGACTTCGGCGCACTGGTGACCCATCGCTTCGCGCTCAACGACATCGTCGCCGCCTACGAGCTGTTCTCGCACCAGCGCGACGGCGTGCTCAAGGTGGCGATCACGCCGCACTGAGTTCGACCGCCAGCGCGCCCGGTGTGTGTTCCGGGTCGCTGGGGCGTGGGATGGCAGAAGCAGACCTGTGCGCGAGTTCCTGCGCTACCCCGCTCGACCCACCATGGGCCTGCCGCCGGCCTTTCCTGCCCTCCGGATGACGGAGCAGGGATGAGGGATGTGGGGAGTTCCCCGCCTGCGCCGCGCGCAAGCGAGGCCCAAAGGGCTGCAGTCCGGGGCCTCTCTCGCCTTCTGGTCGGCCATGTCGCATCGCGCCTCGATGAACCGCAACCGAGTGGTCACAGCGGAGTGACGTACCGGACAGCCCTCTTGATCAGCACCGCCCCTACTGCGAAGCGCAGCTTGACCGGAGACGCTCGGCACACGCCCACCCCAAACGCCTTCGCGCACCGCGAACAGGTGTCATCTGTCCCCGGCTCGCCTTCTGCAGGCTGCGCAGGTGCAGCACGTGATCCGCGCTCCCGCCGCTTGGAGCAACGCACGGGCTGCGCGCGTCGCCGCTGGCTCGAAGCCGCGAGCAGGGTGGCCCTTCTGGCGCTCGCGGCAGCGCTGTTCGCAAGCGCGGCGGCGGCGACGGGGCCCCTGGCCATGGCCACGGGCGAGCAGTTCACCTGGCCGAGCGCCACGGCGCCCTGCGACACCACGCTGCAAGCGTGCATCAACGGTGTGGAGGCAGTACAGGGCACCGTACTCGTGACCACCTCGTCGCCAATCGACGAAAGCATCACCGTCAATGGCAGCGTCAGTCTGCTCGCGGCGCGCAACGTGTCCCCGCGTTTCGCTGCGGGCCGGGGAATCACCGGCAACGTGGGCGGCGCGAACGAATGGCGCTTCACCCTGCGCGGCTTCCGTCTGACCGATGCCAGCGTTCAATTGCGCTACTTCGGCACGGCCAGCGCCACCCTCCAGGTCGCCGACATGCAGCTCGACTCCAGCAGCAGCGCGAGCGCGGCGGGAATCAGTATCCGCACCTCCGGCGGTAGCGCAGCCCACTACGTCGGGGTCTACCAAAACCGGCTTCGAGTCGCCGCACCGACGCTGTTCTCCAGTGCCATCGAGGTCGAGTTCGGGGGCGGAACCGGGACGCACGCCGGCGAGATCTTCTGGAACGAGATCAGCTCCCGCGGCGTGTCCGAGGGCTGGGGCATTCTGGCGAGCGCGGTGCGCGCGACGACGGCCGAGTTCCGAATCCAGGGCAACGCGGTCCGCGGTGAATTCCAGCGCTCCGGAATCATGGTGTCCGAGGGGCTGCTGTCGGATGACGCGTCAACCGTCACCGCGCGCGTGCTTTCGAACGTGGTGATCGGAGAGCGGGCGTCCTCGGGCGGCATCGCCAGCGTGGTCAAGCAGGGCTCGACCAACGCCCAGATCATCAACAACACCGTGGTCCGCGCCGATGGCATCGGGCTGTCGCGCTGGGGCGGTGGTGGCCCGCCGGCCACCGGCACCACCAGCGGTCTGATCGCCAACAATCTCATCGTCGCCAACCGCCGCGGCTTGCAGAACCTGGCGCCGAGCGGCACCGCGACCAACAACTACAACCTGCTGCGCAACAACCTGAGTGCGGGCGCGTACACGCCCGGCGCCAACGACGTCAACGCCGACCCGCTGCTGCGCTCGCTCGATGCGCCGCGCGTGGGGCCGGGCAGCCCCGCGATCGACGCCGGCAACTCGTTCGCGCTGTTTGGCGGAGGCACCCTGCCACTGGTGGATGCCGACGGATTGCGGCGCCTTGTCAGCGGCAGCGGCGGGCCGGCCACGGTCGACATCGGCGCCTACGAATACGGCCATCGCATGCTGCTCGCGCCGTCGAGCTTTGCCGCTCTCAACTATTCTCCGATCGATGACGCGCTGATCAACGCAGGCAACGGCACGCGCCTCTTCACCGCGCTTAATCGATTCATCAATCCGTTCGTCACCAATCCCCGTGCAACCGGGGTGTTCTTCAACGGCCTGGTGTGGAACGTGTTCAACCAGGACCACTCAGCGATGTCGTCGACGCTGGCCTACAACGTGTTTCACCCGCTGCCGTCGAGCGACTCGACGATGCACACGGTCACCACCACGATTCCGGGGTTTCCGAACGCGAGCGTTCTGCCTAGCCCGGACGCCGGCCATATCGTGCTCGCCGAACAGAACTGGAACGGGTCCGGCGCGCCCGGCGTCTACAACAACAATCCCATCGCGGTCGGCAGCTCCGGCGGCGAGGCGTTCGTGCACAACGCCAACGGCGTGGCGCTGCCGGCCGGCGCCAAGTTCAACGTGTACTCGCAGCCGCCCACGCCGAATGTCTTTCGCGTCGACAAGCAGGCCGGCGACCCCCTCACCAACGAGGCGCTGCTGCTGAGGCATCCCCTGCTCGACGGCAATCCCTGCGCCCGCTTTGCTGCCGTTCTGTCGAATGTGAGCCCTGCGAGTGATGCAGCCGGGGCGATCTTCGATCTCGTCTACAGCACCTCTGACGGCCACTGGCGCATCTTCTCGATGAGCGGCTCGATCATCGGCAAGAGCTACAACGTGCTGGTGGTTCCCGAGCAGGTTTCCGACTGCACCCAAGGTCCGCTGTTTCGCGATCAGTTCGAGTCTTGAGCGTCGAGAGGCGCGAACACGCCGAGCACATCGGTCTGCGCGGCTGGGTCGCCGGCCCCGAATCCTGTCGTCGATCCTTCGGAGCGACGTTGTCAGAGGACCCGAAGCGAGTGGTCTGGGCCGGGCGACGAGGTCTGGCCCGGCCCTGTCGCCGGTGGATATCGGCGACTGTCGCGGCCTTGAGCGGCGGCGCCAGCGCGCTTGCAGCGAATGCCCTGAAGCGCGCGAGCCGTTCGGGTCCGAACAGCAGGTGCTGCAGGCGCTGAAGCGCTCTTTCGTGCGATGCATGTTCGCGAGGGCGCTCGCCAAGACCGATGCGCCTCGCTGCCCGCCTTGCCGTCATCCGCTCATGTGCATGGCAGCAAAGGCGCCGATGACTGCTGTGGAGACTGAAACAGCCGTGCGCGGCCGCCCACAGTCCTCAGGACAGAACGCCGGGCTCGTACTGCATCACGCTCGCCAGGTTGCCCTCGGTGTCGCGGAACTGCGCGACCGTGCCGACGCGGTCGATGTGAAACGGAGGGTGCATCAGCTGGCCCTGCGCCGCCTCGATCGCTGCAACGCTGGCCTTGATGTCGGCAACCGCGATCGTGCATTCGTAACCCCCTGCGCCGGGTCCGCCGGGTCCGCGGCGCTTCTGCAGGGCGCCGCGAATGCCGTTCTCGCTGGTCCGAATCAGCCAGAAGTCCGGCGGGCCCCAGGGCTGGAAGGACCAGCCGAAGACGCTCTGGTAGAAGGTCCTGGCGCGTTCGCAGTCATCGGCGTGAATCGCGAAATGGACGACATCGTTCGACATGGAGTCTCCTCGATCGCAGCGGTAGGGGTCGGAAGCGACGAGGCGTAGGGTAGCGTTGCGATGCGGCGTGCACGTAGCGCGATTCCGCCAAGTCCTGTCGACCTTCCGTCATCCGGAGTCCTCCTTGATGCTGCTGCGTTCCCTGTCGCTGAAGCTGCCGCGTGGCCTGCGCCTGGATGAACATGCCCATGCCTGGCCGCAGCTGGTGTTCGCAGAACGAGGCGCGCTGGCGGTGTCCGTGGCCGACCGGCAGTGGGTGGTTCCGCCCAGCCGGATGCTCTGGGTGCCGTCCGACACGCATCATGTGGTCGAGACGCTGGGCGTGGTGTGGCTGCGCACGCTGTACCTTTCGCCCCGACTCGCGTCGCAAGGCGCGCCGGGGCCTGACGGCGGGATCTGCGTGCTCGATGTTCGGCCTTTGCTGCGCGAACTTGTGCTCGAGGCCGCGCGAACAGGCGCGTTGGAGGGGAGCGAGCCATCGCATCCGCATCTGGCTGCGCTGATCGTCGATCAGCTGGCGCGCGCAAGGAATCTCGGGCTCGCGCTGCCGATGCCGCGGGATCCGCGCGCACGCCGGGTCGCCGAGCGGGCTCGCGCAGACCTCGCAAGTACGGACACGCTTGCACAGCTTTCTCGCGACTGCGGCGCCAGCGCGCGGACCATCGAACGCCTGTTCGTGGCCGAGACCGGTCTCGCCTTCAATCAGTGGCGTCTGCAAGCCCGGCTGCAGCATGCGCTGAGGCGCCTGTCGGAATCGGCCAGCGTCGCCACGGTCGCAGGCGAATGCGGCTACGCAAGCGTGAGCGCCTTCGTCAGCATGTTCCGCCTGGCGCTCGGCGTTACCCCGGGCCAGTATCTTCGCGAGGCAAGCGCGAATGCCCACGCGGGCGGCCAGCAGGCGGGCTCCTGAGTCGGCACGCCGGTGCCCCGATGCGCCGCCTGATCTGCATCCGCTCGGGTGCCTGCCGCGCGGCGCAGTCGGTCAGTGATCCCGCGAAGACCGCAGGCCTGTACTGGCTGCGCCCGTGAACGATGCGCGTGGTCCAGCGCATCGCAGATGACGCATCGGCCTTGCCCCCGGCTGGGCTCCAAGCGGTGTCCCGTATTCGCCACTGCCGCCACGATCCATCGTGCCGGCAGCGCCGCTCTCACCGGAAGGGGGGCTCGCTGAAACCATCGTGGCCAAGCGCCGCCCTAGGTTTCACGAATCGCTCTGAGGGAGTTCGCCACTCTGCTGCGCTTGCTTGCTCCGCACCCCGACCTGCTGGGGAAAAGGAGTACAGCCATGAAACGCATGTTGAGCGCCATCGCCCTGCTGCTGGCCGCCGCCGGGTCGGCCGCTGGCGTCGAACCGAAGCCGGCGCCGTACACCATCAAGACCGGCTCGCCGATCGCCTGCGATGCCACCCCTTTCGGACGCTTCATCGAGTTGGGTCTGGATCAGGAAGTGCTGGTCACCCGCATCGTCGGCACCACGCCTTCGCTCTATCAGCTTTCGGGCGGGCCAATACAGCCCGAGCGCGAGCTGCTGGGCGGCAGCGGCAGCCTGGCCGCCGGGCAGCGTGTCGTCACCACCGCCGCCGATATCGACGGCGACGGCGACGAGGAGCAGATCGTCGTGGTCTACCGATCCGACTTTGTCCAGGTCGCCACCTTCGGCCGCAGCGCGAGCGCCGGCAATGCGCTGGTCGAGATCGACAATTGGCGAATGACCGCCTTCAACACCACCGCGCGCGATCTGCAGGTCACCACCGCCGATCTGCTCGGACGCCGCAACGGCTCCCGCCAGATCGTGCTGGGCTGGATCGACAGCAGTGACCGCTTCCGCGTGGTCGCGCTCGATGCTGCGCCGGGTGGCGGTATCGCCCATGACGATCAGGGGACCCTGATCAACTACATCGCCACGGTGAGCCCGGCCTTCGGCACCAACTTCTCGGGCGTGGACGCCCTGCGCATCGCCGGCGGCAACCCGCTGCTGGAGCGCGCCGAGCAGGTGATGCTGGTGACCCGACGCCAGACCGGCGGCGAAACCCGCTTGGGCTACAGCGTGCTGCGCGCCGGCACCTTCGAGGGCGAGCTGACCTTCGTCGATTTTCCCGGCTCCTACGCCGAGGAGGCCTTCAGCGCGCCGGGCGACCTCGAGGACTTCAGCGTGCAGGTGGCCGACTTCGGCGGCAGCGCCGCGCACGAAGTGCTGGTCAGCACCCAGAGCTCGGAGAACGGCAGCCTGAACCCGCCGCGCCTGCGCCTGCGCTGGTACGCCACCACCCGCGACGCCGGCAACAGCGTGCAGGGAGCGACCCTGTCCGGCGCCGCATTGAACTACCAGCCCAACATCAGCGGGCAGCGCTTCGCGGTGGCGGTGGGCGAGGTCGATCGCCTGCCCGGCAAGGAGATCGCCTTCCTGCGGCCGTTCACGGGCGGCGGCCAGGCGGTGATCCGCACCGAGCTTCTGGATGTCGGCTTCAGCACCGCGGGGGTGCCCGTGAGCTTTGGCCCGGATGCGCGCGGCGTGGTCGCCGATGTGCCGGCGAATCCGACCGGTCGCCTGCGCGCGGCGATCGGTGATGCCGATGGCGACAGCATTGGCGACGTCTACTTCGCATTCCAGGATGCGGCCAACTTCGGCACGCGCCTGCGTCGTCTGGCGATGACCCCACCGCCGAGCGCGGACGCCCTGGCTGACACCGCGAGCTTCAGTCTGCGCGCGAGCTACGACTTCCCGACCAGCTTCGCGGCCACCGGCAACATCGAGCTGCGCCTTGCCGACATCGACCAGGACTCGACCGTGGCGACGGTCAGCGCGACCTGTCGCCGGGTGCGCGAACCGCTGGTGCGCAGCGTGGTCAAGCTGCCGCCCTACTGGGAGCGGCTGCAGGGCGGCGCGTCGGAGGCCCTGGCCACGATCGGCCGCACCACCAGTGCCGGTGCCACCGTCGAGCAGCGTTTCGGCACCTTCAGTTCGCACGATGTGTCCGGCTACTTCGGCGCGCAGGTGGGCAGCGAGACGCTCGGCTTCAAGTTCTCCGCCAAGGTCAAGGCCGGCGGCAACTGGCAGAGCAGCCGCACCGAGCTGCGCGGCAGCGAGCAGACCACCACCCTGACCGAGTCACAGTCGCAGTCGGTGGGCGAAGGCCTGGTGGTGGTCGAGGAGAACCTGTTCGACTGCTACTCCTACGAGGTCCTGCGCGGCGGCCAGGCGCTGCCTGCCAGCACCCTGCGCGCCTGCGAGATCGTCCGTACCGGCGACGGCGGGAGCAATCCGCGCACCATGGTGGCCTTGGACCTGGAGACCTGGGACACCGCAACCGCGGGCGCCCCCGGCGGTGGCGCCACCCCGGCCCAGTGGAAGCCCCTGCACCCCGACTGGGCCAACCTCGCGCTGTTCCGGCCGACCTCGACGCGGCCGCCGGCGCAGCTGCAGCAGCCGAACGTACCGACGGCGATCACCGACGGCGATTTCTCGTCCGGCTGGAACTCGCGCATCTTCGGTGAGACGTTTCCGTATGCCCAGATCGATCTGGGTGAGGTGCGCGACATCAGCAACATCCGCGTCTGGCCGAGTCGCAGGCTGACCAACCTTCTGGGCGTGAACACCTTCCGCGACGTGCGCATCTACGTTTCCGAAACGCCGATTCTTGGCGATGCGGTGCCCACCGGCATGGCCAACTTCACGCCCGATCCGGGTACCGGCAACGGCGTCGACCGCTGGAACGTCTGGACACGCGACCCCGCGACCGGCGCCCCGCTGCGCGGGCGCTTCGTGCGCATCCAATCCCTTGGCGGCGGCGGCCAGGATGCGCTGGAGATCGCCGAGGTGCAGGTGTTCGGCGACGTGCACCGCGAGCCGGTGGACTATCCCGACGCGGTCTGCGACCCCGTTGCCCATGACGGTACCTTCCTCGCCGTGGTCGCGGACACGGTCTCCGTGCCCAATCGCTGGCGCACGATCCAGATGCGCGGCGACCTGCTGTGGACGGGCGTCGCCAACCGCGAGGACCCGCGCTGCGGCGTCTCGCCCTCGCTGCATGCCGGCGTGCGCAGCGCCGGCATCTGGGAGCTGGTCTCGTTCGCGGGCACCGGCACCAATGCGTGGGCGCTGGAGCAGGCCTCGAGCAACCTCGTCGGCAGCACGACCTCGCTCTCGCATTCGGCGCGGGTCGGCGCGGAGATCGAAGCCGAGCTCGGGCTGGTGGTCGGTGCGATCGCCGGCGTGGCCTACGAATTCGCCAGCGGCGCGACCGAGGAGCAGTCGACCACGATGTACTGGGGTCAGTCCCTGCAGTACGCCGGCGCCATGCGCAGCATCAGCAACCCCAGCGCCAGCAACTGCGATTACCGGCCGCAGCCCTACTCTTACGCGGTGACGGATCGCAGCAACGTCGGCTACACGCACCGCTACACGGTGGTCGATTACGTCGTGCGCGGGCTGGGCTGGAGCCGGATCGGTGGCGCGCCGCCGGCGTCCAACTGCTTCCCGGCGCGGCCGAACGCGATCTTCGCCAGCGGCTTCGAGGCGGCGGCGCCTTGATCGGAGCGCCAACAGCCGGGAGCCATCACTTCGCGAACACTGCCATATGCATGCGGCCCGCCCCGTCGAGGGGCGGGCGCAGCGCAGGGTCAGGGCGCGTTGCCGGGTTGGGGCGATGCAAGCCGGGCCGACAGTGCGGTGAGCTGGGCCAGCGCCGGGCTGCGCGGGTGCAGGGCGGCGCGCAGTAGCGGCGTCGCTTCGGCGAGCCGCGCGCGGGCGGAACCGAGGTCGCCCGCGGCGGCCTCAGCTTCGGCCAGCGCCAGCTGGGCGCGAGCGCGACGCGGGTGCCCCTCGGCGTGCAGTGACTCGACCAGTGCAAGTGCCTGCCGACGCAGCTGCAGGCGGGCCTCGCTGTCACCCCGCGCTTCTGCCAGCGCGGCCTGCGCCTGCAGCAGGGCGAGACGCTGCGGCTTCGGCGGCTCGGGCAGTTCCGCCATCGCGTCGCGCACGGCGTCGATGGCGGCGGTGGCGGCCTCGATGCGGCCGGCGCGCGCATCGATGCTGGCGCAGAGCAGTCGCGATGCAAGGGTCTGCGGATGCGCCTCTCCAAGCGCTGCCGTGCGGATCGTCAGCGCTTCGGTGCAGTAAGCGGCGGCCGGCGCCAGCCGACCGCTGTCGAGCGCCTGACGCGCAAGGTTCTGCAGCGGCGCGGCGATGCTGGCGTGGCCTGTCGGGTTGATCGCGCGGCGCAGGGCCAGCGATTCCTGGAACAGGGCCTCGGCGGCGTCGACCTCGCCGCGCTCGTCGAGCACGGCGGCCAGGCTGTTGAGCCCGCTCGCCACGGCGGAGGAGGGCTCGGCGCCGGCCATGGCGCGATCGACCGCCAGCCCGCGGCGGTAGAAGGCCTCGGCTTGCGCGTACTCGCCGAGGTCGAGATGGATCGAGCCCAGCATCGACAGGGTGAAGCTCATCGGAGCGGAACGCTCCCCGCTCACCTTCTCGACGATCGGCAGGGTCTGCAGCATCACGTCCGCCGCCTCGCGGTAGCGCCCGAGCAGCGAAAGCATTTTGGCGCGGCCGTACTGGCTCGGCTCGACCTGCGGGTGTTCGGGGCCGAAGACCGCGATCTTGCGCGCCACCGCGTCCTCGTAGCCGGCCAGTGCGGCGATGTAGTCGCCCGAGCGCTCCAGCAGCCAGGCGCGGTTGTGGATCATCGAGCCCAGCTCGCCCTGCGCATCCTCGGCGGTGAACAGCACCTCGGAGCGCGCGAACGCGGCCATGGCCTCGTCGCGGCGCCCGAGCTGTTCGGCCGAGATGCCGATCTCGGTGCCGGCATGCGCGGCCATCATGCGGTCGGGCGGGTCCTGCGCCAGCGCATCTTCGGCCAGCGCCACCGCCAGCGGATTGGCTTCGGCGTGACGGCCGGCGACGTTCAGGGCGTTCGCCAGCGCCTTGCGCGCGGCCATTCTCGTGGGTGCATCGGCGCTGCGCTGGAGCACCCCATCGGCCTCGCTGAGCAGGGCGATCGCGGTGTCGGTTTCACCGGCGTGGGCGTAGATGCGGCCGATGCTCGACTGCAGCCGTGCGCGCAGCTCGACGCCCGCCGTGTCCGCTGCGGGTATGCGCTCGCGGCCCAAGGCGAGCAGCGCCCGCGCGGACAGTTCGCGGCCGCCGTGCAGGCCGGGGTCCAGCTCGTCGAACAGACCTTCGAGAAACTCGGTTACGCCCTGTGCTGCGGCGGCTTCGCGGCGCGCGGCAGCCTCCGCTTCAAGGGCGCGGTCGCGCTGCAGCTTCCACTGCAGCGACATGCTTCCCACGGCGAGCACGGCCACCGCGACCGCCGCCACGCCGAGCCGGTGGCGGCCGATGAAGCGACGCAGCAGATACAGGCGATGCCGGCCCGCCGCCTGCACCGGCCGGCCTTCCAGCCAGGCGTCGATGTCTTCGGCCAGCGCCAGCGCCGAGGGGTAACGCGCGGACGGGTCGGTGCGCACCGCGCGATGGACGATGCGATCCAGATCGCCGCGCAGGCGCGGCGCATCGGCGCGCCACGGCCCGGCAGCGTTCGACAGCGCGGCGGCCGAAGCCGCCGGCAGCTCGGTGCTGGCGGCGCGCACGCCTTCGCCGCGTTCGGGCACCTCGCCCGCCAGCATTTCGTACAGCAGCAGGCCGAGCCCGTAGACATCGGTGGCGGTGGTGACCGGCAGGCCCAGCAGCTGCTCTGGGCTGGCATAGCGCGGGGTCAGCGCGCGGGTCTGGGTCTCGCCGCCCTCGGTGTCGTCGATCAGCTTGGCGATGCCGAAGTCCAGCAGCACCGGGCTGCCGTCGGTCCGCACCATCACGTTCGAGGGCTTCAGATCCCGATGCACGATCAAGCGCTGATGCGCGTGATGTACCGCGCGGCACAGCGTGGCGAACAGCGTCAGTCGCTCGCGCAGGGAAGGCGGCCGCTCGCCGCGCAGCCACTCGCGCAGCTGCTTCCCCTCGACGAAGGGCATGGCCAGCCAGGGCTCGCCGGCCTCGGTGGTGCCGCCGTCGATCAGCCCGGCGATGTGCGGATGTTCCAGCGCCGCCAGCAGCTGGCGCTCGCGGCGGAAGCGCTCGCGCACGCGCTCCGACACGTAGCCGCGCACCAGCTTGAGTGCGACGCGGCGGTCGTATTCGCCGTCGTCGCGCTCGCCCAGCAGCACCACGCCCATCCCGCCCTCGCCGACCAGACCGAGCACGCGCCAGGGGCCGATCCGCTCGGGCAGGGCGCCGCGCAGTGCAGCCGCGGCGGCGCCGCGCACGCGCTGGGCGATCGCGTCTTCGTCCATGCTTGCATTGGCATCGGGATCGGTGGCGGCAGCCAGCAGCGCCTCCGCCCGCGCGGCAAGCGCTGCATCGATGCCTTCAGCGCGATACAGGGCCTCGCGCTGCGCCAGCGTCAGCCCCTGCGCGCGCTCGAACAGCGCCCGCAGTCCAACCGGCGAACTCATGACATCGCCTCGCGCAGCCAGGCGCGGCCGAACTTCAGGTCGCGCTCGACCGTGGCCACCGACACCCCCAGCACCTCACCGACCTGGCGCGCGTCGAGCCCTCCGAAGTAGGTCAGCTCGAGCGCGCGCGCGGCACGCGCGTCCTCGACAGCCAGCCGCTCCAGCGCCTCATGCACTTCAATCACGCCAACACCGTCGTCGATCGCCGCGTGCTCCGGGTCAAGCGTCACCGCCACCGCATCCGCGCCGCGCTTGGCGGCCGCGGCGCGGCGCGCATGGTCGACCAGCACGGTGCGCATCTGCAGTGCGGCGAGTGCGAAAAAATGCGCGCGCGAATCCCAGTCGACCTCCGCACCGAGCATCTGCGCCACTGCCTCGTGCACCAGCACGGTCGGGCTCAGCACCACGTCGGCGCCCTGGAAGCGCTGCCGCGCCATCTGCTTCAGGCGATCGTAGATGTGCGCATTCAAGCGGGGTGCTGCATCCGCCGCGCCGGCGCGCCAGGCATGCAGCAGGGCAGTGATGGCGGCGGGGTGTTCCAAGGGGTTCCTCCGGGGCGCAGGTACGTTACCGGAAGGGGCTTGCGACCAGCCAGCTTTGCAGCGACGTCAGGAACGCCCCTCACCTTGGTCAAGGAAACGTGCCTTTCGGGCCGCTTGAGCCCACCCGTGCAATCGAGGCCGGACGCGCAGGCCCTGCGCCGCTTCTGCGCGCCGGTCGATCAGCGCGCGCATGTCCAGGTGGGCAGCGCAGGTTGTTGGGCCCCATGCTAGAGCCCGACGAACCGCCGGTCCGGCGGCTGTCGTCGCAGTCGCCCGCGGCAACCCCGGTCGGGAAAGGCGCGGGGCGCGAGTCCGCGAGGCGCGATTCCTGACGGGCTCTCGTCGCGCGACGCGTCGCCTGTCGCCCCGCAAGCGGGAGAGGGAGAGCGGCGGCTGCCGCAGCAGCGACCTTACGCCCGCAGGTCGAGGCACAGCGGCACCCGCGCCGGCGCTGTCGATGCAGCCTTTGCATCGACGGCATCCGCGCCGAACCACGCCAGCGTCCGCCCTAGGGCCGCCACCTCGCCGAGGATCAGCAGCGCCGGCGACTTCACCGCTTCGCGCTTTGCCGTCTCCGGCAGGCTGGCGAGCGTGCAGTGGATCACCCGCTGCTCGGCGCGGCTGCCGTTTTCGATCAGCGCGGCCGGGGTATTCGCGGCGCGGCCGTGGGCGAGCAGGCGTTCGCGCAGGGTGTCCAAGCCGCTGACGCCCATGTAGACGGCCAGGGTCTGCTTCTCCTGCGCCAGCGCGCGCCAGTCGAGCGCATCGATCGAGTTGCGGCAGTGGGCGGTGACGAAGCGAACGGATTGGGCGTGGTCGCGATGGGTGAGCGGGATGCCGGCGTGTGCGGCGCAGGCGAGTGCGGCGGTGATGCCGGGCACGACCTCGTAGGCGATGCCGTGCGCGCGCAGGTGTTCGAGCTCTTCGCCGCCGCGGCCGAAGATGAAGGGGTCGCCGCCTTTCAGCCGCACCACGCGCTTGCCTTGCCGCGCGTGTTCGAGCAGCAGCGCGTGGATGCCTTCCTGGGTGGTGTGGTGGGTGCCGGCTTCCTTGGCGACTTCGATGAACTGGGCGTCGCGGCGCGCGAGTTCGAGCACGGCGCGGCTGACCAGGCGGTCGTGCAGGATCACGTCGGCCTCCTGCAGGCGGCGCTGGCCCTTGAGCGTGAGCAGGCCGGGGTCGCCGGGGCCGGCGCCGACCAGGCTGACGAAGCCTTCTCTTGAGCCTTCGGGTTCGCCGGCTTCGATCAGTTCGATCAGGCGGGCGCGTGCGGCATCGAAGCGCGCGGCGCGCAGCAGCTCGCCGACCTCGCCGGGCCACAGGGTCTCCATGAACTTGCGGCGGCTGGGCACGTGCGGGAAGCGTGCGCGCAGGCGTGCGCGGTGGATGCGCAACAGCTCGGCCAGCTGGCCGAAGCTCTCGTCCACCGACTGTTCGATCTTCTCGCGCAGCTGGCGCGCCAGCACGGGTGCCGCACCGCCGCTGCTGATGGCGACGGTCAACGGACCGCGACGCACCACGGCGGGCACCTGCACGCGGGTGAGTTCGGTGTCGTCGACGACGTTGACCCAAAGCTTGCGCGCGGCGCCTTCCTCGGCAACGGCGCGGTTGACGTCGACCTCGTCGGTGGCGGCGATGGCGAGGAATACCTCATCGAGCCAGTGCGGTTGGAATTCGCCTTCGAGGTGATGGATGCGGCCCTCGGCCTTGAGCTTCTGCAGGGCCGCGTTGAGTACGGGCGCGCCGACGCGCACCTCGGCGCCGCACTCGAGCAGGGGCAGCACCTTGCGCGCGGCGACTTCGCCGCCGCCGACGACGAGGATGGGGCGGTCAGCAAGGTTGAGGAAAAGTGGGTAGAGCGGCGCGGCAGCCGCACTCGAGCCACTCGATCCGATCCTCGGTGCTCGTGCTTCTGAGCCCCTCTCCCCTTGTGGGAGAGGGGTTGGGGGGAGGGGGCAGTCTCGCGACAAGTTTGCCCCCTCTCCCCCGGCCCCTCTCCCACAAGGGGAAAGGGGAGACTGAGCCTCGGTGGGTTGGAGGGGGCGCTCCGCGCGGACCCGCATGGCCTCGGAGCTGGGATTGGGGATTGGGGATTCGGGATTCGCAAGAGCAGGGGTGTCGCGGGTTGGAGGCATGTGTTCCGCCCGGACCCTCTCCCCCGACCCCTCTCCCACGGGGAGAGGGGGGCGGAGCGTGGCTTCGATGGGGGGATTGCGTAGATCGCTCAAGGCGCGCTCCGAACCCTTGAGAACGAAGCGTGGGCTTCCCCGCGGACTCAGGCGCGCCAACCAATCCCCAATCCCGAATCCCCAATCCCAGCTCCTACTCATGCAACCCACACTCCCGCTTCAGCCCGAAGAACCGAGTGTCCTCCTCGCGCATGCCGTCGAGCAGGGGGCGGGTCGTGTGGGTGTCGCCGATCGAGACGTAGCCCTGTTCCCACAGCGGGTGGTAAGGCAGGCCGTGCTGGGCGAGGTAGCGGCCGACGTCGCGGTCGCTCCAGTCGACGATGGGGTGCAGCTTGAAGCGACCTTCGCGACGCTGCAGCACGGGCGTGCTGCTGCGGCTCTGCGACTGGCTGCGGCGCAGGCCGGCAAACCAGGTGCCGACCTGGAGCTCGCGCAGGGCGCGCTGCATCGGCTCGACCTTGTGGATGCGGTTGTAGCGCTCGATGCCGTCCAGGCCCTGTTCCCACAGGCGGCCGTGGCGGGCCTCGATCCAGGCCGGCGAGCGCGCGCTGCGGACGATGTGCAGGTTGAGATCGAGGCGCTCAGTCAGCGTGTCGATGAACTGGTAGGTCTCGGCGAACAGATAGCCGGTGTCGACCACCACCACCGGCAGGCCGGGAAGGTGCTGGTTCAGCAGGTGCAGGCTGACTGCGGCCTGCGCGCCGAAGCTTGAGGACAGCGCCTGGCGGCCCGGCAGGTGCTCCAGCGCGAAGCGGATCCGCGCATCGGCGTCCAGACCTTCCAGCCAGTGGTTGAGCCGGTCCAGCGCGGCGCCGTCGTCGTCGGCCGCCGCCGCCACCAGCGCGTCGAGATCGGCGGGCGCGGTGTCGATGCGGATCGCCTGCGCGCTCATGCGGCCAGCACCTTGCGCACCCGCAGCGGTTCCGGCGGCAGCAGGTCGGCGCGTAGAAGGAAGTCGCCGAAGTGTTCGCCTTGCAAGCGCTCGGCGGCGTAGCGCGCGATCAGCGGATCGAGCTCGGCAAGGATCTCGGCCTCGGTGATGTTCTCGCGGTAGAGGCGATTGAGGCGCTGGCCGCGGTGGTCCGCGCCGAGCATCAGGTTGTAGCGGCCGGGCGCCTTGCCGACGAGCGCGATCTCGCCGAGATACGGCCGCGAGCAGCCGTTCGGGCAGCCGGAGATGCGCAGCAGGATCGACTGCTCGCCAACGCCGTGGCGATCGAGCAGGGCCTGCACCTTGTGCAGGGCTTCGTCGAGATAGCGCTCGGCCTCGGCCATCGCGAGGCCGCAGGTTGGCAGCGCGACGCAGGCGAGCGCCTCGCGCTTCAAGGCGCTGGTTTCGAGCGCGTCGAGCAGGCCGTACTGGCGCAGCAGAGCATCGATGCCGGCGCGGCGCTCAGGCGCGATGTCGGCGATCACCAGGTTCTGGTTGGGCGTCATGCGGAAGTGCCCGCGATGCACCTTGGCGACTTCGCGCAGGCCGGTGAGGTGCAGTCGATCCGCGCTGTCCTGGATGCGCCCGGCGGGGATGCGCAGGGTCAGGTGCCACTGGCCGCTGTCCGCTTCGACCCAGCCGAAGCGGTCGCCGCTGTGGGCGAATTCGAAGGCGCGCGGCGGCTGCAGGCTCACGCCTGAGCGACGCTCGACCTCGCTGCGGAAGAAGTCGAGCCCGTGCTCGTCGATCGTGTACTTCAGACGCGCGCGCTTGCGGGTGGCGCGGTTGCCGAAATCGCGCTGCGCCGTAACCACGGCCTCGCCGACAGGGATCACGTCGTGGGGAGAAATGAACCCGAGGACGTCGGCGAGGCGTGGGTAGGTTTCGGCGTCGCCATGGGTGCTGCCCATGCCACCGCCGACGGTGACGTTGTAGCCGGCGAGCTCGCCGTTCTCGATCACGGCGATGAAGCCGAGGTCCTGGCTGAAGACGTCGACATCGTTGTACGGCGGGATCGCGAAGCCGATCTTGAACTTGCGCGGCAGATAGGTCGCCCCGTAGATGGGCTCGCCCTCGTCGCCGGCGACGCGCTCTTCGTCCAGCCAGATCTCGTAGTAGGCGCGGGTGTTGGGCAGCAGGTGTTCGGACAGCGCGGCCGCCTGCCGGTAGACCGTGTCGTGCAGCGCCGACAGCAGCGGGTTGGCGGCCACCGCGACATTGCGGTTGACGTCGCCGCAGGCGGCGAGCGTGTCGATCAGCGCGGCGTTGATCGCCTGCATGGTGGGCTTGAGATCGCGCTTGATCACGCCGTGGAACTGGAAGGCCTGGCGGGTGGTGATGCGCAGGCCGCGCTCGGCGTAGGTGGTGGCGATGGCATCCAGCTTCAGCCACTGCTCGGGCGTGATCACCCCGCCCGGCGTGCGCGTGCGGATCATGAAGCTGTGCGCGGGTTCGAGCTTGGCGCGGCGGCGCTCCTCGCGGATATCGCGGTCGTCCTGCTGGTAGCTGCCGTGATACTTGAGCACCACCTGGTCGGTGTCGCGCAGCGCGCCGGTGACGGCGTCGGCGAGGCTTTGTTCAACCGTGCCGCGCAGGCCGCGGCTGGCGCGCTTGATGTCTTCGACGGAATGGCTGGCCATGGCGCGGTCTCAGTAGACGTCGCGGGCGTAGCGCCCGGACTGCTGCAGCTGCTGCAGGGCCTCGGTCGCCGCTTCGGCGCTGCCGAGGCGCTGGGCGAACAGGTCGAGCAGGGTCTGGTGGACGTCGCGGCCCAGCGCAAGGCTGCCGCAGACGTAGAAGTGCGCGCCGCCGTCCAGCCACTCGAACAGGCGTGCGGCCTGCTCGCGCAGACGCTGCTGCACGTAGACGCGGGGCCGGCTGCGAGTGGCGTCGCCATCGCGCGAGAAGGCAAGGTCGATGTGCTGCAGCTCGCCGCGGCGCAGGTGCTCCTGCCACTCGGTCTGGTAGAGGAAGTCGTCGCGCAGGGTGCGCGCGCCGAACAGCAGCCAGTGTCGGCCGCTGGCGCCCTCAGCCACGCGCTGCTGCACGAAGGCGCGGTAGGGTGCGATGCCAGTGCCGGCGCCGAGCATGATCAGGTCGCGGCTGCTGTCGGCGGGCAGGCGGAAGCGCGGGTTCTCCTCGATGAAGACGCGAGCACGCGCGCCCGGATCCAGCTGGGCGAGATGGTGCGAGGCCAGCCCGAGGCGCAGCGGATCGGCCTCTTCGGCGCCGACCACGTCGACGGTGAGGTGCACCTCATCGGCATAGGCCAGCGGGCTCGACGCGATCGAGTACAGGCGCGGCGCCATCGGCCGCAGTGCACGCACGAAGGCCTCGGCTGTCCATTCGCCCGGCCACTCGCGCAGCACATCGATGAGCTGCCGGGCGGACAGCAGGGCCGACAGCGCGCTGGCCTCAGCGGGATCGAGCAGGCGCTGCAGCTCCGGGTGCTTCGACACCGCGCCCAGCGCCACCAGCAGCGGCTTGGCGAGACGGGTCAGTTCGCGGTGCTCGCTCAGCCATACGCGCAGCGGACGTTCGACGCCGTCCAGCGTCAGCGGTGATTCGCCGTCGAGCCGGGTGAGTTCAAGCACGGCCTCGACCAGGGCCGAGGGATTCGGTGCCCACACGCCCAGCGCATCGCCCGGCGCGTAGTGCAGGCCCGAGCCGGCGAGGCTGAATTCGAGATGGCGGACGTCGCGCGGGCTGCCGCGGCCGGTCAGGCGCACCTGCTCGATCAGTTCGGCGGCAAAGGGCTGCTCGCGCGAATGCAGAGCCGCCGCGACCCCCGGGCGCAAGGGAATCACTGCAGCCGAGTGCGCGGCGGGTGCGGCGGGGGCGAACTGGGCCGCCAGCGCTTTCAGTGACTCCACCGCACGCGTGCGCCAAGGCGTGGCGACCGCGTCGATGTCGACATCGGCCTCGCCCAGCGCCTGCAGGCGCTGAGCGCCCAGTTCGGCAAGACGCGCGTCGATCTGGCGGCCGGTCTCGCAGAACTTTGGATAGCTGCTGTCGCCCAGGCCCAGCACGGCGTACTTCAGTTCGGGCAGCTTCGGTGCGCGCCGGCCGAGCAGGAATTCGACGAAACCGAGTGAGTCCTCCGGCGGCTCGCCCTCGCCCTGGGTGCTGATCACCACCCACAGCAGGCGCTCGTCTTTGAGCTCGCGGGTGGGGTAGGCGTCGGCGCGCACCAGGCGCACCGCGAAGCCGGTGGCTTCGGCCGCCGTGACCAGCGCCTCGGCGGCGCGCTTGGCGTTGCCGGTCTGGCTGCCGTACAGCACGGTCAGCCGCGGCAGGGCGATGGCCTCCGCCTGCGGGGCGGTTGCAGCGCTGGCAACGCCGCCGCGCGCGAGGCCAGCCGCGTAGCCTGACAGCCACCACAGGCTGGCCGGGTCCAGGCCGTCCAGTGCGCGCGCGATGGGCGCTACCGCAGCGGCGGCCGGCAGCGGCAGCACGCTCAGGTCGGGCAGGGCAGAAGAAGCGGACATCGCACACCGGGTTCAGCGGATCGGATCGGCACTGTCGCAACGCACGGCGGCGGGCAGAAACGCGGATCGGATGCTTAGATAGTGCTTCCGGGCATATGCGCGGTCCCGCGATCGCCCGAGCTGCGCCGCCGCTCTTCACCGCATCGCCACAATTTCCAGCGCGTGCGTGGACTTACGGCACAGGCTGGGGCGCATCCGAGGATTCATGCTTCACGTCCGTGCAAGTCGGGCGTGCTGCCGCAGAGGGTTTCCGCCACCGCCCGCGCCTGCTTTTCCCTTTCGCCGCGCCGCCGCCCTCCCCGCGCCGCCGCCGGCTGCAACCGCCCCCGAGGTTCGCATGCACCGCTCTCCGCACCCGAAACGAACGCAAGGCCCCCTCGCTCCGCTCGCCTGCGCGCTCGCGCTCAGCCTGCTGCTCGCCGCCTGCGGCAGCGAAGGCCCGGCGCAGGGCCCGGCCGGCGGCCCGCCGCCGGTGACCGTGATCAGCACCACCGTCGCCAGCCAGCCCTGGATCGATCAGATCGAAGCCCTGGGCACGGCCCAGGCCAGCGAGTCGGTCACCATCACCGCCAAGGTCACCGAGACGGTGGAGGCCGTGAAGTTTGAAGACGGTGACCGCGTCGCCGCCGGCGACATCCTGGTCGACCTGTCCGGTCGCGCCGAGGTGGCCAACCTCGAAGAGGCGCAGGCCACGTACAAAGAGGCCCAGCAGCAGTACGAGCGTCTGGTCGGCCTGGTCGACAACGGCACCGTGCCGCGCAGCCAGCTCGACAGCCAGGTCGCTGCCCGCGACGCCGCGCGCGCGCGCGTCGAAACCATCCGCGCCCGACTGGCCGACCGCGTCATCACCGCGCCCTTCGCCGGCGTGCTCGGCTTCCGCCAGGTCAGCCCCGGCACCCTGGTCACGCCGGGCACGCCGATCGCCACGCTCGACGACATCTCGGTGGTCAAGCTCGACTTCGCCGTGCCCGAGACGTTTCTCTCGGCGATCGCGCCCGGCCAGACCGTGCGTGCGCGCAGCGCCGCCTACCCCGACCAGGATTTCACCGGCCGCGTCGCCACCGTCGATTCGCGCGTCGATCCGGTTTCGCGCGCGGTGACCGTGCGCGCCGAGTTCGACAACCCGGAGCTGCGGATCCGCCCCGGCATGCTGATGACCGTGCGGGTCGAGAAGCCGGCCCGCGAGACCCTGGTGATCCCCGAGCTGGCCCTGCTGCAGATCGGCAGCCAGAGCTTCGTCTACCAGGTCGGTGAGGACGGCGCGGTGGCCCGCATCGACGTGCGCGCCGGTGCGCGCCGCCGCGGCGAGGTGGAGATCGTCGAAGGCCTGAGCGGCGGCGAGCGCATCGTCGTCGAAGGCACCGTCAAGCTGCGCCCGGGCACGCGCGTCGTCGAGGCGGCTGCCGCCACGGCGGCGGCGCCGGCCGGCTGAGGGAGGATCCGACATGGTGCTTTCCGACATTTCGATCAAGCGGCCGGTGCTGGCCGTGGTCATGAACCTGCTGCTGGTGGTGCTGGGCGTGATGGCCTACAGCACGCTCACCGTGCGCGAGCTGCCCGACATCGACCCGCCGATCGTCTCGGTCGAAGTCACCTACACCGGCGCCTCGGCGGCGGTGGTGGAAACCCGCGTCACCCAGATCCTGGAGGACGCGGTCAGCGGCATCGAGGGCATCGAGTCGGTGGACTCGCGCAGCCGCAACGGCGGCAGCAACGTCACCATCGAGTTCGGCCTGAGCCGCGACATCGAGGCCGCGACCAACGACGTGCGCGACGCCATCAGCCGCGTGCTCGACCGTCTGCCGCCCGAGGTCAACGCGCCGCAGGTGGCCAAGGTCGAGGCCGACTCGCAGCCGATCATCTGGCTGAACATGAACTCCGATCGGCTCGACACGCTCGAGCTGACCGACTACGCCGAGCGCTACATCACCGATCGCCTGTCGGCCATCGACGGCGTCGCCGCGGTGCGCATCGGCGGCCAGCAGCGCTACGCCATGCGCATCTGGCTCGACCGCCAGGCCCTGGCGGCGCGCGGGCTCACCGTCAACGACGTCGAGAGCGCGCTGCGCCGCGAGAACATCGAGCTGCCGGCCGGGCGCCTGCAGTCGGAGACCCGCGACTTCACCCTGCGCGTCACCCGCAGCTACCTCACCGCCGACGACTTCGCCCAGCTCTCGCTGACCAAGGGCGAGGACGGCTATGTCGTGCGCCTCGGCGACGTCGCCCGCGTCGAGCGCGCCTCCAGCGACCGCCGCGCCTACTTCCGCGGCAACGGCCAACCCAACCTCGGGCTTGGCATCGTCAAGACCTCGACCGCCAACAGCCTCGACGTCGCCACCGCGGTCAAGGCCGAGGTGGAGCGTATCCAGTCCAGCCTGCCCGAAGGCGCCAGCCTGATCGTCGCCTTCGACACCACGATCTTCATCGACGAAGCCCTGAAGCGCGTGCAGTGGACCCTGCTCGAAGCGATGGTGCTGGTGCTGATCGTGATCTACCTGTTCCTCGGCAGCCTGCGCGCGGCCCTGGTGCCGGCGGTGACCGTGCCGGTCTGCCTGATCGCCGCCTTCATGGCGCTGTCGGCCTTCGGTTTCTCGATCAATCTGCTGACCCTGCTGGCGCTGGTACTGTGCATCGGCCTCGTGGTCGACGACGCCATCATCGTGCTGGAGAACGTGCAGCGCCGCGCCGACCTCGGCGAGCCGCCGCTGCTGGCCTCGAAGCGCGGCACCGCGCAGGTGGCCTTCGCGGTGATCGCCACCACGGCGGTGCTGGTGGCGGTGTTCCTGCCGGTGGGCTTCATGCAGTCGAACGCCGGGCGGCTGTTCCGCGAGCTGGCGGTGGCGCTGTCCGGCGCGGTGGCGATCTCGGCCTTCGTGGCGCTGACGCTGACCCCGATGATGTGCTCCAAGCTGGTGCGCCCGAACGAGAAGCACAACCGCGTGAACCAGGCCGTGCTCGACCTGATCGAGCGCATGAGCCGCGCCTATGCGCGCGCGGTCGGAGCCATGGTGCGGCAGAGCCGCGCGACGCTCTGGGGGGGGCTGGCATTGACCTTCGCCCTGGTCGGCGGCGGCGCGGCGGCGCTGTTCTACACCGTGCCCAGCGAGCTCGCGCCCGATGAGGACCGCGGCAGCTTCTTCGTCAACATCCAGGGCCCCGAGGGCGCCGGCTTCGACTACACCGTGAGCCAGGTTCAACAGATCGAGCAGCGGCTGATGCCCTTCGTCACCGACGGCCCGGTGCAGCGCATGAACACGCGCGTGCCCGGCGGCTTCGGCGCCAGCGAGGAGATGCACACCGGCTTCGCCATCGTGATCCTGAAGGACTGGGCCGAGCGCGAGATGAGCACGGCCGAAGTGATCGACGCCTTCCGCGCGGAGTTGAACGCCATCCCCGGCGTCCGCGCCTTCGCCCAGGGCCGCGGCGGCGGCTTGGGCGGCGGCCGCGGTCAGCCCCTGCAGTTCGTGCTGGGCGGCCCGAACTACGAGGAGCTGTCCGAGTGGCGCGACCGCATGCTGGCGCGCATCGACGAGAACCCCGGCATCTTCGCCGCCGACTCCGACTACCAGGAGACGCGCCCGCAGATGCGCATCGACATCGACCGCGCGCGCGCGGCCGACCTTGGCGTGTCGGTGCAGGAGATCGGCCGCACCCTGGAGACCCTGATGGGCTCGCGCCGCGTCACCACCTATGTCGAGGACGGCGAGGAGTACGACGTGGTGCTGCAGGCGGAAGAGGCCTTCCGCGCCGGCCCGGCCGACCTCACCGGCGTCTACGTGCGCTCCGAGCGCAGCCGTGAGCTGATTCCGCTGGCCAACCTGGTGACCCTGTCTGAGCTGGCCGAGCCGGGCAGCTTCAACCGCTTCAACCGCCTGCGCGCGATCACCATCTCGGCCAATCTCGCCGCGGGCTACACCTTGGGCGAGGCCATCCAGTGGGTCGAGCAGACCGCGCGCGAAGAGCTGCCCGACTACGCGCAGATCGACTACAAGGGCGGCTCGCGCGAGTTCGTCAAGGCCAGCGGCAGCGCGCTGGCGACCTTCGCGATGGCCCTGCTGGTGGTCTACCTGGTACTGGCCGCGCAGTTCGAGAGCTTCATCCATCCGCTGGTGATCATGTTCACCGTGCCGCTGGCGGTGCTCGGCGCGCTTGGCGGGCTCTGGCTGACGGGGGGCACACTGAACCTGTTCAGTCAGATCGGCATCGTCATGCTGGTCGGGCTGGCGGCGAAGAACGGGATCCTCATCGTCGAGTTCGCCAACCAGCTGCGCGACGAAGGCCGGCAGGTGCTGGACGCGATCATCGAATCCGCCGCCGTGCGCCTGCGCCCCATCCTGATGACCTCGATCGCGACCATCGCTGGCGCCGTGCCGCTGGTGGTGGCCGGCGGCCCCGGCTCGGCCAGCCGCGCCACCATCGGCGTGGTGGTGATCTTCGGCGTGGCGTTCTCGACCCTGCTGTCGCTGTTCGTGGTGCCGGCCTTCTATGCCCTGCTGGCGCCGTTCACCCGCTCACCCGAGGCGCTGGGACGTAAGCTCGACGAACTCGACGAGCAGGTCGCGCCGGTGGGGGGCCACGCATGAGTCATGAGAGCGGAGACGGCGGCAACGAGGGCGATCGCGGTCGCGGCGGCAAAGGCGGCGCGGGCCCGGGGTCGCCATGGCCGACGCGTCGTGCTGCGGGCGAAGGCCCCGCGCGCGCAGGCGGACCGCGCAGCCCGCAAGGCAGCGGCGAGCGCAGCGGTGAGCCGTGGCCCGCGCGTGCCTCACGCCCTGCAGACGCGCCGCGCGGCCGTGGCCCGCGGGCGGACACGTCTGAGCCGCAGCGCGAACGCAGTGAGCGCCGGTCCGGCGAGGCGGCCGCACCTGCCCGCGAACGCGGCCCGTGGTCGCGTGGCGACGCGGCCTCCGCGGGCCCGCGGCGTGAGCCGCCGCGAGGTGATGCGTCTGCGCCGCGCCCGCGCCAGGGCAGCGAGCGTCCAGCCTACGGCGAGGCCCGGCCGGGCCCCGGGCGCGAACGCGGGCCCTCGCGACGCGACGCGGACACGGCAGCCGCTGGCCACCGCGCGGACGACCGCCGCGGGCCGCGGCCGGCGCGTCGCGATGAGCGCCACGACGAGGGTGTGCCGACCGCGCGCGTGCAGCGCGATCCCGAGCAGAAGATCTGTGGCCTGAACGCCGCGCGTGCGGCCTTTGCCGCGCGGCCCGAGGCCCTGCGCAAGGTGTATCTGAGCGAGGCCCGCATCGGCGCACTGCGCGAGCTGCTGGCCTTCTGCGTGACCAAGCGGCTCGGCTATCGCGTGGTCGAGGACGAAGAGCTCGAACGCATCAGCGGCAGCAGCCACCACGAGGGCGTCTGCCTGCTGATGCAGCCGCGGCCCGAGCGCGATCTGCAGGGCCTACTGGAGACGCTGCCGCGCAGCGGGCCGGTGCGCCTGCTGTGGCTGGACGGCGTGGGTAATCCGCACAACCTCGGGGCGGTGCTGCGCTCGGCTGCGCACTTCGGTGCCCAGGCGGTGCTGCTGCCGCCGCAGTCGACCCTCGGTCTGTCGGCTGCCGCCGCGCGCGTTGCCGAAGGCGGTGCCGAGCACGTGCCGCTGGTGCGGCTGGACGGGCAGGGCAGCAGCGCCGAGATCCGCGCCCTGGAGCAGCTGGTGGAGGCCGGTTTCGTCACCGTCGCCACCCTGCCGTCCGGCGCCTCCGATCTGTACGCCCAGCCGCTGCCGCAGCGCGCGGTGTTCGTGCTCGGCGCCGAAGGCGAGGGCATGCAGAAGCGCCTGGTCGAGCACTGCGAGCGCGCGGTGTCGATCCCCGGCAGCGGCCGCGTCGAGAGCCTCAACATCGCCAACGCGGTGGCGGTGCTGCTGGCCGAGCACTGGCGCCAGCATCCGCCGCGGGGCGAGCGCGCGTAGGTGGCGCGGGCCATTCGATCGCCTGGCGCAGTCAGGGCTCGAAGCCATCGCGGAACAGCGGGGCGTCAGGCGTGGTGAAGGCCGCGATCGCGAAATCATCGTCGGTGTTGCCGGTCCAGCGGCTGCGGCCGGCCAGCAGGATGCGCGGGCCGAGCACGCGCAGATCGCGCACCGTTGCCTGCGGTGAATCGAGGCCGTTGGACGCGTTGAAGCTGGTGCTGATGAACGCGCTGCCGCCGTTGAAGGCGGTGTCCGGCGAGCCGTTCGCCAGATAGCGGAACAGACCGAAGCGGCTGCTGGGCCCGGCGCTGTTGGTGATGTCGCCGGCGACCAGCAGCCGGCCCGCGGCGTCCACGCCCACCGCCTGGAGGCGCAGATCGTCGGCCGGGAAGGGCGCGAACTCGGTGCGCAGGAAGTCCACCGACCCGCTGCCGGCGAGCCGCATCAGAAGGCCCACTTGGCGCTCGTTGCCGGTGGGTCCATTCGGGTTGACCCGATGCGCTGTCAGCAGCGCCCCGCCGCTGCCGGGCGTCGCAGCGATGGCGGTGACCGTCACCTGGGTACAGCCGCTGGTGGTGCCCGTCAGCGTGGTGCTGCCCAGCGGGTCGGCATCCAGGGTGAGGCCACCTGGGCCCTGTCCCAAGCTGACGCTGTAGACACCGAGAATGCAGTTCTGCGGGCCGGAAACGGGCAGTCCGACCAGCAGGGCATTGCGCCCGTTCGACCACGCCGCCGCGCCGGCTTCCAGCAGGGGCGAGGCGCCGAGCAGAACCGAGCCCGGGTTCTGTGCATTGGCATCCATGGCCGTTGCGTACGTGGTCCAGCCGAAGCTCGGGCCGGGGCGTGCGCGCACCAGGGCCAGGACCTGATCCTGGGGACCGACGGCCAGTGCCAGCACATCGTCTTCGGTATTCAGATGGATGCGGGCGACGCCGAGAACGCCGAAGCTGGCGTCGACCTCACCGTTGGGAAGCACGCGGCCCACGAGTACATCGCTGCCGCCGGAGACCGCCGCGTTGCCGGCAAAGATCACGCGCCCCTGGCTGTCCTGCACCGCATCGATGATCGCGGGCGCGTCCACGGCGTAGCTGCGCTTGCCGTTGGTGCCGAACGACAGGTCGAGCTGGCCGGACAGGTTAAGGCGGGTCAGGGCCAGGGCGAGTCCCGGACTGTTGCTGGCTTGACCGACCACCAGATAGCCGCCCGCGGTGGGGAAGATCCGGCGCGCGCGGTCCACGGCCGCGCTGTCCAGATCAAAGGACACGGTCCGCCGGCCGTCGCCGTCGAAGCTCGCGTCCAGGCTGACCTGGGCGGCCGCGGGCAGGGCGGCCAGCATCAGCAGGGCGCAGGCGGATCGAAACAGGGGCATGAGGCAGGTGAACATCGGCAGGCTCCGTGGGTGTCTGCCCGGGGATACGCAGAACGCGCGACGGATCCGGCGCGGGCCTTGCGTCGCCACGGTGGGTCGAGACCCACCCCATGGGATCGACGCGTGGAGGCGTCGGCAGCCGTAGGTTGGCGCCGAGCGTAGCGAGGCCCAACGTGGGGCATTCGGGGCGCGGGACGGCGTGTTTTGTGGCGGGCGTTGAATCGTGACCGGGGCGAGGGTCGAGGCCACGGTGGGTCGAGACCCACCCTATGGCCTGCGGTCCGCCGCGGTGGCCAGGGCCAATTCTTCCTCGCTGGCGCGGGTCAGCGGGCTGTCGTCGCCCAAGCTGGCGCGTCGCTGTGCAAGCACGCTTTCGAGCAGCTCGATTGCCCGCGCGCGCGGCGGCTCGGCCTGCGCGAGCAGGGCCAGCGCCAGTTCGCGTTCGGCTTCCGCACGCCGCGGGCCGCCGTTTGGCGAGATGCTGTCGCGGTACTCGCTGACCACCACGTCGGCGACCTCGATGGCCTCGTCGACGCGAGCGGCGAGCCGCAGCGCGCGCGCCTGGATCACCCGCGTCCACGCCGTGGCCTGACCCAACTCGGCCGCCAGCGCAAGGCTCTCGTCGATCAGCGGCAGGGCCTGGGATGCTTGCTGCGCAGCGACCTGCGCCAGCGCCAGCGAATTGAGCTGCGCCGACAGCCGCGCCGGGTCATTCAGGGCGCGGCTTTGCGCGACCAGCGATTGCAGCGCAGCCAGCCCGGCCTCGACCTCACCGACTTCGACCTGGGCCATGGCTTCAGCTTCAAGCGCGTTGCGGGTCTTGTGCGAGTCAGCACCGAAAGCGCGCTCGAAGAGCAGCCGCGATTCGCCGAAACGCTGGCGTGCAAGGACGAATTCGCCGCGGCGGAAGCTGACCATGCCCCAGCCGAACAGGGCTTCGCCGCGCAGCGAATCGCGGTCGTTCAGTGCGCCCAGCGTCTGCCACAGCGCTGCGTACTCGGCGTCGGCCTCACCCAGTGCGCCGGCGCCGATCAGCAGCCCGCAGAGCATCATCCGCGCCCACTGGCTGCGCGCATGCGCCGGGCCGAGGCGCGCTTCGACCAATGCGATCACCTCGCGCTGGCGGGCCAGCGCGCGCGGGGTTTCGAGCAGGCCGCGCAGCGCCTCGACCTCGGTCTCGTAGAGCTGCAGGCGCAGGCCCAGCGGCGCCCGTGCGTCGAGCTGGCCCAGCGCCTGTTCGACCGCGGCCACGGCGTCGCGGGGGCGTCCGGCCTGCATCTGCGCGCGCGCCGCGAACGCCAGCAGCTCGGCGCGCGTCGCCGGCTCGCCCCAGGCGGCAGCCTGCAGGTAGGGCGCCAGCAGTTGGAGGGCGTCCTGCGACTTCGACCCGGCCAGCAGCTGCTGGCTGCGCAGCTCGATTTCGCGCAGGTCGACTGCGTCGGGCGCGGCGTCGACGGATGGCAGCGGCAGGACGCTCAGTGCTTGGAGCCCCTCATCGAGACGGTCCGAGGCCAGCGCCAAGGCCGCCCGATCGAGCTGCAGGCTGCGCGTCTCGGCGGTGCCTAACCTGACCGTGGCGGCGAGCGTCCCGGCTTCGTCCAGCAGACGCCGCGCCTCCTCGATCTGGTCCAGGCCGAGATGGGCGCGGGCCAGATCCTGCAGCAGCATCAGGCGCGAGCGCGGGTCGAGTTCGGCGTCGGCGCGCAGGCGCTCGGCGCCACGCGCCAGCACCGCGGCCAGGGTGGGCGGCTCCGCATCCTGCAGCAGCGGGTCGGCGGCGCTGAACACGTCGCCGAGGAAGCGTCGAGCCGCCTCGGCCTGGGCCGCGCGCTCGGCCGCGCGCTGGGCCTGCCAGAGGCTGCTGCCGACGCCGGCGGCCACCGCCAGCACGGCGATGGCGAGGCTGGCGCTGGCCAGCGGCTGACGGCGCATCCACTTGCCGAGGCGCTGCGGCCAGGGCGTGGGACGGCTGCGCAGCGGGCGCTGTTCGCACCAGGCGCGCAGGTCCTCGGCAAGGGCCGCGGCGCTGGGATAGCGGGCGCCGGGCTGTGTCTGCAGGGCTCGGCTCAGGATCTGCTGCAGGTCGCCGCGCAGCTGCCGGCGCACTGCGCCTTGATGGATGGCATAGCCCGCCGCGCCCTCGGCGCGCCCGAAGGCGCGCCACAGCGACTCGGGCGACTCGCGTGCGGCCACCGATGCCGCAGCCTCGCCGAAGGGCGAGCGACCGCAGAGCAGTTCAAACAGCAGCAGACCCGCGGAGTACAGATCGGCGGCGATGCCTGCCGGCTCGCCGGCCAGCTGTTCGGGCGCGGCGTAGCGCGGGGTCAGTGGCGCCGGCGCGCGGGTACGGGTCAGTCCCGCGTCCAGTTCGCTGTCGTCAAGCAGGCGGGCGATGCCGAAGTCGAGCAGCTTGATGCGGCCGTCACCATCGACCATGACGTTGCCGGGCTTCAGATCGCGGTGTACGACCAGCTGACGGTGTGCGTGGTCGAGGGCGTCCAGCACCTGCACGATCAGCCCCACGCGGCTGCGCGGATCGAGCTGCTGGCGCCTGCAGTAGTCGTGCAGGCGCTCGCCCTCGACGTACTCCATCGCCATCCACGGCGTGCCGCTGGCCTCGACGCCGGCGTCGATGAAGGCGGCGATGTGCGGATGCCGCAGGCGCGCCAGGATCCGGCGCTCGCGTAGGAAACGCGCGGTCAGTTCCGGCCCGAGGCCGCTGCGGATGCGCTTCAGGGCCGCGCGCTGGCGCACACCCTCGACCTCGCGTTCGGCCAGCCACACCTCGCCCATACCGCCTTCGCCGAGCGGCTGCAGCAGGGTCCACGGACCGAGCGTGTCGCCACGGCGCGCCGTAGCGACGGCATCGACGGCACCCAGGGCCTGGGCTGCAGCGCCCTGGGCAAGACCCGGGTCGCTGCGCGCATGCGCGTCCAGCAGGCTGCGCAGACGCGGCAGCAGGCGCGCGCTGTCGGGCGCATTCTCGAGAGCGGCCAGCGCCTGCGCCTGCTCGGCCGCGGGCAGGTCGGCGAGACGCGCGAACAGCGCCGCCAGCGCTGCCCAGTCGGGATCACTGGCCGCGTCGTTCATGCGCCCTCGTCGAGCTCAGCCAGCAGAAAGGCGCGGGCCAGATCCCAGCCGCGACGCACGCTGCGCTCGCTGCTGCCGAGCGCTTCGCCGGTCTCCTCGAAGCTCAAGCCAGCGAAGAAGTAGGCTTCGACGATGCGCACCAGCGTGGGGTCGCGGCGTTCGAGCTTCTGCAGGGCGAAGTCGATCGCCAGCAGGTCGGGGGCATCGGCGGCGGGCAGGGCGGTGCCCAGGGTGACCGCGATCCAGTCGCCGCCGCGCTTCTGCGCGCTGCGTTCGCGGGCCAGGTCCACCAGCACCTGGCGCATGGCGCGGGCGGCCAGATTGAGAAAGTGGGCGCGGCTGTCGAGCGCGGGCGCAGCCCCCTGTGGAAACAGCTTGAACCAGGCCTCGTGCAGCAGCTCGGTGGGGCTGAGCTCCGACACTGCGCCGCTGCGCACGCGCTGCGCCAGTGCGCGCAGCTGCGCATAGGTCGCCGCCAGCGCGCGCTCGCCGGCCTGCGCATCGCCAGCGCGCGCGGCGTTGATCAGGGCGGTCAGCGCCGGCCCGTCTTCTGAACTCTGGCCCGGCGCCGTGCTCACGCGTCGCCGGCCATGAGCCCGAGCGGGCCGAGGTCGAGGTCGGCGAGGCTGGCCGGCGCCTGCCAGGCGAGTCGGCCGAGGCAGGGCACCGGGATGCGCCGATGCAGGGCTTCGAAGTAGTGCTCGGCGAACTCGAGCTCCGGGTCGATCACGTTGCAGATCCAGCCGGCCACGCGCATGCCGTCGGCCTGCAGGGCCGCCAGGGTCAGCAGGGCGTGGTTGATGCAGCCCAGACGCAGGCCGACCACCAGCACCACCGGCAGGTCGAGCGCCCGCACCAGGTCGGCCTGCATCAGCTCGTGGTTGAGCGGCGCACACCAGCCGCCGACGCCCTCCACCACCACATCGGCTTCGGCGTGCAGCTGCTCGTAGGCGGTGATCAGCTGGGGCAGACCGAACTGGACGCCCTCCATCTGGCACGCGATCTCGGGCGCGGTGGCGGCCTTCAGGCAGACCGGATTGACCCGCGCGTAGTCGGCCTGGAAGCTGCTGGCGCCCATCAGGTCCAGGGCGTCCTGGTTGACCCAGCCGTGGCGGTTCTCGCGGGCGCCCGAGGCGACCGGCTTCATGCCCACCGCGCGCCGGCCGAGGCGGCGGATGGCGTGCAGCAGCGCGCAGCTGGCGTGGGTCTTGCCCGCGCCGGTGTCGGTGCCGGTGACGAAACAGCTGAAGTGCATGCAGAAGCTCCGCGGGGGACGAAGAAGGCGCCAAGTCTAGCGCCGCGGCGTGCGCTGCTAGACTTGCGCGCCGCATCCACAGACGAGGATCTCCCGCATGTTCGAAGCCGCCGCCCTGACCGGTTCCAAGCCGGAACAGTACGCCGCTCTGGTCGAGCAGGCCCGGGCCCTCCTGGCCGGAGAGCACGACCGCGTGGCCAATGCCGCCAACCTGTCGGCGCTGGCCTTCCATGCGCTGCCCGATCTGAACTGGCTGGGCTTCTACTTCTACGACGGCAAGGAGCTGGTGGTCGGCCCCTTCCAGGGCAAGCCGGCCTGCGTCCGCATCGCCCTCGGGCGCGGTGTCTGCGGCACGGCCGCTGCCACTGGCCGCACCCAGCGCGTCGACGACGTCGACGCCTTCCCCGGCCATATCCCCTGCGACTCGGCCTCGCGCTCCGAGGTGGTGGTGCCGATGTTCCAGGGCGACCAGCTGGTTGGTGTGTTCGACATCGACAGCCCGGTGCTGGCGCGCTTCGACGCTGACGACGTGCGCGGCCTGGAAGCCTTGGCCGAGGTCTTCGTGGAGTCGCTGCGATGAGCGGTGATCGCCTGCGCAACGTCGGTCCCAAGTCGGCCGCCTGGCTGCGCCAGGTCGGCATCCGCACGCCCGAGGATCTGGTCGCGGCGGGCGCGGTGGGCGCCTTCATGAAGGTCAAGCGCGCCGGCTTCAAGCCCAGCTTGAACCTGCTGTATTCGCTCGAAGGCGCGCTGCTGGGCTGCCACTGGCAGCAGGTGCCGGAGGAGCGCCGTCAGCAGATGGCCGCCGAGGTCGAGCAGCTGAGCGCTCTGCTGCCCGACCCCAAGAAAAAGCGGCCCGGTGGCCCGGTGACCTACAGCGAAGGCCCGGCCATGCAGCGCGACAGCGGTGAGGACGAACGCGGGCCCGAGCTGAGCTTTGGCTTCGATGACCCTTACGGCGGCAGCGAGGGCGGCGACAGCGGCGGCCATGACAGCGGCGGCCACGACGGCAGCCACGGCAGCGACTGAGCGCGACGCTCAGGCACCCACACGCGAAGCCTTTTCGAAGCGCCTCCCCGGGCATACTGGACCGCGCGGGCGCGGGGAGCGCCGTGGGGGTCGCATGTCGAGTCTGCGAAGGCTGTGGCGCCGGCTGAGGCCGGGGCCGGCGGTGGGGGTGTTCCTGCAGGGGCTGCTCGCGCTGGTCGCGCTGTCGGTCGGGGCGACGGCGGGCGCCGAGCCCGCGCCCGCAGTGGAGGACGGCGTTGAGCTGGTGGTGGGCGGGCGCCCGCTGCACGTCTTCCGCGCGCCGCTGGGGGCGCTGTCGGCCGAAGAGCGCGCGGAGCTTGCCGAGCGGCATGTTCGCGAAGCCCTGGAAAAAGGCGGCGCCGGCTGGACCTCGGTGCTGCCGCTGGCCGAGGGCGTGGCGGTCCAGCTCGATGATGCCAACCTTTTCGTGGTGCTGCCCGGCGATGCGCGCAGCGAGCGCGGCGAGACCGCGCACGCCCTGGCCAATCGCTCGGCGCGGGTACTGCAGCAGATCGCGGCCGAACATCGCGAGCACCGCGATCCGCGCCTGAACCTGCTGGCCCTGGGCAAGCTGGCGGCCGCCCTGCTGCTGCTCATGCTGGCGCTGGCCGTGCTGCTGAAGCTGTCGCGCGTGCTGCAGAGGCGACTCAGCGCGCGCCTGTCCCAGCAAATGCAGCAGCTGCTGCCGGGTGCAGTGCGGCCACATCTGCAGAGCCTGCTGGTGACGCTCGCGGTGCGGGTCAGCGTGGTGCTGGTCTGGCTGCTCGCGCTGGCCGTGCTCGTCGCGTTTCTGGCCTATGCGCTGGGCCTGTTCGCGCTGACCCGCCCGGCCGCCGAGCGTCTGGTCGACTCGCTGCTGGGCTCGCTGGGCCAGGCCATGGCGGCCAGCGCTGCGGCGCTGCCGGGGCTGTTCGTGGCGTTGATGATCTTTCTGCTGGCGCGCCTGCTGACCCAGGTGACGCGCAGCCTGTTCGACCGCATCAACGAGGGCAGTGTGCAGCTCGGCGCCCTCGATGCGCACACCGCGCCGGCCACCCGCGGGCTGATCAACCTCGGCATCTGGCTGTTCGCCCTGGCGATGGCCTATCCCTATCTGCCGGGCTCACAGACCGAAGCCTTCAAGGGCCTGTCGGTCCTGCTCGGCCTGATGGTGTCGATCGGCGCCTCCGGCCTGGTTGGGCAGATTGCCGCAGGCCTGATCCTGGTGTTCACCCGCGCCCTGCGGGTGGGCGAATACGTGCGCATCCAGGAGCACGAGGGCACGGTCACCGAAATCGGCCTGTGCCTGACCCGGCTCAAGAACGGCAAGGGCGAGGAGATCGCCTTGCCGAATTCGCTGGTGATCGGCCAGGTCACGCGCAATCTCTCGCGACATGCGGCCAGCGCCGGCGGCTCGGTGCTGGAAACCGGCGTCACCATCGGCTACGACACCCCCTGGCGGCAGGTGCATGCCCTGCTGCAGTCGGCGGCCGCCGAGGTGCCCGCGCTGCTGCGCACGCCGGCGCCCTATGTCATCCAGACCGCGCTGTCGGATTTCTACGTCGAGTACCGCCTCGTCGCCGAGCTCGACGGCAGCAGCGCGCTGCCGCGCGCGCAGGTGTTGAGCCAGCTGCACGCGGCCATTCTCGATGCCTTCAACGCCCATGGCGTGCAGATCATGTCGCCGCACTACGTGGGTGACCCCGCCGAGGCCAAATGGGTGCCGCGCGCGCAGTGGCGCGGGCCTGTCGTCGACGCCTCAGGTCCGTAGGCCCCGCGACAACCCAGAGCCTGCGAAGACATTCGGACGCCCTGCCGCCAGGCGCGGCCGGAGGCGGCCGCCGTCGGCGGAGGGTGTTCACAGGCTCTCAGCGCCGCAGGTCCTCGATCACCCCGCCGACCCGCAGGAAGGCGGCCGAGTCGCCGGAGCTCAAGCGGCCGTAGCCGAGGTAGACGGGCCCCAGCGGCGAGTCGACGCCGAACAAGACGCTCGCGGCGTAATCGAGGCTGCCGGTCGAGGGGCGTTCGAAGGGCAGCCAGTTCTGTCCCGCCTCCAGGCTGCCGCCCACGTACAAGGGCAGGGTGGCGAGCCCAAGATCGTTGATGCGGCGATAGAACAGGCTGCGCGCGACGAAGGCCCGCGAGCCGATGCGCTCGCTGTCGGCAAGGCCCGAGAGCTGGCCGAAGCCGCCCAGAAAATTCAGCGCCTCGTCGCTGTCGACCCCGGCCAGCGCCCAGTCGGCGCGCAGACCGAGCAGCACCGTCACCGGGCGCAGCGCGATCGGCAGATCGGCGCGCAGGCGCAGCACGTCGGCGCGGTCGTCGGAGCCGATGCCCGGCCGATACAGCTCGGTGGCGACGTCGAGCCGGGCGCCGCGGGTCGGAAAGCCGACGTCGTCGAGGCTGTCGAAGGTGGCCGCCAGCACCAGCGCACCCAGCGTGGTGTTGGTGTTGCGCTGGATGTCGGGTGAACCGATGTCGCGACGCAGCTGCCGGCGCGCGTGCTGCATGCCGGCCGAGAGCTGCCAGCGCGCATCAGGGTAGAGCCCGATCTCGCCGCCGGCGCGCAGCTCGCGGCGGTTGAACTCGGCGATCTTCACCCCGAGCAGTTCCGCGGGCTGGCGGGTGGCCTCGTACAGCCCGAAGGCCTGCAGGTAGTAGCGGCCGTCGCCGCCGAAGGGCTGGTGGATCTCGCTGTACACGCCGGAGCGGCGGCCGAGGTTGACCCGCGAGCGCCATTCGCGGCCGCGCTCGTCGAGGCCCGTGAGGCGCAGATCGGCGCTGGCCTGGTAGCTGCTGCCGCCGCTGAAGTCGTCCCCCAGCGCGAAGCCGAACTGCACATAGCCCGGGCCCCAGCCCTTGTCGACCGGCTGCACCTCGATCACGGCGGCATCGGCCTCGCGACGCAGGCGGTAGTTGATGCGCTCGTAGTCGCCGCCGGCCATGGCTTCGTCGAGTCGCGCCTCCAGCTGATCCAGATCGAGCGCGCCGGGCGCGATGTCGCCGAGCAGCTTCTGCAGGCGCAGGGCTGAGCGCGAGCGCTCCTCGCTGACTTCGAAGCGCGCGACCTGCGGCGCCTCGCGCGCACTGACGCGGCGCGCGGCCAGATGCTCGGCCCAGGCCGCTTCGTCCAGCGCCAGCGGCAGCAGGGCCGGCAGGGCGGCTTCGGCGGCGGCGCGGCCGATGGCGATGGTCGACAGGCTGTTCTCGAAGTCGGCCGAAGAGAACTCGCCCAGCGCCGGGCGGATCAGCACGTCGTCCGGATCCAGCTCGGCCAGCACGCGGTCGGTCTCCTGCTTCATCAGCACCGAGATCATCTGCACGGTCACCGACAGCGGCGAGCCGAGCTGTTCCTCCTTCAGCAGCGGCGCGCCGACGTCGACCACGATCAGGCGCTCGGCGCCCTGCTCGCGGGCCACCCGCACCGGCACGTTCTCGACGATGCCGCCGTCTACCATCAGCCGATCATCGACGCGGATCGGGGCGAACACACCGGGCACAGCCATGCTCGCGCGCATCGCCAGCGCAAGATCGCCGCCGCGCATCACCACGCGCTCGCCGTTGACGATGTCGGTGGCGACTGCAGCGAAGGGCAGGGGCAGCCGGCTGAAGTCGTCGATGCCCGCCACGCCCATGGTCTGCCGGCGCAGCCACAGCAGCAGGCGATGGCCCTGCAGGGCGCCGCGCGGCAGCGCGAGCCTGCCGTCGCGGAAGCCGAGCTCGGCGCCGCCGAGGTTGGCGATGTCGTCGCGCTTGCGCCGCATCGGCCGCTCGGCGCGGTCGGCGCTGTCGCGAAACAGCCGGCCCCAGTCGATGGCGCGCATGATCGCTTCCATCTCGGTGGGCGACAGCCCCGTCGCGTACATGCCGCCGACCAGGGCGCCCATGCTGGTGCCCGCCACGCTGTCGACCGGAATGCGGTGTTCCTCCAGCACCTGCAGCACGCCGATGTGGGCGGCGCCGCGCGCACCGCCGCCGCCCAGCACCAGGCCGACGCGCGGACGCGGAGCGAGGTCGCGCGTGCCTGCAGCGTCCGCGGTCTCGCCCGGGCCTGCGGATGCGTCCGCGGCGAAGGCAGGCAGGGCCAACATCAGCAGCAGGGCGAGCAGCAGGCGCGACAGGCTGCGTCGCAGATCGGGCGATGACAGGCGATGCATGGGGCGGATCCACTCGGAGCTGGCGCGCAGCATGCCGCAGGGGCTGGCAGCCGAGTAGGGCGCCCGCGGCGTCGGCTGTCAGAGCGCGTCGAGCAGCCTGCGCCAGCCCTCGTGCCCCAGTTCGCGCAGGCGCTGCTGGTTGCGCTCGGGGATCGCCTCAACATCGGCACCGGCATCGACGATGCGGCTGATGCTGTCTTCGCGCAGCACATGCAGCATCGGCAGCGGCGAGCGGTTGCTGCAGTTCTCGATCGCGTCGACTGCTGCACCTTCGAAGCGGTAGTCGGGGTGGAAGCTGGCCAGCTGGAATTCGCCGGCATAGCCGAGCGCCTGGATCAGCGCCTCGGCGGCGTGCAGCAGGTCGAGGTAGTCGTCGAAATCGGCGAGCAGATGGGGAACGACCAGCAGGGTGGTCTCGACCTCGGCGGTGTCGTGCTGGCGCAGGTGCTCCAGCTCGCGCAGCAGCTCTTCGACGAGTGCATCGCTGTTGGCGGCCTCGCTCAGCACCCAGCGGATGCGTCCGCCGACATGCGGCGCGCGCGCGTACGGGCAGAGGTTCAGACCGATCACCGCGCGCTCCAGCCAGGCCTGACACCGCGCCAGTGCAGGGTCGCCGGGTGTTTGCGCACGGCGGTGCGGGTTCACCGCGCTCATGGGGCCTCCAGCGCCTTCAGCTGTTTGCCCAGCCGGCGTCGCAGGAAAAGTTCGCTCAAGTGCAGCACGAAGAACACGAAGCCCGGCAGGCCCAGCAGCCAGCCCGATTCGCGCGTGGCGGGAATCGTCAGCGCCAAGGTGATCGACACCATCGCCACCACCGGCACCAGGCCCCAGTTCCACAGGCAGAGGCGCGTCCACAGGCGCTCGCGGGCATCGAGATCAAGCCGCTCGCGGAACCGCCAGGCGCGCAGATACAGGGCCCACATCACGGCCCCCATCGAGCCGAACGCCACCGCGAAGGTGATGAACAGCACCGGCAGATCCGACAGCTCGGTGATGGTGAAGCCGGCGGGCAGCCAGCCACCGCTGAGCGAGTTGCACAGGGCGGCGAACACCATCCGCACCGGGTAGACAAAGACCAGCAGCAGCATCACCAGCAGCAGACTCAAACGCACCGATCCGACGTCGTCCAGCCCGTAAGCGCGACTCCAGTCCGCGTGCGACGCCCAGAACCGCAGGATCAGCGCGAACGCGAGGGCAAAGGCCGGAATGCCTTTCATCGCATTGCTCAGCGACTCGACGCTGTCCGGTATCGATTCGCCAGCCACCGCCATCAGGGTGATGGCAAACGCGAAGGCGGCATCGACGAAGGCTTCGACGCGGGTCACCTGGGTGCCGCGTTCCTTGAAGGGAGGCATGGGACGAACTCGCACATCGGGCGGGCGCGGACTTTAGCAGTCCGCTGGCCGAGCCCTGCGGGCAGCCTGTCCGCCCGGACGTCCGAGCGGTCGGTGCGGACGTGGCGTTGCGCCTCACAAAATCCATGTAAAACATATGCTTGAGACTTGGCACGCAGTCTGCTTGGGGCTAAGCATCCGCCAAGGAGGCTGAGCATGATCCGCGACACCGCCGCCCAAGACCGAGCGCTTGCACCTGCCACGCTGCCGCTGTGGAAGCGCCCGGCTGCGCGCCGCGCCGCGCTGATCGCGCTGCCGCTGGTGCTCGGACTGTGGGGCCTCTCCGGGTGGCTGTCGGCGGAGCGCGGCGTCAATGCCGAACGCCTGCGCATTGCCGAAGTGACGCGCGGCACCCTGGTTCGCGATGCGGTGGTCGATGGCCGCGTGGTCGCCGCGGTCAGCCCGACCCTGTACGCGCCCTCGGCCGGCACGGTCAGCCTGCGCATCCAGGCCGGTGCGACGGTGAAGACGGGCGAGGTGCTGCTCGCGATCGACTCGCCCGAGCTGAAGTCCGAGCTGTCCCGCGAGCAGGCCACCCTGGCCAGCCTCGACGCTGAAGTCGGTCGTCAGCGGATCGAGGCCGAGAAGCAGCGCCAGCTGGCGCGGCGCACGCTGGACGAGGCCGAGATCGCGCTCAACGCGCGCCGTCGTGACCTTGAGCGCACCGAGCGCGCTCACCGCATGGGGGCCTTGGCCGAGATCGAAGTGCTGCGCGCACAGGATGCAGTCAAGAGCGCGGAGATCGTGCGCGAGCACGCGCTGCGCGGCGTCGATCTGGAAAGCCGCAGCGTCGGCTTCGATCTCGCAACCCGCGAGCAGGCCCTGCAGCGGCAGCGGCTGGCGGTGCAGGAGCTTGAACGTCGCATCGATGCCTTGCACCTGCGTGCGCCGATCGACGGCCAGGTGGGCACGGTGTCGGTGATCGACCGCGCCGTGGTTGCCGCCAACACGCCGCTGGTCACCCTGGTCGACCTCTCTCGCCTGCAGGCCGAGATCGAAGTGCCCGAGGCCTATGCGGACGACGTGGGCCTCGGCCTGCAGGTGTCTGTCCGTCTCGGGCAGAACGAAGCGCCGGGTCGGGTGATCGCGGTTTCGCCCGAGGTCGTCGCCAGCCGGGTGCGTGTACGCGTCGAGTTCGAAGGCGGCCAGCCCGAGGGCCTGCGCCAGAACCAGCGTCTGTCGGCGCGCCTGCTGTTCGAGTCCAAGCCCGATGTGCTGATCGTGCCGCGCGGGCCCTTCGTCGAAGCCCAGGGCGGTCGCCTTGCCTGGGTGATGGAGGGCGACATCGCCGTTCGCCGCGAGATCCGGCTCGGCGCGCAAAGCGTCGGCGCGGTCGAGATCCTCGAAGGCGCCGCCCCCGGCGACCGCATCGTCATTGCCGGCACCGACCTGTTCGACGATGCCGAGCGGGTGGTGGTGAGGTGAGAGCGGGGCTTGGGGATCGGGGATTCGGGGTTGGCCGACGGTCCTCATCCCTTCGCGAACTCCGCAGGCCCGCTCCGAACATCCGAAACCGCCAACAGCTCAAGTCCCGCCGCGACCTGCTCTGACGAATCCCCAATCCCGAATCCCAGCTTCCAGGACCACCGGCGCGCAGCGCCGACCACAGAAGGATCGCCCCATGCTCTCGATGCGCAAACTCAGCAAGGTCTACCGCACCCACATGATCGAAACCCACGCCCTGCGCGGTATCGACATCGAGGTGCGCGAGGGTGAGTTCGTTGCGGTGACCGGGCCGTCGGGCTCGGGCAAGACCACCTTCCTCAATATCGCCGGCCTGCTGGAGGAGTTCAGCGGCGGTGAGTACCTGCTCGACGGTGTGGCCGTGCAGGGCCTGGACGACGATGCCCGTTCGCGACTGCGCAACCAGAAGCTCGGCTTCATCTTCCAGGGCTTCAACCTGATCGCCGATCTCAACCTGTTCGACAACGTCGATGTGCCCTTGCGCTACCGCGGCTTCAACGCCGCCGAACGCAAGCGCCGGATCGAGGAGGCGCTGGGCAAGGTCGGGCTGGCCTCGCGCATGAAGCACTACCCGGCAGAACTCTCGGGCGGTCAGCAGCAGCGTGTGGCCATTGCCCGCGCGCTGGCCGGCCAGCCGCGCCTGCTGCTGGCGGACGAGCCCACCGGCAACCTCGACTCGCAGATGGCGCGCGGAGTGATGGAGCTGCTGGAGCAGATCAATGCCGAGGGCACGACCATCGTCATGGTCACCCACGACCCGGAACTCGCCGCGCGTGCGCAGCGCAACGTGCACATCGTCGACGGCCAGGTCAGCGATCTCGACCACGGCCACGTCGCCCTGCGCGCCGTGCAGGCCTGAGGAGCGCCCCATGTTCGCTTACTACTTGAAGCTGGGCTTGCGCGGCTTGCGCCGCAACCCCGTGCTGACCGCCCTGATGGTGCTGACGCTGGCGGTCGGCGTGGCCACCGCGATGTCGACACTCACCGTGCTGCGCGCGATGTCGGGCGATCCGATCCCGTCCAAGAGCGACCGCCTGATTGCGGTGCAGGTGAACAACCAGCCCACGCCCGAGGACGGCGGCGAGGTCGGCTTCGTCTCCCCGCACCAGAGCTGGCTGGACCTGCGCGAACTGCTCGACGCGGATGCGGCCGCCGGTCTGCGCCGCTCGGCCATGTATGCCGTCGGCGGCGTGGCCGAGCTGGAGGGCGATCTCGGCAATCAGCTGGTCAGCGGCATGGCGGTGGGCGCCGACTTTTTCGCGATGTTCGAGGCGCCCTTCGCCTACGGCGGGGCGTGGAGCGCGGACGCCGACGCCCGCGGCGCCAATGAGGTGGTGCTGTCGGCCGCGTTCGCCCGCCGCCTGTTCGGCGACGAAGATCCCACCGGCCGCCGCCTGCGCATGTTCGAGCGCGAGTACGTGATCACCGGCGTGCTCGCCGCGTGGCAGCCGATGCCCAAGTACTACTGGCTGATCGGCGGCGACAACCGCTTCAGCGAAACCGACGACGTGTTCATCCCGCTGCGCAACGCGATCGCCAACGAGGCGGGCCCGAACGGCCGGGTCAACTGCTCCGGTGACGGCCCGGAGCCGGGCTTCGAGGCCTTCGTGAACTCCGAGTGCGTGTTCATGCAGTACTGGGTGGAGCTGGCCGACGCCGGCGACCGCGACGCCTACTTGGAGCGCCTGCGCGGCCACGTCGCCGCACAGAAGGCACTGGGCCGGCTGCCGGTGGGCGAGACCTCGCGGCTGCTCGACGTGATCGAGCTGATGGACGACCAGGAGGTGCTCGGCGACGACACTGTGCTGCAGACCCTGCTGGCCGCCGGCTTCCTGCTGGTGTGCATCGTCAACACCGTCGGCCTGCTGCTGGCCAAGTTCACCGCGCATGCCGGCGAGATCGGCGTGCGCCGTGCGCTGGGCGCCACCCGCGGCCAGGTGTTCCAGCAGTACCTGGTGCAGGCCAGCGTGGTCGGTGCGGCCGGCGGCCTGATCGGCCTCGGCCTGACCTTCGGCGGCCTGTGGGTGCTCGCGCAGCAATCATCCGAAGTGGCCGCGGTGGCGCACATGAGCCCCACGATGCTGCTGGTCACCGTCGGCACTGCGATCGGCGCCGCCGTGCTCGCCGGCCTGCTGCCCACCTGGCGTGCCTGCCAGGTCGCCCCTGCCATCCAGCTCAAGACCCAGTGAGGCCCATCATGGAACTCCGCCCCATCCTCTCGGCGCTGATGCGCTCCAAGACCGGCGCCCTGCTGATTGCCATGCAGGTCGCGCTGACCCTCGCCATTCTCGGCAATGCGCTGTACATCGTGGCCGACCGCCTCGCCATCGCCGCGCGTCCCACCGGGGCCGACGAGGCCAACACCTTCCAGTTCCGCAGCTATGTCTTCCGCGAGGGCGTCGACGTACCGGCAATGCACGACGCCGACCTCGCGATGATCCGCGCGATGCCCGGCGTGGTGGCCGTGGCCAGGTCCAACATGATTCCGCTGGGCCAGTCGGGCTGGAACCTCGGCGTGCGGCGCTCGCTGGAAGATCCGATCCAGAGCGGCTTCAACACCGCGTTCTACTACACCGGCGACAGCCTGGTGGACGCGCTGGGCCTGTCGCTGATCGAGGGCCGCGACTTTGTCGAGACCGACAGCATCACCATCGAACCCTCGATGGCGACCATGGCCCCGCGCGTGGCGATCCTGAGCCGCGCGATGGCCGAACAGCTGTTCCCCGGCGAGACGACTTGGGTGGGCCGCACCGCCTATCTTGGCGAAAGCCCGTTCGAAGTCGTGGGCGTGGTCGAGCGCCTGCAGAGTCCCTGGGGCCAGCTGGGCGTGGACGGTGAGCGCAGCATGATCGGTGCGGTCCGCTCGCTGGATCCCGTCGGCCAGTACATCGTACGCACCGAGCCCGGCCAGCGTGATCGTCTGATGCGCGAGGTCGAGGATGCGCTCATGGCTGCACGTGATGACCGTGTCCACCTGGGCACGGTCAGCCTTGAGCAGGCGCGCGTGAACCGCTATCGCGCCGACCGTTCGCTGGCCTGGATGCTGCTGGCCGTGGTCGGGCTGCTGCTCATGGTCACGGCCTCGGGCATCGTCGGCATGGCCACGCTGTGGGTGAACCAGCGGCGCAAGCAGATCGGCGTGCGTCGCGCGATCGGCGCACGCCGCTTCGACATCCTGCGCTACTTCCTGATCGAGAACTTTCTGGTCACCAGCGCTGGCATCGCGGTCGGCATCGTCCTGGCGCTGGGCCTGAACCAGCTGCTCATCAGTCAGCTGGAGGTCGAGCGACTGCCGCTGGCGCAGCTGCCGCTGGGCGCTTTGGGTCTGTGGCTGCTCGGCCTGCTGGCGGCCTTCGGCCCCGCCTGGCGGGCCTCGCGAATTCCACCGGCAGAGGCGACCCGCAGCGCCTGAGGGCGCTGCGCGCGGGATTGGGGATTCGGGATTCGGGATTCGGGATTCGCAGCGCTTCGTTCGATCCTGTCGCGCAGGTCTGAATGGCGCGCCGATGGAGCTCACGGAGAACACATCGGCGTATCGAGCGACCACCCGTCTCGCAGCACGGCGCTGCTGCGAATCCCCCATCCCGATTCCCGATTTCCCAATCCCCGCTTCAACAGACGCTGCTAACCTCGCGGCGTCGAAGCTCGCCGCACCCCGCTCTGACGAATCCCCAATCCCCAATCCCGGCTTCCAATGCCCACCGTCCTGATCATCGACGACAACCCGGCCGTCGCCACCGCGCTCTCGGTGCTGCTGTCCCTGCATGACATCGAGGCCGAGCACGCCGCCGATCCCGAGGCCGGGTTGGAGCGGCTGGCGGCGGGCGGCATCGATCTGGTGATTCAGGACATGAACTTCAGCGCTGACACCACCTCCGGTGCGGAGGGCGTGGCCCTGTTCCGGCGCATTCGCGCGGCGTATCCGGACCTGCCGGTGATCCTGCTCACCGCCTGGACCCACCTCGAAGCGGCGGTGGAACTGGTCAAGGCCGGCGCGGCGGACTACCTGGCCAAGCCCTGGGACGATGCGCGATTGGTCGCGAGCGTGCGCAACCTGGTCGAACTGGGTCAGGCCAACCGCGAGCTGATGCGGCTCAAATCCAGCCAGCGCCGGCGCAGCGAGGCGCTGAAGAGTGAGCTCGATCTGCGTGGCCTGGTGTTTGCCGACCCGGCCATGGCCGAGCTGCTGCAGCTGGTCGCGCAGATCGCGCGCGCCGATGTGCCGGTGCTGATCACCGGCCCCAACGGTGCCGGCAAGGAGCGCATCGCCGAAATCCTGCAGGCCAACTCGCAGGTGCGCGAAGGCCCCTTCGTCACGCTCAACTGCGGCGCGCTGCCGTCCGAGTTGATCGAAGCCGAACTCTTCGGCGCCGAAGCCGGCGCCTACACCGGCGCCAGCAAGGCGCGCGAGGGCAAGTTCGAGGCCGCCGACGGCGGCACCCTGTTTCTGGACGAGATCGGCAACCTGCCGCCGGCCGGGCAGATGAAGCTGCTGCGCGTGCTTGAGACCGGCCGCTTCGAGCGCCTGGGCAGCAACCGCGAGCGCCAGGTGCGGGTGCGCGTGCTGAGCGCGACCAATGCCGACATCCCGAGCATGATCCGCGCCGGGCAGTTCCGCGAAGACCTGTACTACCGGCTCAACCTGATCGAGCTGAAGCTGCCGCCGCTGGCCGCGCGGCCGCTCGACATCCTGCCGCTGGCCGAACACTTCCTTGCCGGCCGCAAGCCGCTGTCGGCCGGTGCGCGCGAAGCCCTGCTGCGGCATGCCTGGCCCGGCAACGTGCGCGAGCTGCGCAATGTGATCGAACGCGCCAGCCTGCTGGCGCGCGGCGCGCAGATCGAAGCCACGGATCTCGGTCTGCCGGCAGCGCCGGTGTCCGCGCCGCAGAGCGAGGCGGGCTTCGCGGACGAACCCGATCGCACCAGCATCGAAGCGGCACTGGCGCGCGCCGGTGGCGTGGTTGCGCAGGCGGCCGCCGAGCTGGGCTTGAGCCGGCAGGCGCTGTACCGGCGCATGGAGCGCCTGGGCATCGCACGCTGATGCCGCTGCGCCGTCGCCGCCGCTCGCTGGCCGGTCGCCTGCTGCTGGCTCTGGGCGCGCTGATGGCCCTGGCAGCCGCACTCTCTGTCGCCCTGGTCGAATACCTGCACAGCCCTGTGCTGGCGGTCTGCGCGGCCCTGCTGGTCTGCCTGCCGCTGGCTCTGCTGGCGGCGCGGCGCGTGCTGCATCCGATCCTCTCCCTGTTCCGCGCGCTGGGCGGCACCGTCAGCGGCTACCGCGACGGCGATTTCAGCTTCGGTGTCGCCTGGGATTCCGACGATGAACTGGGCGACCTGGTGCGCGCCCACAACGAGCTCGGCAGCGTGCTGCGCGATCAGCGCCAGATTCTGGTACAGCGCGAGCTGCTGCTCGACACCATGCTGCAGAACACGCCTGTCGCCATGCTGCTGGCCGATGCGCGAGGCTTTCTGGTCTACGCCAACATCGCGGCGCGACGCCTTCTGAACGGCGGGCGTCGCATGCAGGGCCTGACCCTGCACGGGGCGCTGGAGGGCCAGCCGCAGGCCTTGCGCGAGGCCGTGGAAGGCGGCCGCGATGGGCTGGTGGCGCTGGGTGAGCGCGAGGACGACGACACCTGGCATTTGGCCCAGCGCGGGTTCCGCCTGAATGGCCGCGAGCACCGCCTGCTGCTGCTGCGTCCGCTCACCCATGAGCTGCGGCGCACCGAGGTCCGCGCCTGGAAGAAGGTGATCCGGGTCATCAGCCACGAGCTGAACAACTCGCTGGCGCCGATCGCCTCGCTCGCGCATTCGGGCGCGGAGCTCAATCGCCGCGGCCAGCACGAGCGCCTGGGCCCGGTGTTCGAAACCATCGAAGAGCGCGCGCGGCACCTCAACGCGTTCATTCGCGGCTATGCGCGCTTCGCCAAGCTGCCCAACCCGCAGCCCGAGAACGTCGAACTCGCGCCCTTCCTGCAGAGGCTGGCGGCCGAGCGCAGCTTCGCGCTGGTGTCGCCTCCGCCGGCCCAGGCGCGATTCGATCCGGCGCAGATGGGTCAGGCGCTGCTCAACCTGCTGAAAAATGCACACGAGTCCGGCTCGCCGCCCGAGGGCGTCACGCTGGAGGCGCGCGAGCTGGCTGGCTGGCTGTGCATCGAGGTCGCGGATCGCGGCCCGGGCATGAGCCCGCTGGTGCTGGAGCAGGCCCTGCTGCCGTTCTATTCCACCAAGCGGAGCGGCACCGGCCTGGGTTTGGCCTTGGTGCGCGAGATCGTCGAGGCGCACGGTGGACAGGTGCGCCTCGGTCTGCGCGAAGGCGGCGGGCTGTCGGTGGTGCTGCGCCTGCCGCAGTCCGCCGCCGCATCGCAGTGAGGCCCGGCGCTGCGCCGCGAAGGGCGAGCTTACGGACCCGGCGCGCGCTTTCGGCACGCGCGCGCGGGCGCAGCGCGGCGTTCGCGTCGCTGTGGGCGAAGACTCCCTGACGCGCGCTGAGCCCGTAAACGTGGATCACCTCGCGATTGGCGCAATCCAGCTCGCTTGAAGCTGGCTCTCGGGCCGCGCGAGGGGCATCCTTGGCGCATGAGCTCAAGCAAAGCAAAACCTCGCAGTGGCGGCGTGCCGCCCGCACTGACCATGTCCGACGTCGCCCGCCGTGCCGGTGTCGCCGAGTCCACCGTCTCCCGCGCGCTGGCCGACAACCCGCTGGTGTCCGCGGACACCCGCAAGCGCATCCAGGCGCTTGCCAAGAAGATGGGCTACTCGATCAACCCGGTGGCGCAGAGCCTGCGCGTGCAGCGCTCTCGCACGATTGCGGTGGCGGTGCCGCTGGTGCACGAGGCCAGCCAGTCGCTGTCCGACCCGTTCCTGATGAGCATGCTGGCGCACATCGCCGATGCGCTGGCCGAGCGCGGCTACAGCATGCTGCTGTCGAAGGTGCCGGTGCACGAGGATGACTGGATCGATCGCTTCCTGCAGCCGGGCCGCGCCGACGGAGTGATCCTGATCGGCCAGAGCCATGAGCACTCGACCATCAACGCGGCCGCCAAGCGTGGACGACCGCTGGTGGTCTGGGGTGGCCGACTGCCTGATCAGGCCTATGCCTCCGTCGGCTGCGACAACACCGTGGGCGGGGCGATGGCGACCCGACATCTGCTGTCGCAGGGGCGCCGCCGCATCGCTTTTCTCGGCGACGAGCGTCTGCCCGAGATCGGTCTGCGTCATCAGGGCTACCTGCAGGCTCTGAAGGCCGCGGGGGTGAAGCCCGAGGCCGCGCTGCGCATCCGCACGCGCTTCAGCGCCGACGATGCGTACTCGGCGATTTCCAAGGCGCTGGCCAAGGGACTGCAGTTCGACGCGGTGTTCGCGGCCTCGGACGTGATCGCCACCAGTGCGCTGCGTGCCCTGGCGGAGGCCGGCCGACGTGTGCCTGAGGATGTGGCCGTGGTGGGCTTTGACGATGTCGAGCTGGCCCGCCACACCTTGCCGCCCTTGACCACGATCCGGCAGGACATCGCGCGCGCCGCGCATCTGCTGGTCGAGATGATCCTGGAGGGGCGCTGCGACTGTGCGGACTCTGTGCAGATGGCGCCCGTGCTGGTGGTGCGGGCTTCGGCCTGAGGCGGAGCGTTCAGCGGAAGCTCCAGACGATGGCCGCCGTCAGGGCAAGCAGGGCGATGGCCTGCACGCGGTAGTTCTGCCACAGCGGCAGCACGCGCAGCTCTTCGCTTTCGGCGCGGAAGGCCGCAGGTGTCCACAGCAGCGGCGCCAGGGCTTCGCGGCTGGGCGCCTCGGCGAATCGGCTGGCGACCAGATGGGTGACGGTGCACAGCGCGAACAGGATCGGCGCCACCAGCAGGAAGTGCAGGCCGATCGGCTCTGCGGCCAGCACGTTGAGATAGAACAAAACGGCACCGCCCAGGGCGCCAGCAATGAGCGTGGCGAACGCGCCGGTGGCGTTGGCGCGGCGCGAGAACATGCCGACCACGAACAGCGCCACGATCGGCGGCACCGCGTAGGCCAGCACCGCCTGCAGGTACTGCCAGAGCGAGCCGAAGCGCTCGATCTGCGGCGCCCACAGCACGGCGACGACCATGAACACCAGGGTGGTGATGCGGCCGGTGCGCACCAGGCTGGCGTCGCTGGCCTGCGGCCGCAGCGGCCGCACGAAGTCCATGGTTACCAGCGTCGCCGCCGAATTGAAGGTCGAGGCGATCGACGACATGATCGCAGCGAGAAAGCCGGCGACCACAAGGCCCAGCAGGCCGGCCGGCAGCAGATCGAACAGCAGGGTGGGGTAGACCAGGTCGGGCGAGGACAGCTGGGGGTAGAGCAGGATCGCGCAGGTACCCGGCAGCACCATCAGATACAGCACCGGCAGCTTGAGCAGGCCGGCGAATAGGCTGCCCCAGCGGCCGTGATTGAGATTGCGTGCGCTCAGCACGCGCTGGACCATGAACTGGTTGGTGCACCAGAAGTAGAAGCCCAGCAGGGGCACGCCCAGCAGCAGGCCGTGCCAGGGCACGCCGGGGTCGTCCATCGGCCGGATCAGCGACAGCTTCTCGGGGGCGATCTGCGCCATCAGCGCGTCCCAGCCGCCGACGGCGTCGAACGCGAACACGCTGATCACCAGAGAGGCCACCAGCAGCAGCACGGCCTGCACAGTTTCCGTGACCATCACCGCGCGCAGGCCGCCGACCAAGGTGTAGATGCCGGCCGAGAGCGCCAGCACGGCAACGATCTGCCACAGCGGTACGTCCGGAAACGCGAGCTTGAATAGCAGCGCGCCGCCGTACAGCGCGCCAGCGGTGTCGACCACCACGTTCAGGAACACCGTCAATCCGGAAAATGCCAGCCGTGAGCGGCGGTCGTAGCGACGCTCCAGGTACTCCGGCATGGTGTAGACCTGCGAGCGCAGCAGGAAGGGCAGCAGAAACACGCAGAAGAAGGCCAGCACGACGGTGGCCATCCATTCGTAGTTGTAGACCGAGATGCCGATCGCGTAGGCCGCGCCGGCCAGCCCAACCAGAGTGGTGGAGGAAATGTTCGAAGCCAGAAGGGCGAAGCCGATCACCGGCCAGGTGGAATCGCGCGAAGCCAGGAAAAAGTCGTCGGTGCTGCTGCGGCGTCGCGAGACGTACAGGCCCAGAGCGATCACACCCAGCAGGTACGCGACGATGATGGCGACGTCGAGGGCAGACAGTCCGGCAGTGAACGGGCTTGGCATGCGCTGGCTTCCGCTGCTGTGGGTGGTGGGTCTGCATGCTAGGCCGAGCGGGTGAGTCCTGCATTCTGCGCTGCGTATTGCAATCGATTGCAGAGCGGCGTAGAAGGTCGGCCTCGGGCGCCACATCGTCCGCTGCAGGCCTGCACAGACGCGCCGTAGGAAGATGGGGCGAGACCGGCTCAGCCGAGCATCCATACATCCCTGGGGAGGGAACGCATGAACAGCACACGTCGAACCACGCGTCGCGTCGATTCCACTCAGCGCGGCTTGCATCCGCTGGCGCTGGCCATTGGTCTTGCCTGTTGCGGTCTGCAGGTGTCTGCCCAAGACGCCCCGGCGAACGAGAACGCCGAACAGGCCGCCGAGGACGAGCGCGGCCTCAATCTGGATCAGGTGGTGGTCACCGCCGCGGCCCTGCCCATCTCGAAGATGCGGGCCAGCAACTCGGTCAGCACGCTCGGCGTGGAGGCGATCGGCGAATCGGCGCCGCGCAGCACCGCCGAGATCTTCCGCAACCTGCCTGGCGTGCGTTCGGAGAGCACGGGCGGCGAGGGCAATGCCAACATCGCCGTGCGCGGCCTGCCCGTGGCCGCCGGCGGCGCCAAGTTCCTGCAGCTGCATGAGGACGGTCTGCCGGTGATGGAGTTCGGCGACATCGCCTTCGGCAACGCCGACATCTTCCTGCGCGCCGACGCCACGCTCGACCGTATCGAAGCTGTGCGCGGCGGCAGCGCCTCGACCTTCGCCAGCAACTCGCCCGGCGGCGTGATCAACCTGATCAGCAAGACCGGCGAGTACGCCGGCGGTTCGGTGGCGCTGAACTACGGCCTGGGCTACGACAACCTGCGCACCGATTTCGAGTACGGAGCACCCGTCGGCGACGGCTGGAACTTCCATATCGGTGGCTTCTGGCGCCAGGGCGAGGGCGTGCGTCGCGCCGGCTACGACGGTGAGTCCGGCGGCCAGATCAAGGGCAACCTGACCCGACAGTTCGAGCAGGGCTACGCGCGTGTCTACTTCAAGCGTCTGGACGACCGCGCGATCGGCTATCTGCCGATGCCGGTGCGCGCGAGCGGCCGCAACAGTGATCCCGACCTCGGCAGCCTGCCGGGTTTCGATCCGCGCAGCGACACCCCGCATTCCGCCTTCTTCCTTTCGAACTTCGGTCTCGATGGCGAGAACAACCGACGCCGATCCGACATCGCCGATGGCATGCGTCCCCAGTCCACCGCTTTCGGCGCCGAGTTCGCCTTCGATCTCGGCGGCGACTGGTCGGTGCTGAACCGCTTCCGCATCGCCGACAACAGCGGCCGCTTCATCTCGCCCTTCCCCGCCGAGGCCAGCGGCGCCGCAGCGCTCGCCGCATCGATCGGCGGCGCGGGCGCGCGTCTGGTCTATGCCAATGGGCCACAGGCTGGCCAGACCTTCAGCGGCCAAGCGCTGCGCATCCATCTGTTCGACGTCGAGATCAACGACTTCGGCAATGCCCAGAACGATTTGCAGCTGACCCGCGCGTTCGCCCTCGGCGGCGGCGAGGCCAGCCTCAAGGGCGGCCTGTACGTGTCGCGCCAGAGCATCGACATGGACTGGCTGTGGAACTCCTATGCGCTGGAGCTCAAGGGTGACAACGCGGCCCTGCTGAATGTCATCGGCGCCAATGGCACGGTCTTCTCGCAGGGCGGGCTCTACGCCTACGGGGTGCCGTTCTGGGGCAACTGCTGCACGCGCAGCTACGACACCGACTACAGCGTCGAGGCGCCTTACCTCGCGTTCACCCACAGTCTGGGCGCCTGGGACTTCGACCTGAGCCTGCGCCGCGACAGCGGCAAGGCCCGCGGCAGCTATGCGGGCAGCGTGCAGCGCGAGAACTTCGACGTCGACGGCAACGGCGTGATCAGCGCCAACGAGCGCAGCGTGTCGGTGATAAGCGCGGTGCGTCAGCCGGTCAACTACGACTGGCGCTACACCTCGTACTCGGCGGGCGCGAACTATCTGCTCAATGAGGATCTCGGCGCTTTCGCCCGCATCAGCCGCGGTGGCCGCGCCAACGCCGATCGGCTGCTGTTCGGCGTGGTCGCCGCCGATGGTTCGGTGCGCAGCCAGGACGCGATCGATCTGGTCAACCAGCTGGAGTTCGGCCTGAAGTACCGCAGCGGCCCGCTCAACCTGTTCGTCACCGCGTTCCGCGCCGAGACCGAAGAGCAGAACTTCGAGGCCACCAGCCAGCGCTTCCTCGACCGCGTCTACACCGCCAACGGCGTCGAGTTCGAGGCTGCCTGGTACAGCGGGCCGATCGCGCTGAGCGGCGGCCTGACCCTGACCGACGCCGAGATCAGCCGCGATGCGATCACGCCGCAGTTCGAGGGCAACCGTCCGCGTCGCCAGGCGCGTGCCATCTACCAGTTCACCGGCAGCTACGCCGGCGAACGCTGGTTGGCCGGGCTGAATCTGATCGGCACCACCGACGCCTATGCGCAAGACAACAACGTGCTGGTCATGCCCGGCTACACCCAGGTCAACCTGTTCGGTGAGTACGAGCTGCGCGACGGGCTGAGCCTGGGCGTGAGCGTCAACAACCTGTTCGACACCCTTGGTCTGACCGAAGTCGAAGAGGGGGCGATCGTCGAAGGCCAGGACAACATCCTGCGCGCGCGCTCGATCAACGGTCGCACCGCCAACCTTGTCCTGCGGTACGCGTTCTGATGGCCGGTGACACTCCACAGACGCCGCTGACGGTGCCCAAGCAGGCCCCGCAGGGCAATGCGCTGCGCGAGCGGTTGCAGCGACTCTATGGATCGCATCCGGGCTTCAACGCCTGGATGCGGGCGCTTGAGGCGCAGCTGCAGTCGCTGCGAGCGGACCGTTCGCCTGAGCTGCGGTCGCTGGATGCCCGACGAGCGGAAGACGCTGCAGTCGGACCGGCGGGCATCGGCTACTGCGCGTATGTGGATCGCTTCGGTGGCAGCCTGCGCGGGGTGATCGAGCGTATCCCGTACCTGCAGCGACTCGGTGTGGGCTACCTGCATCTGCTGCCTTTCACGCTGCCGCGAGAGGGCGACAACGATGGCGGCTTTGCGGTCCGCGACTACGAGCGTGTGGATCCCCGGATCGGCAGCGACGAGGACCTGCTTGCGCTGACCCGCGCCCTTCGCCGCGCGGACATCCGCCTCTGCGCGGACCTGGTGCTGAACCACACCGCCGATGACCACGCCTGGGCGCAGGCGGCGCGCGCGGGAGATCCACGCTTCCGCGCGTTCTATCGCACGCTTCCGAGTGCCGATGCCGTGCGGCGCTGGGAGGCTTCGCTGCCGCAGATCTTTCCGCGCACCGCGCCGGGCAACTTCACCCGCGTGGACGCACTGGACAGCTGGGTGTGGACCACCTTCTACCCCTACCAGTGGGATCTCGACTGGTCGAACCCCGAGGTCTTCGGCGAGATGCTGCTGACCATGACGCGCTTGGCCAACCGCGGCATCGATGTGTTCCGGCTCGACTCGACGGCCTTCCTGTGGAAGCGGCAAGGCACGCGCTGCATGAACGAACCGGAGACCCATTGGATCGTCCAGGCTCTGCGCGCGGGTCTCGATCGGGTGGCGCCCGGCGTGCTGCTGAAGGCGGAAGCGATTGTCCCCACGGCCGAAGTGCCCGCCTACTTCGGTCTGTCCGATCCTGCGCGCCCCGAGCGCGAGTGTCAGCTGGCCTACTGCAGCAGCTGGATGGCCGCGGGATGGGTAGCGCTTGCCGCGCGCGATACGCAGGTGCCAGCGCAGGTCATTGACGCCTTGCCGGACTTGCCTGCTGCGTGTGCGTGGGTGCACTACGTGCGCTGTCACGACGACATCGGATGGCAGGTGCTCGCCACGGAGTGTGCGAGGGCGGGCATCGACCTCGCCCGCATTGCGGAGCATTACACCGGCGCCGACGGCAGCCTCGCCCGGGGCGAGAGCTTCCAAAGCGAAGCGGGTGCGCATGCGCACGGCACCAACGGCATGACCGCGGCCCTGTGTGGCTTGAGTGCGGCGCGTCGCTTGGGCGACAGCGAAGCGCTGCAGACTGCGCTGGATCGCCTGCTGCTGATGTACGCGCTGAGCTTCTCTCTGCCCGGTCTGCCGGTGCTGTACATGGGCGACGAGATCGCGCTCGACAACGACGCGGGCTGGCGCAGCGATCCGCAGCGCTGCCACGAGGGACGTTGGTTGCATCGTCCCCCGATGCCCTGGGCGGGTCCGGAGCATCCGCAGGCGGACGAGATCGGCCTGCGCTGTCTGGCGGCGATCCAGACCTTGATTGCGCTGCGCGCCGAGCAGCCGGAGTTGAGCGCTGGCGTGCACTGCCGCCGCGTGCCCTCGGAATCGCCGGGTCAGTTGCTGCTGCGAAGCGGGGAGGGTTTCCTAGCCGCCTTCAACTTTGGCGCTGAGTCCACCCGCATCGCTCTGCCGACGGGGCGCTGGCGGGCCCTGCGAAACGAGGCGCCTTCGGACGTGCTGCCGCCGCTGCAGTTCCAGTGGTATCGCCGGGACGACCTCGGATGAGTGCGCCCGGGCCGCTGCTGGCGGCGATTGAAGCGGGCGGCACCAAATGCTGGGTGGAAGTCGGCCACGGTCCCGATCGCGTGCTGCACTCCGCGCGCGTGGCCACCGGCGCTGGCCCCGAAACCCTGGAGGCGATCGAGCGAGTTCTCGTTGATGCTGAGCGCACCCATGGCCCGATCGCAGCGATCGGTGTGGCTGCCTTCGGCCCGGTGCGGGTTCACCCGCAGGCGCCGGACTACGCGTGCGTGCTCGCCACGCCCAAGCCCGGTTGGCAGGGGACGGACTGGCGTCGACTGCTGCGTGAGCGGCCACGCTGCGCCTTCGCGCTCGACACCGACGTCAATGCGGCCGCGCTGGCGGAGGCGCGTTGGGGCGCAGGGCAGGGCTGCCAGTCGCTGGTCTATGTCACCGTCGGCACCGGCATCGGCGGGGGCTGGGTCGTGCATGGGCGGGCGGTGCACGGCGCCCTGCATCCCGAGCTGGGCCATCTGAAGCTGCGCCGACACCCGCTGGATCTCGGCTTTGCCGGAACCTGCCCCTTCCACGGCGATTGTCTTGAGGGCGTGGCCAGCGGCCCAGCGATTCTTGCCCGCTACGGCAGTCCCCTCGTGGCGCTGGAGGACGGGCACGCTGGCATCGAGATCGTCGCTCATGCGCTCGGGCAGCTCTGCGCATCCCTGGTACTGACGGGCGCCGAGCGCGTGCTGCTGGGCGGCGGCGTGTTCGAGGACAGGCGCCTGCTGCCCGAAGTGCGCGCGGTCGCGGCAGCCGAACTCGCGGGCTACTTCGATCCAGACGGCAGCGGATTCCAGCCGGAGACCTGTCTGATCACGCCAGGCTTGGGCGAACGCTCGGGGCGCAGCGGGGCGTTCTTGCTGGCGGCGAGTGCGCTCGGTGACCTGACTCGCTGAACGCTGCAGCCGTCCGTCACCGCACTGGGCACCCCGTTGGCCCGCAAGGTGCTGGCCGGGTGTGCGTGCCGGTGAATCAGGCCCCATGGGCACGCCCGGCGAGGCAGGGAGTTGGTCGCCTCCGCGGCCGCCGCGCGAGCGCAGCCCCTGTGCGAGCTCCTCTCTAAGGCCCCCAAGCGCGCTTCTCACTAGCCTGGGCCGGCAGGCGTAACGAGCCCGATGGGACGCCTTCGCAGCGCCGCCGCGCGCTGGGTTAGCCCGTGCATCTGGCTCGCTGGAGTGGACCCGGTCCAGCCCGAAGCGGGCCAGATATCGGAGTTTTCGCTGCCCGGCTCCGACTTTGTCGACCTCGGGCGAGTTGTCCGGCCATTTTCCGCACTGCTATACTTCGCCGGCTTTGGTCGGCCGACAGTGCCGATTTTCACGCAGACAGGTTGCAACCGTGACTTCACCCCTGGCCTCCGGCCGACGTCTGGCGCGGCGCTGTGCGCTGGCCCAGCTGGTCATGGCATGCGTGCTGGCATTCGCATTCCTGCTGGTGTCGCCGCTCGCGGCGGTGGCTGCAGGGCTCGGGTCAGCGGCACTCGGGGCCGGCACTTTGCTGCTTGGGTGGCGCGCCTTTCCGGGTCGTGCACCCAGCCCCAGCGAGGCGCTCGGCGGTCTGGTGGCGGGTCTGGTGATGAAGATTCTCGTGGTGGGATTTGTCCTGCTGCTGGGGTTCGGGCTGTGGCGGCTGCCGCCGCTGCCCTTGCTGCTCGGTGTGGTTGTCGGGCTGGTGACCTTCGCGGTCGCGGCCGCCATCCCCGCCTCGAGCGCTGGACCGCAGCGCAACTAAGCCACCCCCGCGGCCCGGTGCTACGGGTTGCTCTCCGCATTCAAACGTTTCGGGATCCATCGCAATGGCGGCTGAAGGCGCACAGACTCCCACGACCTACATCCAGCACCACCTGAAGAACCTTACGGTCAGCTTTCAGGAAGGCAGTGTCTGGACGCTGCACGTCGACACCTTTCTGACGGCCGTTTTCATGGGTCTGATCGGCGTGTTTGCGATGTGGATGGCGACCCGCAAGGCCACGGCGGGCGTGCCCGGCAAGTGGCAGGCCTTTGTCGAGATCGTTCTTGAGTTCCTCGACAAGCAGGCCAAGGACGCCTACCACGGCGCCTCCAAGCTGGTTACGCCGATCGCGATCACCCTGTTCGTGTGGATCCTGCTGATGAACCTGCTGAAGATGATTCCGGCAGATTTCATTGCGGTGCCCATGGGCAAGCTCAGCATGCTCGTCGCCGAAATGGCGGGCGCTGAGGACCCCAGCAAGTACAACTACTGGAAGCCGGTGCCGACCGCGGACGTGCATGCGACCCTCGGCCTGTCCATCAGCGTGTTCTTCCTGATGATCTTCTTCGCGCTGCGCGCCAAGGGGCTCGGCGGTTTCGTCAAGGAGCTGTTCGTCGCGCCCTTCGGTCCTTGGATGTTCCCGGCGAATCTGCTGCTCAACGCGGTCGAGCTTCTGAGCAAGCCCGTTTCGCTGGCGATGCGTCTTTTCGGCAACATGTTCGGCGGCGAAATCGTGTTCCTGCTCATCTGGGTGCTCGCCAGCGCTGGCGTGTTCGGCGTCGTCGCCAGCGGTGCCTTCGGCCTCGGCTGGATGCTGTTCCATCTACTGGTGATCCCGCTGCAGGCCTTCATCTTCATGATGCTGTCGGTGGTCTACCTGAGCCTCATGGAAGAGCACCACTAAGCGCCCGGGGCGCTTGGTCAATCGCAGCACCCCGCCCCCGCGCGGATCTCACCCTTTCGTTTCACCCACCTCAAAGCACTTCGCTCTCGGAGAAAAACCATGGAAGCCATCCTCCACCTCGCGTCCGTCCAGTCGTCCACCGCGCTGGCCATCGGCATCATGATCGGTCTGGCTGCGCTGGGCGCCGGTATCGGTATGGCGCTCATGGCGGGCAAGTTCCTGGAGTCTGCTGCGCGTCAGCCGGAGCTGATTCCGGTCCTGCAGGTCCGCATGTTCATCACCGCCGGCCTGATCGACGCGGCCTTCATCATCAGCGTCGCGATCGGCATGCTGTTCGCCTTCGCCAACCCGCTGATCAGCGTGATCCAGGGCGGCTGATCCGGATCTGTCGGTGGCGCCGGCCAACGCCGGCGCTGCCGGTGAGCGATGCCCCGGCAGTGCGCTGGGGCCCACTTCTCCGGAAAACATCCCATGAGCCTAGCCACACTTATCGCCCAAGGTCTGGCCTTCGCCGGCCTGATCTGGATCGTTGCGACCAAGATCTGGCCGCCGCTTCTGCAGGCCATTGAAGAGCGCCAGAAGAAGATTGCTGAAGGCCTGGCCGCCGCCGAGCGCAGCCAGCGCGACCTGGTGCAGGCCGAGACCCGCGTCAATGATCTGCTGAAGGAAGCCCGCGGCAAGGGCAACGAGATCATCGAGCAGGCCCACGCCCGCGCCAACCAGATTATCGACAAGGCCAAGCAGGACGCTGTTGCCGAAGCCGAGCGTCAGCTCGCCGCGGGCAAAGCCGAAATCGAAGCCGCGTCGCACCGCGCCCGCGAGGAGCTGCGCCAGCAGGTCGCCGCATTGGCCGTGGCTGGCGCCGAAAAGGTGCTGCGCCGCGAGATCAATGCCGACGCCCACAAGGCGCTGCTGTCCGAGCTGGCGGCTGAGATCTGAGCATGAGCAGCGCAGCCACTCTCGCCCGTCCCTACGCCCGTGCCGCCTTCCAGGTGGCGCGCGGCCAGCAGGCCCTGCCGGCCTGGTCGGCAGCGCTGTCGTTCAGCGCCCAGGCCGCCGCAAACCCCGCGGTCTCGGCCCTGTTCGGTCATCCGCACGTCGGCGCCAAGGCGCTGGTTGAACTGCTGCAGCCGCCCGGCGCCAGCGAGGAGCAGATCCGTTTCCTGGCCGTGCTGGCCGAGAACGGTCGCGTTTCGCTGCTGACCGAAATCGCGGCCCAGTTCGAAGTGCTGCGCGCCGAAGCCGAGCGCGTGGTGCCGGTGCAGGTGGTGTCCGCTGCCGCACTGTCCGACGCCGAAGTCGAAGCCCTGAAGGCCTCGCTGAAGAAGCGCTTCGGCGCCGACGTCAGCATCACCCTCGCGGTCGATGCCGAGCTGATCGGCGGCGCGGTGATCAACGCGGGCGATATCGTCATCGACGGTTCGGTCCGCGGCAAGTTGAAGCGTATGGAGCGCGCTCTGGCGTCCTGACGCCAGACGCGCTGTTCTGTTTTTCGGCGTCCTGCCGCATGCAGGGCGCCATCCGCGGGGGGCAAGTCGCTCCCCGGGCGCAGGGATGTGCCGGTTCGCGTCGGTCCCTAGGGACCGTCGGCGGACACGAGACCAGGCTTGCAGTCCTCTGCTGCGCGCGCGCTCGCTCAAGGGTGAGCTGCGGCGCGCAGCGGGCGGCCAGCCCGAGGCGTCGGTCCGGCACCCCATTCACGAATTCGAAATCTCCAGGGATCTCCCATGCAGAGCCAGCTCAACCCCTCCGAAATCAGCGAACTGATCCGCGGCCGCATCGAGAAGGTCAAGCTCGCCGCCGAAGCGCGCAATGAAGGCACCGTGACCTCGGTCGCCGACGGCATCGTTCGCATCCACGGCCTGGTCGACGTGATGGCCGGCGAAATGATCGAGCTGCCGGGCAACACCTACGCGCTGGCCCTGAACCTCGAGCGCGACTCGGTCGGCGCAGTGGTGCTGGGTGATTACGAGCACATCCGCGAAGGCGACACCGTCAAGACCACCGGCCGCATTCTCGAAGTGCCGGTGGGCACCGGCTTGCTGGGTCGCGTGGTTGACGCGCTCGGCACTCCGATCGACGGCAAGGGCCCGATTGCAGCGACCGAAAGTGCGCCGATCGAAAAGGTGGCTCCGGGCGTGATCTGGCGCAAGTCGGTCGACCAGCCGGTGCAGACCGGCTACAAGTCGGTCGACGCCATGATCCCGGTCGGTCGCGGTCAGCGCGAGCTGATCATCGGCGACCGCCAGACCGGCAAGACCGCACTGGCGATCGACGCGATCATCAACCAGAAGGGCACCGGCGTTAAGTGCATCTACGTGGCGATCGGCCAGAAGGCCTCCTCGATCGCGAACGTCGTGCGCAAGCTGGAAGAGTACGGCGCGCTGGCCCACACCATCGTGGTTGCCGCCACCGCGTCGGAGTCCGCTGCGATGCAGTTCATCGCCCCGTACTCAGGCTGCTCGATGGGCGAGTACTTCCGCGACAACGGCGAAGACGCCCTGATCATCTATGACGACCTGTCCAAGCAGGCCGTGGCCTACCGCCAGGTGTCCCTGCTGCTGCGTCGCCCGCCGGGCCGCGAAGCCTACCCCGGTGACGTGTTCTATCTCCACTCGCGTCTGCTTGAGCGCGCTGCGCGCGTCAACGAGGAGTACGTCGAGAAGCACACCAACGGTCGCGTCAAGGGCAAGACCGGCTCGCTGACGGCGCTGCCGATCATCGAGACCCAGGCCGGCGACGTCTCGGCCTTCGTTCCGACCAACGTGATCTCGATCACCGACGGCCAGATCTTCCTGGAAACCGACCTGTTCAACGCCGGCATCCGCCCGGCCGTCAACGCCGGTATCTCGGTGTCGCGCGTCGGTGGTGCCGCCCAGACCAAGATCATCAAGAAGCTGGGCGGCGGTATCCGCCTCTCGCTCGCGCAGTTCCGCGAGCTGGCGGCGTTCGCGCAGTTCGCGTCGGACCTCGATGAAACCACCCGCAAGCAGCTGGAGCGCGGTCAGCGCGTTACCGAGCTGATGAAGCAGAAGCAGTACTCGCCGCTGTCGATCGCGCAGATGGCGCTGTCGCTGTACGCCGTCGACAACGGCTACATGGACGACCTGCCGCTCAACAAGATCGGCGCCTTCGAGGCCGGCCTGCACGCGCACTTCGCCAACACCCAGGGCGAACTGATGGCCAAGATCGTCGAGAACGGCGACTGGAACAAGGACATCGAAGGCGCCTTCAAGAAGGGCATCAGCGAGTTCAAGTCCACCGGGACGTGGTGATGTAGCCGGGATTCGGGAGTGGGGATTCGGGATTCGCAAGGGCGACCCGGCGCCCCGCTTGCGAATCCCGAATCCCGAATCCCCATTCCCGCGCAGCGAGCAGAGCGAGCAAAGCAATGGCAGGCGGCCGCGAAATCAAGTCCAAGATCAAGTCGGTGCAGAACACCCGCAAGGTGACCCGCGCACTGGAGATGGTCTCGGCATCCAAGATCCGTAAAGCCCAGGACCGCATGAAGGCCTCGCGCCCGTATGCGCGACTGATGAAGCAGGTGATCGGCCACATCGCCCGCGCCAACACCGACTATGTGCACCCCTATATGGCGGCGCGCAACACGGTGAAGCGGGTCGGCTACATCGTGGTGTCCACCGACCGCGGCCTCTGCGGCGGCCTCAACTCCAACCTGTTCCGCAAGCTGCTCGGCGAGATCCGCGAGCACCAGCAGCAGGGCGTCGAGGTTGATGTGGTGGCGATCGGCCAGAAGGCGAACGCTTTCTTCCGTCGCCTCAAGGTCAACATGGTGGCTTCGGTCACCCACCTCGGCGAGAAGCCGCAGGTCGAGCAGCTGATCGGCATCATCAAGGTCATGCTGGACGCCTACGAGAGCGGCACCGTCGATCGCGTCAAGCTGGCCTACAACGACTTCATCAACACCATGACGCAGCGGCCGACCGTCGACCAGCTGCTGCCGCTGCCGCCCGCTGAGGAAATGGCCCAGAGCCACGACTGGGACTACATCTACGAGCCGGACGCGCCCAGCGTGCTGAACGACGTGCTGACGCGTTACGTGGAGTCGCTGGTCTACCAGGCCGTGCTTGAGAACCTCGCGTCCGAGCACGCGGCGCGCATGGTTGCGATGAAGTCGGCGTCGGACAACGCGAGCAAGCTGATCGACACGCTGAACCTGATCTACAACAAGGCCCGCCAGGCCGCGATCACCCAGGAAATTTCGGAGATCGTGGGCGGCGCGGCGGCGGTTTAAGAGCACGGGATTCGGGATTGGGGATTCGGGATTGACCAGCGCGGCAACACGCAGCTAGCGCCTCGAACCCAAGCCCGCATCACCGAGCGAACAAAGAAACACACTTCGGAGCACAGAAATGAGCCAGGGTAAAGTTGTCCAGATCATCGGCGCCGTCGTCGACGTGGAATTCCCGCGTGAGTCGGTCCCGCGCGTGTACGACGCGCTGAAGGTCGGTGGCACCGACATCACGCTGGAAGTCCAGCAGCAGCTGGGCGACGGCGTGGTCCGCACGATCGCACTGGGTTCGACGGAAGGTCTGAAGCGCGGCCTGCTCGCCGACAACACCGGCGAAGGCATCAAGGTGCCGGTCGGCAAGGAAACCCTGGGTCGCATCATGGACGTGCTCGGCAACCCGATCGACGAAGCCGGCCCGGTCAATGCCGAACACTACCGCGTCATCCACCAGCCCGCGCCCTCGTACGAAGACCAGGCGGCTGCCAACGAACTGCTGGAAACCGGCATCAAGGTCATCGACCTGATGTGCCCGTTCGCCAAGGGTGGCAAGGTCGGCCTGTTCGGCGGCGCCGGCGTCGGCAAGACCGTCAACATGATGGAGCTGATCCGCAACATCGCGATCGAGCACAGCGGCTACTCGGTGTTCGCCGGCGTCGGTGAGCGTACCCGCGAAGGCAACGACTTCTACCACGAGATGAAGGACTCGAACGTCCTCGACAAGGTCGCCCTGGTCTACGGCCAGATGAACGAGCCGCCGGGCAACCGTCTGCGCGTTGCGCTCACCGGCCTGTCGATCGCCGAGCACTTCCGCGATGAAGGCCGCGACGTGCTGCTGTTCGTCGACAACATCTACCGCTACACCCTGGCCGGCACCGAAGTGTCGGCGCTGCTGGGCCGTATGCCGTCGGCGGTGGGTTACCAGCCGACCCTGGCCGAGGAAATGGGCGTCCTGCAGGAGCGCATCACCTCGACCAAGACCGGCTCGATCACCTCGATCCAGGCCGTCTACGTTCCCGCGGACGACCTCACTGACCCGTCGCCGGCGACCACCTTCGCCCACCTCGACGCCACCGTCGTGCTGAGCCGCAACATCGCTTCGCTGGGCATCTACCCGGCGGTCGACCCGCTCGACTCGACCAGCCGCCAGCTGGACCCGAACGTGATCGGCAACGAGCACTACGACACCGCCCGCAAGGTGCAGTCGACCCTGCAGCGCTACAAAGAGCTGAAGGACATCATTGCGATCCTCGGCATGGACGAGCTGTCCGAAGAGGACAAGCAGGTCGTGTCGCGCGCGCGCAAGGTCGAGCGCTTCTTCTCGCAGCCCTTCTTCGTCGCCGAAGTCTTCACGGGCTCGCCCGGCAAGTACGTCTCGCTGAAGGAAACCATCCGCGGCTTCAAGATGATCGTGGACGGCGAGTGCGACCACCTGCCCGAGCAGGCCTTCTACATGGTCGGCGGCATCGACGAAGTGTTCGAGAAGGCAAAGGCTATGTCGGCCGCGGCCTAAGGCCGCGACCGACCGGGATTCGGGAGACGGGATTCGGGATTTGCAAAGGCGTAGAGCAGAAGCTCGCCTCAGTCCGCTCTTACGAATCCCCAATCCCCAATCCCGAATTCTGCGAACGAGCAAAGCGAGAGAGCACCAATGAGCACCATCCGTTGCGACATCGTCAGCGCCGAGGAGGAGATCTACTCCGGCCCGGTTTCCATGGTGGTCGCCACCGGCGAGATGGGTGAGCTCGGCATCGCGCCCAAGCACGCGCCGCTCATCACTCGCCTCAAGGCCGGCCAGGTTCGTGTGATCCTGCCGAACGGCGAAGAGCAGCTGTTCTACGTCTCCGGCGGCATTCTCGAAGTGCAGCCGCAGGTGGTGACTGTGCTCACGGACACCGCCATTCGCGGCAAGGACATCGACGAGGCCGCGGCCAAGAAGGCCAAGGAAGAAGCCGAGCGCATCCTCGCCAACCGCAGCGAAGCCATGGAAGTGGCCGAGGCTCAAGCCCAGCTGGCGCAAGCGGTCGCGCAGCTGCAGGCCTTGGAGCGCCTGCGCAAGAACCTGAAGCACTGAGGCCGGCGCCCCACGCGTCGAGCTTCAAGCGAACGCCGGCCTTGCGCCGGCGTTCTGCTTTTTGAGCGTCGATATGCGACACCGATGTGGATCGCCGCCAGACGCCCGCGTCATTCCCCGCCACTTCGAAGGCTTGTACCGCCACGTCGGCAAGCGCATCAACGGCGTGCGCCAGTGGGGCCTGCTGTATGCCAACCCGCTGCAGCCGGAGGCCGAACTCGATGCCGACGGCAAGGTCGTGGCCAGCTCCCTCTTCGTCGAGCGCCCGAACCTGCCCAGCCTGATGCCCAGAGACTCGGGCGCTTAAAGCCTGAACCTCGCCACGTTCTGCGCCAGCCGCGCGGCCTGGTCTTCGAGCGCGCGTGCTGCTGCGGTGGCTTCTTCGACCAGCGCTGCGTTCTGCTGGGTGGCCTCGTCCATGTGGGTGACGGTGGCGCTGACCTGTTCGATGCCCGAGGTCTGCTCGGCCGACGCCGCGCTGATCTCACCCATGATGTCGGTGACGCGCTTCACCGCCGACAGAATCTCGGCCATGGTGGCGCCGGCGGAGTCGACCAGCTGGCTGCCGGTGCCCACGCGCTGCACGGTCTCGGAGATGAGGCCCTTGATCTCGCGGGCGGCGGCCGCCGAGCGCTGCGCCAGCGTGCGCACTTCGCCTGCGACCACGGCGAATCCGCGGCCCTGTTCGCCGGCGCGCGCAGCTTCGACCGCGGCGTTCAAGGCGAGGATGTTGGTCTGGAAAGCGATGCCGTCGATGACGCCGATGATGTCCTCGATCTTGCGCGACTGCGCGTTGATCTGGCCCATGGTGTCGACCACCTGACGCACGACTTGTCCCCCGCGCTCGGCGACATCGCCGGCGCCGATCGCGAGCTGGTTCGCGCTGCGCGCGTTCTCGGCATTGCCGCGCACGGTGGAGGTGAGTTCTTCCATGCTGGCAGCGGTTTCTTCAAGAGACGCCGCCTGCTGCTCGGTGCGCGAAGAGAGATCGGCATTGCCCGCGGCGATTTCGCTGGCAGCGCTGTTGATCGCGTCCACCGCCGAATGAATCTCGCCAAGAATCCCGCGCAGGGCTTCGGCGGTGGCATTGGTCGAGGCCTGCAGCTCGGCGAAGCGCCCTGAGGCCGCGCCCTCGATGCGCTTGCGCAAATCGCCCTGGGCGATGGCGCCCAGCACCTCGCAGGTGCGGCTGAGACCCGTGTCGGCGTTCTCCATCAGCGCGTTCAGCGCATCGACCATCTCGCGGAAAGCATGCTCGAACCGGTCTGCATCACCGCGGAGGTGGAAGTCACCGGCCGCGGCGCCGCGCGACAGCCGCAGGATCTCATCGCGTATGGCCGTGAGGTTGCCGCGTACGCCGGCCAAGGCGTCGCTGTAGCGGCGCATCTCGCCCGCCATCGCGGGCATCGAGGGGCTCAGATCGCCGCGGGCGTAGGCCTGCACGACATCGATGATCTGGCTGCTGGTCGCGATGTGCTGGTCGACCAAGCGATTGACGCCAGCCGCCATGCCTCCGAAAGCGCCGCGGTATCGGCTGGCCTCGACGCGCAGACTCAACTCGCCCTCGGCGTGTCGACGTGAGAGCTCAATCTGTTCAAGCATGAAGGCGCCGAGCAGGTCACGCATCTGCACCAGCGCCTTGCCGAGACGCCCCACCTCGTCATCCGAGGTGGCGTCGATGCGGGCATCGAAGTCGCCGGCTGCAAGGCGCTCGACCGACTGCACGGCCGACGCGAGCGGCTGTCCAACCAGACGGCGGATGATCAGCGCGACGGCGACAACCAGCACAAGGACGCTCAGCAGGCCGATCAACAGAATGCGGTTGCGTACTTCGGCGACGCTGGCCATGACCACTTCGACAGGCGCCGAGACCTGCAGCACGAACAGATCGCTGCCGGCGCCCACCCGGAAAGGCAGGAACACCTGCATGGCAGGGCCACCCACCGCGGGATCTTCGGCTTCTGCCAGCACGCGCTGTCCCTGGGCGAGTTTTGCGCGCTCCTCGGGCGAGCGGAGGCTCGGCCAATCCTTGCCAAGCAGTTCGGTTTCGGGGGCCGCCATCACTTTGCCGCTGGGCGAGAACAGGCGCAGCACGCCGGTCTCGAAGGGGCGCACCTCACCGAGTGCGCGCTGCATGCCTTCCAGAGTGACATCCGCACCGGCGACACCGCGATGCTGGCCATCGACAAGGATGGGCACCATCAGGCTGGTCATCAGCACTTCACGATCGAAGACGGTGTACAGATACGGCTCAAACATCATCTCGGCGCCGCGCGTGCGCGCAGCCGCGTAGTACGCCTCTTCGTCCAGATTGGTGTCGTTCTCGGTACCGGTGGAATCCTCCAGCGACACGGCGCCCGATGCGTCCCGCACCCAGTAAATGGACAGCCTGCCGCTATCGGTGACCCCAAGGCTGGCGTCGGCAGGACTGCTTGCATCGAGGCCGTCGAAGCCGTCGCGCTCGAACTCGATCCAGTAGCCCAAGGCGCTGGGGTCGGAGAGCGCGTGCTGACGCACGACTTCGACAATGCGCTGGCGCGAAGGCGTGCCGCTTAGAATCTCAGCGCGTGTGCTGGCCGCCAGCGCGCGACTCATGAACAGGGGGCTCTCGGCCAGCCTCTGCACCCGCCCCGCCTGTGCCTCGGCGATGGCCGCCAGTTCGCGACTGGCCGCCAGCGATTGGGCGTCACCGGCTTTGCTCTGGATCAACACCGTCGCCAGCGCAAAGCTCAGCGCGGCCAGCGCGCCGAGGATCAAGGTGGAACGCGCCTGGATACTTCGGCTCATCGGCAAGCCCTCCACCGTGATCTGAGTTGGGCTGAGCCTCAGCCGGCGGCGGCCATCAGGCTGAGCGCTTCGGCGCGCAGCATCTCGTCGATGTCGAGCAGCAGCACCATGCGCTCACCGGCCATGCCGATGCCGGTCAGAAAGCGAGCGTCTACCGTCTTTCCGAAATCTGGCGCGGGCTTCAGCTGGTCGGGGCTGAAGGCGGTGACATCCGACACGCTGTCGACCACGATGCCAACGACCGCCGCGGCCATGTTGAGCACGATCATCACGGTGAAGGCGTCGTACTCCGCCGGCAGTCGGAACTTGAGCCGCATGTCGACCACGGGAACGACAGCGCCGCGCAGGTTGATCACGCCCTTCAGGTAGTCCGGCGTATCGGGAATGCGGGTGACGTTCTCGTAGCCGCGGATCTCCTGCACCTTGAGGATGTCGACGCCGAACTCCTGCGGCCCCAGGCGGAAGGTGAGGAACTCCTGACGCGCTTCGTTGGCGGCCTCTGCCGCCCGCGCCGAGGACGAACGCTTGCTGCTGGAAAGGGCGAAGGACATGGCGGCTCCGAGGCGGCGGTGACGGTTTGGCGGCGGTTGCAGCTGCAGGAGGCAAGGCCTGTGCCTGTGAAGCTGGGATTCGGGATTGGGGATTTGGGGATTCGCTGGAGCAGGGGGCGGCTGTGATCCAGACCGCTGCGGCTCGTGAGCTCGGCTCGGGGCAAAACGCGAAGCGCTCGCGCGACGTCCTCGACCAGCTGCTCTGACGAATCTCGAATCGCGGACCTTGGGGCCTAAACCTCACTGCGGCCCCTCAGACGTTCAAGTGATGCGCCTGTCTCGACCTCGCCACGCCCCGCTTTTGCGAATCCCCGATCACGAATCTCGAATCCCGATCGTCAAAGCCTGAACCTCGCCACGTTCTCCGCCAGCCGCGTGGCCTGATCTTCGAGCGCGCGTGCCGCCGCGGTGGCTTCTTCGACGAGGGCGGCGTTCTGCTGGGTGGCTTCGTCCATGTGGGTGACGGTGGCGCTGACCTGTTCGATGCCAGAGGTCTGCTCGGCCGACGCCGCGCTGATCTCGCCCATGATGTCGGTGACGCGCTTCACCGCCGACAGAATCTCGGCCATGGTGGCGCCGGCGGAGTCGACCAGCTGGCTGCCGGTGCCCACGCGCTGCACGGTCTCGGAGATGAGGCCCTTGATCTCGCGCGCGGCGGCCGCCGAGCGCTGCGCCAGTGTGCGCACTTCGCCTGCGACCACGGCGAATCCGCGGCCCTGTTCGCCGGCGCGCGCAGCTTCGACCGCGGCGTTCAAGGCGAGGATGTTGGTCTGGAAAGCGATGCCGTCGATGACGCCGATGATGTCCTCGATCTTGCGCGACTGCGCGTTGATCTGGCCCATGGTGTCGACCACTTGACGCACGACTTGTCCCCCGCGCTCGGCGACATCGCCGGCGCCGATCGCGAGCTGGTTCGCGCTGCGCGCGTTCTCGGCATTGCCGCGCACGGTGGAGGTGAGTTCTTCCATGCTGGCGGCGGTTTCTTCCAGCGAGGCGGCCTGTTGCTCCGTGCGCACCGACAGATCGGCGTTGCCGGCGGCGATTTCGCCTGCGGCGGAGCGCACGGTCGCGGACGAGGCCTTGATCTCGCCGATGATGCTGCGCAGTCGGTCGACCATCTGGTTGGCGTCGCTGCGGATCTGCGCGAACACGCCCTGCGCCTGACTCTCGAGGCGCTGCGTGAGGTCGCCCTCGGCGAGCGCGCGCAGCAGCACCGAGATGCCGGTGAGCTGGGTGTCGGTGGTCGCCATCAGCGAGTTCAGGCCCTCTACCATGCGGCGGAAATCGTGCTGGAAGCGGCCGGCATCGCCGCGGGTCTTGAAGTCGCCGCGATTGGCTGCGGTCGACAGCTCGGAGATGGCGGCGTTGATCTCGCCCAGGCGGGTTTTGACCGTATCCATCGCCAGGGAGATCGCCGCCTGCTGGCCCGGCAGACGATCCATGTCGTGGTTGAAGTCGCCCTCGGCGTAGAAGCCCATGACCTCGGCCATACGACGCTGCGCATTCACATGGCCGTCGACCACGGCATTGACCTCTTCCGCCATGCGCGCGAAATCTCCCGTGAAGCGGCTGACATCGATGCGTTGATCGAGCATGCCGGCTCCATGCTGCTCGGCCAGCAGCCGCTGCGCCTCGCGGACGGCGTTGAGCTGTTTCTGCATTTCGGCCATCGAGGCCAGCAGCTGCCCGGACTCGTCGCGCGATTCGGCGCGGATCACCTGATCGAGCTTGCCGCGGGCGATGCCTTCGGCGGCGCGGGTGGCCTGTTCCAACGGTCGGGTGATCGCGCGGGTGATGCTCCAGCCGAACACCGCGGCAAAAGCGGCGATCGCAAGCATGCCGCCGCCAAGCTGGTAGGTTGCGGCGCTGGCGGCTTCCTGCGCCGAGGCCACCTGTGCATCCAGCTGGCCGCTGGTCTCTTCGATCAGCGCCTTGATCTCGTCCATCAGGGCGCGTCGCAGCGGTCGCGCTTCGTCGCCGGAGATCGCCCGCGCCGTATCGAAGTCGTCCGCGTCGATCGCCGCGGCGATCTTGGTGCCTGCACCGAAGTAGGCGGCACCCGCCGCCTTGATCTTGTCGAACAGAGCGCGCTCTGCGTCGCTGCGGATCAGGGCCTCATAGCGCCCCAGCGTGCTGTCGAAGTCAGTGCGCAGGCCGGTGGTGCGATTGCGATAGTCCGCCAGCTCGGCCGCCTGGCCCTGGTAGCCCAGCTGGGCCACTTCGAAGGTGCGGTACTCGCCGAGAATGCCGCGCAGCTCCAGCAGCGCCGTGCGTGCCGGCAGGGCGCGCTCGGTCAGATCGGAGATCAACGCGCTCTCGTCGCGCAGCTCCTTGATGCCGAACCCGCCGATGAGCACGGCCAGTGAAGTGAGCACAGCGAACGCGATCGTCAGCTTGCGGCCGATGAACAGATTGTTGAACCAACGCATCATTGGGGGGCTCCTTGCCGCGATCCCTGGGATGGCGGCTCTTGCGGTGACAAAGCTTGGACTCGGCGGCGGCGTCCGTTCAGTAGGTCAACTGAATCCGGAACTGGAACAGATCGGGGTTGTCGACCACGCCGCGGCGGCGGCTGTCGACGTGGGTGTAGTTCGCCAGCAGGCGCACGTTCGGGTGCACGTACCAGGTGGCGCCGGCCGTCCAGTCGCGCTCGACGCCGCCCAGCACCGGCGCGTCGTCCAGGTCGACCCGGCTGTAGCGGACGAACAGCTCCCAGGGCGTCTCGCCCTCGCCGGCCTTCGGTGAGCCCACCACGCCGGACTTGTAGCTGCGGGCGTGGCCGGTGGGCGACCAGCTCAGCAGGGCATAGCTCGCGTCCGAGCTGAAGTCGCCGAGGCCGGAGCGCGTGCTGCGCCCGATGGCGTGCTCGGCCTGGATCGACCACGCGTTGTGCAGCCACAGCGCTTCGGCCGCGAAGCGCTGGTTGGTATCAACACCAGCAAAGGTGCCGGTATCCACCAGGGACACGCTTGCGATGCCCGACTCTGGACGGGTGCTCCAGCGCGCGCTGTCCGCGCGTGGATCGTCCAGCGCGAGCGAGGCGCCCAGATGCAGAAGCCCCGCGCTGTCGCGGCGCAGCACGCGCGTGTAGCGCGCTGCCAAGCCCGTGCCCTCGAAGCGACCGTCAAGCCGCTTGTCGAACAGCGAGATATCGAAGCTGTGCCGCTCGTCCGACTGCCCGTAAGCGATGCCGAGTCGTCGCGCCACCGCGTAGGTGGTGGCCAGCGACTGCTCCATCAGCGGCGTCTGCCGCTCGTTGATCACATCGTCGAGCAGAAAGGGATGCTTGAACTGGCCGAAGCGCAGGTGTCGACCGCCGCTGAGAAAGATCTGCAGGCTGGCTTCCGGAGCCGTGCGCTCTTCAACATCATGCTCGGCGCGCAGCTGCCAGCGTTCGCCGGAGCGGATCGTGACGCCGATGCGCGCGCGGCGGAAGTCGCGCGCGTCGGGAAAGCTGCGCGTGTCTTCATCCACGCGCAGCCAGTCGTAGTTGGCACTGAGTGTGGGCGTAAGTGTCCAGCCTTGGGGCAGCGCTTGGGCCTGCACAGTTGAACAGCCGAGGCCTGCGCACAGCGCAAGGCTCAGCAGCGAAAGGGGGCTCTTCATCGTGCGCGCCTCGTCGGGGTCTGGTGTGCCTGCGCTGCTAGTGCAAGAGCTGCGCCTTGACGTTGCGCTGATGCGCTGACGGATTCGCGAGGCTTGCGCAGCCGCGCCGTGCCCGAGCTGCGCGTAAGTGCCGCGGCTGCAAGCGGATGCCCACGCATCGACTCTGGCGCAGCCGCAGCCGCAGGCGCAGGCGCTGCCGCTGCTTCTGCTCGCGCTATCGCGTGCGGCGTCGCGTTGACACATCGGCGTGCGATGGTCGAGAGGCGGAGCGTAGATGCTGTCTGCGAGAGCGTCGCCTTGAGGCAACGCTGAAGATCTCAGCGTCGCCGCGTGGCGGCCGAACGAGTCTGGACCTGTGCTGGACTGGTGACCACGGATTGAGGCCAGGATGGACGTGATCCGTCTTGCCTTGGGTGCCGCCCTCGCGCCGCGAAGACTACGCCCAGGATGGGCGTGCGCAACGCCGTCGTACTCAGGCGCCGCGCCACATCGAATGGCGTGCCGCGATTGCCCTCAGTGGGGCTCACACCGATGCGACGTAGGCCTGCGCCCGGCCGCCTGGCGGCATGGGCGCTGTGGACGGTTGAGGGGTGGTGCGTGAACTGCGCGGGCCGCGGCTCGGCGGCGGCATGCGCGGCCCCAAGCCGCCGCGCAAGCGGCCCTCAGGCTGCGGCGTCGGTCAGGGACATGTCGCGGCCCAGCATCATCGGCTCGATGTCGAGCAGAAGCAGCATGCGATTGGCCACGGTGGCGACACCCTTCAGGTGGCGCGTATCGACGGCGCCGCCGAGATCCGGCGACGGCTTGATGTCGGTCGCCGGCAGACGCACCACATCGGACACGCTGTCAACCACGATGCCGACCACGCGGCTGCCGAGATTCAGAATGATCATCACCGTCAGCTCGTCGTACTTGGCGTGGCCCAACTCGAACTTCAGCCGCAGATCGACGATCGGCACGATGACGCCGCGCAGGTTGATGACGCCCTTGATGAAGTTCGGCGAATCCGGCAAGCGCGTGACGTTCTCGTAGCCGCGGATCTCCTGCACCTTGAGGATGTCGACGGCGTACTCCTCATCGCCGAGGCTGAAGGTCAGGTACTCATCGCCGATGCCGGCATGGGCTTCAGTGGCGGCCGCGGTGGCCTTGGCGATATCGGTGCTCATGCATGCAGTCTCCGTGTATGGGGGCTAGCTGGGTAGGCGGAAAGCCGCAGCGGACTGTACGAGGTCTTGGGCCTGGTCCTCCAGCGAACGCGCGGCAGCCATCGCTTCTTCGACGAGGGCCGCGTTCTGCTGGGTCATTTCGTCGAGCTGGCCAACCGTCTGGTTGACCTTTTCGATGCCGCGGGACTGCTCGCCCGATGCTGCTGAAATCTCGGCGATCAGGTCAGTCACCTGCTTCACCGACTGCACAATCTGCTGCATGGTGGCGCCCGCGTCGTTCACCAGGCGAGCGCCGGCGCCCACCTTGTCCATCGAGTTGCCGACCAGCTGCTTGATCTCCTTGGCGGCGTCGGCCGAACGCTGCGCGAGTGCGCGAACTTCGGTGGCGACCACGGCGAAGCCGCGTCCGGCCTCACCGGCGCGAGCGGCCTCGACCGCGGCGTTCAGCGCCAGAATGTTCGTTTGGAAGGCGATGCTGTCGACGGTGCCGATGATGTCGCCGATCTGCTTCGACGCTGTGCTGATCTCGCCCATCACCCGCACCACGCCATCCACCACCTGGCCGCCCTTGACGGCGACCTCTGCGGCGCCAGCGGCCAGCACATTCGCCTGACGCGCGCTTTCGGCGTTCTGCTGCACGGTGGCGGTCAGCTCGGTCATCGAAGACGCAGTCTGCTCCAGCGACGCCGCCTGCTGTTCGGTGCGGTTCGACAGGTCGATGTTGCCCGCGCTGATTTCGCCCGCGGCGGTGTTGATGCTGTCGGCCGCGGCCTGGATCTGGCCGACGATCTCGCGCAGGTGCTGGATGGTGGCGTTGGTATCCGACGTCATCTCGCCGAACACGCCGTCCATCTGCACATCGATGGTGTGCGAGAGGTCGCCGTGGGCCAGCGCTCCCAGCACTTCGCGAATCTCGCGAATGCCCAGGTCGACCTTGCTGATGAGTTGGTTGAGGCTGCCGGCCAACAGGGCGTAGAAGCCGCTCTTGCCCTCGGCCTGCATGCGCACGGCCAGATCACCGCCGGCGGCCGCGCCGACCACCGAAGCCACTTCGCGCTCGATCTGACGCTCGATCGTGCGGTCCTGCCATTCCGCGACCAGGCCCAGGGCCTCGCCCTGTTCATCGCGCACCGGCGACAGGCTGAGCTCCAGCACCACCTCGCCGTAGCTGAGTTCGCGGCGCTGCGATCCGCTCAGCCCGGCCGCGAACGCGCCGACATCGGTGCGGCCGTCGGAGAACACCGACAGCGGGCTGCCGATCAGGGCCTCCGGGTCGAAGTCCGGGGTGACCGCGCGGATCGCTTCGGCGCGCTGGGCCAGGAGCCGCTGCGCCACCGGGTTGGCGTAGCCGATGCGAAGCTCGTTGTCGGCGATGAGGGCGCCCACGCTGGCCTGGTCGAGGGCGAGACGAATGCCCAGATTCTGCTTCGCGATGCGGCGCTCGGCCTCCATCCGTTCCTTGATCTGCGCACTCATGCGGGTCATCGCGCCATAGAGGCGACCCACTTCATCCTCGCGGTCGGTGCGCAGCGCCACGTCGAGGTTGCCGGAGGCGACGGCTTCGACCGCCTGCACGGCCTCGCCCAGGGGTTCGGTGACCAGACGGCGCGCGATCCAACGCAGGCCCAGCACCAGAAAGGCCAGCGCCAGCACCGCCAGCACCGACATCGTGCTGAGCAGGCCCAGCGCCGCGCTGATGGCCGCGCTGCGCGACTCCAGCGCCACCAGACGCCAGCCAAAGGCTGGGAAGTCGCGGACCTTGGCCACCATGGTCTGCGCTTCGCCGCTGCGCGACTTCAGGTCCAAGCGATATTCCTCCTCGACATCGCCCGTCGCGAGTGCTTCGAGCGCGGCGCGCAGATCGGCGTCCTCCAGGTCGGCGATCCGCTGCCCCTGCAGTTCCGGGTGCAGCTCGATCAGGCCGAAGCTTTCGCCTTCGCGCACGTTGATCGCGATGAAGTAGCCGTCGACGCCCAGTTCGGTTTCGCTCAGCGACTGTTTGAGCGCTTCGAGGGTCTCGGCGTAGTCGAAGGCGACCCCGAACGCCGCGACGATCTCGTCGCTGGCGCCGGTGGAGGGGTCGAAGTAGCTGACCGGGCTGTAGTAAGCGATGTAGTTGGTGCCGAACAGATCGACCTGGCCGCTCCAGTTTTCGCCGGCCAGCAGGGCCGCATGGGCCGGATGATCCTCGGGCAGCGTGCTGCCGATGGCTCGGAATGCGGAGTCGTCGCGCAGGTTGGTGCTGATGCGAACGAAGCGCCCTTCATGAAGCTGTATGATCATCGCGACGCCGTTGGTGGCCAGCTCGAAGCGGTCCACCGGGTCGTCATTGCCGTTCAGCAGGGTCTCGCCCATGTACAGCGCGGGCAGCTCGAGCTCGCCAGCCGCATGCATCTCGTCATCCATGCGTTCGACGTCTTCCTCGGGCAGGAAGGCGAGGAAGGTGTCGTACATGCGACTGGCGCTGTCCCGCAGGGTGTTGTCGTAGGTGGCGAGCAGGCGTTCGCCGACGTCGAGCGCGGTATCGAGCTGGTCCACCGAGCGCTGGGTCAGCGCGCCTGCGGCTCGCCAGCCGACCACGAGGGTGGTGCTGGCCAGCACCGTGAGCACGCCCGCAGCGACCACGGTGGCCAGCCGCAAGCCCAGCGAACTGCGGAACAGCGTCGAGGCCTGACGCACCAGGCCGCCTTGGCGCAGGCGCTGCCAGGCGCGTCGGGCGGTGGGGATCAGCCGCTCGCGGGCCGCGCGGAGCGCGGCGGCGATTCGAGTGACTGCAGGGTGTGCCATGCGTTCGGTTCCCGGCTGCGGGGGCGCCGCAGCGATCGCGCTGCGGCCACCGTGGGAAAGCGGCGAGGCGGCCTCAGGCCGCGGCGCTGGTGGCCAGCGCTCGAACCAGGCCACCGATGTCGACAATCAGGGCCACGCGGCCGTCGCCCAGGATGGTGGCCCCCGACACGGCAGGAATACGTCGGTAGTTGGCTTCGAGGTTCTTGACGACCACCTGCTGCTGGCCCAGCAGCTCGTCGACCACCAGCGCCAGCTTTCGGCCGGCGCCTTCGACCACCACGACCAGGCTGCTCTCATCCAGGCGCGCATCGCCCAGGCGATAGAACTCGGCCAGATTGACCAGGGGCAGGTAGTCGCCGCGCACCTTCAGCACCTTGCCGCTGCCGTGCACGCTGCGGATCTCCTGCAGATCGGGCTGCATGGCTTCGATGACGTAGCCGAGCGGCAGGACGAAAGTTTCTCCACCCACCGCAACGGTCATGCCGTCGAGGATGGCCAGTGTCAGCGGCAGTCGGATGGTGACGCGGGTGCCCTCGCCGGGGTGGCTTTCAATGTCGATCTCGCCGCCCAGCTCGGAGATGTTGGACTTCACCACGTCCATGCCAACGCCACGCCCCGACACGTCGGTCACCTGTTCAGCGGTCGACAGGCCGGGGTGGAAGATCAGCTGCCAGACGTCGGCATCGGCCATGCCTTCATGGGCGGGCAGGCCGCGCTCCATCGCCTTGCGCAGGATGCGCTCGCGGTTGAGGCCGCGGCCGTCGTCGGTGATTTCGATGACGATGTGGCCGCCCTGATGCGAGGCGCCCAGCTCTACCGTGCCGACCGGATCCTTGCCTGCAGCCTCGCGCTCTTCGGGCGTTTCGAGCCCGTGGTCGACCGAGTTGCGCACCAGATGCACCAGCGGGTCGACGATGCGTTCGATGACGCCCTTGTCCAGCTCGGTGCCCTCACCGAAGGTGCGCAGGTTGACCTTTTTGCTCAGTCGCGTGGCGAGGTCGCGGACCATGCGCGGGAAGCGCGAGAACACGAACTCCACCGGCAGCATGCGCACGCTCATCACCGCTTCCTGCAGGTCGCGGGTGTTGCGGTCCAGCAGGGTCAGGCCGTTCAGCAGCTTCTCGTGCTGGCTCGGGTCAAGGCTGTGCGACTGCTGGCGCAGCATGGCCTGGGTGATGACCAGCTCACCGACCAGATTGATCAGCGCATCCACTTTGGAAATGCTGACGCGAATCGAGCTGTCGACCTCGGCCGCAGGGCGCTCGGCCTTGGCGCCCGCTGCGCCTGGTTTGGCGATGTCCTTGCGCTCGCCGGCCTGCGGCATCGGCACGATGTCGGCGCTCTTGGCCGGCACCGGCAGCGCTTCAGCGGCGGTCGCGACCGGAGCTGCGGGTGCGGCGACGGGCGCAGGCGCGGGTGCGGCGGGCGCAGGTGCAGGCGCAGCCGATGTCATCGCCTCGATGCTGAGGTCGCACTCGTCTTCGACCCAGGCGAAAGCGTCGGCGATGGCCGCCTGCTTGACGCTGGCCGGCAGGGTCAGGGTCCAGCGCAGGTACGAGGTCACTGCCTCCAGGGCGTCGAGCGCGGGCAGCTGCGAGGCATCGCATTCCGACGTCAGCCCACCCAGGCGATCGAGCTCGCGCAGAATGCGCAGCGGGTCGTTGCCGGTGATGAACAGATTGGGATGGGGGGCGAAGCTGACGCGCCAGCCGCTCGATGCGGGGGCCGCGCTGGCGGCTGCCGGTGCGCCTGCCGCCTTTGGCGCCGCTGCGGCCGGAGCACCGGCTTCAAGCAGGGCGGACAGGCGGCGGTTGAGCTCGGCGCAGGGGGCTGTGTCGTCGGGGTCTCCGGTCTCGGCGGCCACCAGCAGGTCGCGCAGCACGTCGACCGAGGCCAGCAGCGCGTCCGACAGCTCGGGGCTGATCTCCCGCTTGCCCGCGCGCACCTGATCGAGCAGGGTCTCCAGCAGATGGGTTGTGCCGGTAATCGCGGAGAAGCCGAACGTGGCTGCGCCGCCCTTGATCGAGTGGGCCGCGCGGAAGATGGTGTTGATCGTGTCCGGATCGTTGCCCGACGACTCCAGGCTGAGCAGGCCGGACTCCATTGCATCGAGGCCTTCCCGGCTTTCGGCGAAGAAGACCGCCTGGAACTGCTTCATGTCGATGGGCATGGCGGCCTCACCCCATCACTTTGCGGATGGTCGCGATCAGCTGGTCGGGGTCGAAAGGCTTGACGATCCAGCCGGTGGCACCGGCGGCCTTGCCTTCCTGCTTTTTGTCCATGCCGGCCTCGGTGGTCAGCATCAGCAGCGGCGTGAACTTGTAGTCGGGCAGCTGGCGCAGGTGCCGGATCAGGGTGATGCCGTCCATGTTCGGCATGTTGACGTCAGCGACGACGCAGTTGAACTTCGCGCCTTTCGCCTTCTCCAGTGCGACCACGCCGTCTTCGGCCTCTTCGACCTCCCAGCCGGCGGAACGCAGCGCGAAAGCGACCATCTGCCGCATCGATGCGGAATCATCCACGGCCAAAATGCGTGCACCACTCATTGCGCGTACTCCGTATGCGTATCAGGGGGAGGACCAACCGAACAGGCCGCCCAGGCCGCAGATGCGCGCCGCGGCCTTGAACTCGTCCGAGGGATTTTCGATCTGGGTTTCAAGCCCGGCGCCACGCCGCTGCAGCACCAGGGCGGCGAGCACCTGCAGCGAGGCCGCGTGCAGGCGATTGACCTTGCTGCCGTCGAGCTTCAGCGGCTTCTTGCCCTTGGCCTCACCGCGCAGCTGTTCCAACAGGGGCTCAGCGGCTTCAATGCCGAGGTCTTCGGGGATCTGGATCGTGCTCATGGCGGTGCTCAGGGCCTCGATGCGTGGTCTGCCGCGAACCGCGGTAGCCCGTGACGATGCTTAGGCAAGTGGCGTGCCGGGCGGTCTGTGACGGGATTGCGGCGCTTGAGAGCGGGGATTGGGGATTAGGGATTGGGGATTCGGAGGAGCGTGCGCACGCGAGGCTTGGGGTAACGGGCGCTCGGCCGTCCGGGCTGGCCGGGAGGCATGGCGCGGCGAGGCCTGCTTCAACGAATCCCGAATCCCGAATCCCGAATCCCGAATCCCCGCTTCACCGAAGAAAGACCGTCGCATCCAGCAGCACGCTCATGTGGCTGCCGTGGCGGGCGATGCCGATCAGGGCTTCGCGGGGCAGGGCGGGGATCGAGCTCACCGGGTTCTCGACGGCGCGCTCGGACAGCGAGATCACTTCGGCCACCGCGCTGACCAGCAGCCCGACGGTTTCTTCTTCGGTTTCCAGCACGATCACGCGCGAGGCTTCGGTCAGCGGCTCGTGCGGAAGGCCGATGCAGGCGCCGAGATCAATCACCGCGATGATCTGGCCGCGCAGGTTCATCACCCCCATCACGTGCGACGACGCGCCGCGCACCGGCAGGATGTCCGGCACGCGCTGCACTTCCTGCACCTTCAGCAGCTCGACGGCGTAGCTCTGCCCGCCCATCTGGAAGCGCAGCCAGCGGTGGAACTTCTCGACCGCGATCGGGGCGTCTTCGGACACCTCCACCTGGCGCCGGCGCGCAAGCCGGCGGCGCATGGCTTCGCTGCGCTTGGCCAGCTGCGGCTTCAGCACGCCGTGCTGCGGCGGCACCTCGGCGGGGCCCGGCAGGGGCGCACGGCTGGGCAGTGGGGGCGCGGCCGCCACAGCCGCCTGACGTGCGCTGCGAGCGGCTTCGGCCGCCGCCTCGAAGGCGGCTTCGAGTTCGTCCAGCTCGCTGTTGCCCGCGCTCTTGGGCGGGGCGGCAGGCGTCTGCTGGAACACACCGGCCTTTTTGGCGTCGGCATGGGCCTGTTCGAACACGGCCTCAAGCTCGTCGAGGGGATCGCCCAGCGGCGCGGCGGGCGCGGCTGTGGTGGGCGCCTGGTTGAACACGCCAGAGGCCTTCGCCGCGGCATGGGCCTGCTCGAACACGGCCTCAAGCTCGTCGAGGGGATCGCCCAGCGGCGCGGCGGGTGCGGGTGTGCTGGGCGCCTGGTTGAACACGCCGGCCGCCTTGGCTTCGGCGTGGGCCTGTTCGAACACGGCCTCAAGCTCGTCGAGCGGCGCGCCGAGCGGTGCGCTGACGACTGCGGCAGCGGCAGCGGCAGCGGCAGCGGGCGCTGCGGCGGCCTGCGGCGCGTCGGTCTGCGCCGGCGGTTGCGGCGGTGGCGATGCCGGCTGCTCCGGCCCTGCAGCGGCCGCTGAAGGGCCGACCACGGGCTCGGCTGCCGCGGATGGCTCGCCGAGCAGGGCGTCGAAGTAATCGTCCAGTGTGGGTTTGCCGTTCATGGCGTGCTGCCTCGGGTGGGGGCGTCGGCGGCGGCCTTCAGGTCAGCGGTCACCAGCCAGTCGGTCAGGCGCATGTAGGCGCTGGCGCCGCGCGCGCTGGCGCCGAGCGATGACGGCGTCAGCGCCTGCCGGCTGGCTTCGCGCAGCCGGGTATCGACGGGGATCTCTTCATCCCACACGGCCTCGCCGTGGCGGTTGCGCAGCTCGCCGAGGCTGTCGACGGCAGCGCGGGTGCGCTTGTCGAACAGGGTGGGCACGATGCGCACCGGCACCGGAGCGCGGCGCGAGCGCTGCACCATCTCGGCGGTGCGCAGCATCGCGTTCAGCCCATGCAGAGCCAGCGGTTCGGTTTGCGTGGGAATGATCAGCGCATCGGCGGCGGCCAGCGCGGCGACCATCAGCACGCCCAGCGTCGGCGGGCAGTCAAGCAGGGCGTAGTCGTAGCGATGCTGACCGGCAAAAGCGCGGACCAGCGCGCGCCCCAATCCCTGGCGCGTGGCGCTCTGCCGCTCCAGCGTGGCCAGCCCCGGCTGGCCGGGCAGCAGATCGAGCCCCGGCTGGCCGCTGGGCGTGGCCAGCGTTACCAGCGGCGGCGGCACGTCGGCGAACAGTTCGAACACGCCGGGCGGGGGCGGATCCTCAGGAACTTCCAGCCAGCGCGAGAGCGAGGCGTGAGGATCGAGATCAACCATCAGCGTGCGGAATCCACGCTCGGCCAGACAGGCGCCGATCGCGAGCGTGGACGTGGTCTTGCCGACGCCGCCCTTCTGGTTGGCAATGCACCAGGTGCGCATGGCTTACGGGCCCTCCTGCGGGGGGGTGAGTGCGTCTTCGGCGTCGCTGCGGGCGAGGATCACCAGCACGACGCGACGGTTGGCGTTGCGGCCGCCTTCGCTGAGGTTGTCGGCCACCGGCTGGAACTCGCCGTAGCCGACCACGGTGAGCCGGCCCGGGGCCACGCCGGAGCCGACCAGCACGCGGGCGATGCTGGCCGCGCGCGCCGCCGACAGTTCCCAGTTGCTGGGAAACAGCGCGGTCGCGATCGGCACGTTGTCGGTATGGCCTTCGATGCGGATCAGGTTGGGCGCGTCGCGCAGCACCTGGGCGACGCGGGTGACCGCGGCCAAGGCTTCCGGACGTGGCGCCGCCGAGCCGGAGGCGAACAGCATGTCGGACTTGATCTCGACCTCCAGCCAGTCACCCCGCCGGTACACCTGCACGATGTCTTCGAGGATCAGGGTGTCGAGCGCCTGCTCGATATCGCTTGCGATGGCCGACAGCGCGTCGCGCGAGCGGCCTTGCTGCAGAGCGTTCTCGCGGGCGCGCTGGTCCAGCCAGCGCTGGCGCTCCTCCTCGGGCAGGCTTTGCGCGATCCGTTCGGCGACCAGGCCCATCGGCAGCTGGCTGCCGATGATCGAGCGCGCATCGAGCCGGGCTCCGTCGGGCTGCAGCTCGCCGAACTGCACCGGGAGAATATGTTTGCCGGGGCCGCCGAAGGCCTCCGACAGCGAGTTCGACACCACCCGGTACTTGCCCTCGTTGACCGAGGAAATCGAGTACATCACGACGAAAAAGGCCAGCAGCAGGGTCACGAGGTCGCCGTAGGGAATCGCCCAGGCCTCGTGATTGGCGTGCTCTTCGTGGCTGTGTCGACGGCCCATGGCGACTCGCAGGCGGCAGGTGCGGGCCTACCCTGCAAGCGGCGCGCCGCGGCCGCCACGGGCGCGGCGGCGACTCACGGCAGGTAGCCCTGCAGGCGCGATTCGAGATTGCGCGGATTCTCGCCCTCGGCGATCGCAATCAGGCCTTCGATGACCAGCTCGCGGGTGCGCGCGCGCTGGCGGATCACCGACTTCAGCTTGGCCGCGACGGGCAGGAAGAACAGGTTGGCCGAGGCGATGCCGTAGATGGTCGCGGTAAACGCCGCCGCGATACCCACGCCGAGCTTGGACGGGTCCGCGAGGTTCTGCATGACCGCCATCAGGCCCAGCACCGCGCCGATGATGCCCAACGTGGGCGCATAGACGCCCATGCCTTCGAACACCTTGGCGGCCGCCAGATCGGTCTGCTCCTGGCTGGTGAGATCGATCTCCAGCACTTTGCGCAGGGTGTCGGGTTCGTTGCCGTCGACCAGCATCTGCAGGCCCTTGCGCAGAAACGGGTCGGACAGCTTGCCGATGTCGTTCTCAAGCCCGAGCAAACCGTCCTTGCGTGCGCGCGTGCTCCAGTTGACGATCTGGGTGAGCAGCTGGCGTCCGGGATCTTCGGGCGGCTTGACGATCCACACGAAGATCTGCAGCGCGCGGCGGAAGGTCCGCATGGGCGTCTGCACCAGGATGGCGGCGAGCGTGCCCACGATGACGATGATGAAGGCCGCCGCCGACCACAGCGAGGACAGGCCGGCACCCTTCGCGACCGCACCGCCGATGATGGCGACGAGGCCCAGCACAATGCCGATGACACTCAGGATATCCATGCGGAACGCTAGCGGCCTTGGCGCTCGGGGCTTGAGGGTGGGGAGATCATCGGCAGCGTGGCGAGGCGGTCGGCGTGGGGCCTAGACCGCGTTCTGCAGGCCGGCGATGTCGAGGATCAGCGCCAGATTTCCGTCGCCGGTAATCGTCGCGGCGGCCAATCCGGTGAGCCCGCGCAGCGACTGCGGCAGCGGCTTGACCACCACTTCCTCGCGCCCGCGGACCTGGTCGACCACGATGCCGAGCTTGCGGTTCTGCGTCTGCACCACCACCACGCCCGCGTCCTCGGTCGAGACCGGCTTGCCCAGCCAGCGCCGCAGAAACACCAGCGGAAAGGTCTGCTGTCGCAGGTCCAGCACCTCGTGGCCGTCGATGAAGCGCACCAGGCTCTCCCGATACTTGAACACCTCCAGCACGTTGGACAGCGGCAGCGCGTAGGGCCGACCCGCAGCGGTCACCATCAGCGTGGGCAGGATCGCCAGCGTCAGCGGCACGCGGATCACGAAGCGGGTGCCTTCGCCGCGGGTGGATTCGATCAGCACCTGACCATTCAGCTCGGCCAGCTTGCTCTTGACCACGTCCATGCCGACGCCGCGGCCGGAGATATCAGTGGCCTGCTCCTTGGTCGAGAAGCCCGGCAGAAAGATCAGCTGCAGCGCCTCGGTGGGCGAAAGCCTGGCTGCGGTGTCGGCATCGATCAGCCCCTTCTCGCGCGCCTTGGTGCGCAGCATGTCGGGGTCGATGCCACCGCCGTCGTCGGCGACGATGATGACGATGTGGTCGCCCTCCTGCTGCGCCGACAGCTTGAGCGTGCCGGCGCGGGGCTTGCCGATCGACTCGCGGCGGTCGGGCGCTTCGATGCCGTGATCGATCGCATTGCGCACCAGGTGGATCAGCGGATCGGACAGCGCTTCGACCAGGTTCTTGTCCAGCTCGGTGTCTTCGCCGATCAGCTGGACGTTGACTTCTTTCTTCAGCGTGCGGGCGACATCGCGCGCGACCTTGGGGAAGCGCGAGAACGCGCGCCCGACCGGCTGCATGCGCACGCGCATCACCTCGGCCTGCAGGCGTGCGGTGACCACGTCGAGGTTGGAGACAGCGCGCTCCATGTCCTCGTCGCGGGTGCGTCGACGCAAGGCCTTCAGACGGTTGCGCGCCAGCACCAGTTCGCCGACCAGGTTCATCAGCCCATCGAGACGCTTGGTGTCGACGCGCACGCTGCTCTCGGCCGGCGGCGCGGCCTTGGCTGCGGCGCCACTCGCGGCTGCGGGCGACGGTGGCGCGGGCGCGGCGGATGGGCGCGGCGTCGGCGTCTGCACCGGCGTTTTCGGCAGCGGCGTGGGCTTGCCGGCCGGCACCTGCTGCGCGGCCTGGAACATGTCGACCAGCGCTTCGAACTCGTCCTCGGTAATGCTCTCGCTGCCGTTCGTCTTGGCTTTCGCTGGCGTGGCGGCCGGCGTCGGCGCGGGCTTGGCGGGTGCGGGCGCGGTCGGAGCGCTCGCATCCGGCAGGGCAGCGATCCGGATCGCGTTCAACAGGTGTTCGGAGGCACGCTCCGCTGGCGCGCCGCCGCGCAGCGCGGCCAGCTGGCCGGAGAGATGGTCGAGCGCGCCCTGGGCAAGGTCGAACAGCTCGCCGTCGACCGCGAGGCGGCCCTTGCGCAGCAGGTCGAAGAGTTCCTCGACGCCGTGGCAGAGCTCTACCAGCGGGGAGAAGTTGAGAAAGCTGGCCCCGCCCTTGATGGTGTGGAAGCCGCGGAAGATCGCGTTCAGCAGATTGGTGTCCTGCGGCTGGATCTCCAGCTGCACCAGCTCATCCCCCAGGCGCTCGGCAATCTCACTGGCCTCGACCAGGAAGTCCGCGGCGATGTCGTCGTGTCCGCTCATGTCAGAGTGCCCGTCAGAGTCCCAGACCGGCCAGCAGGTCATCGGCGTCGTCCTGGCTCACGCCATGACGGTCGATGCCTGGCAGGGCCGGGCCCTGCGCTTCGATGCCGGTGTCACGGCGCTGCTCAGGCATGCCCAGCGCATGGCTGATCTTGCCGATCGCCTGCTCGACCTGCTGCACCAGGCCGACCACGCGCTTGATGGTCTGGCCGGTGAGGTCCTGGTACTCCTGCGCCAGCGCGATGCTCGACAGATTGCTGCGCACGCTCATCAGTTCGTTCTCGACGGCCGAGTCCAGGCCCTGGCTGCGCAGCATGTCGATGCGGTTGCGGCAGTCCTCGACGAGATCGAGCGTGCGGTGGGTGGCCTCCTCCGTGGTTTGCACCACGAAGCTCAGCCGCGCGCGCGCATCCGGCAGCTCTTCGCCCGCCAGCGCGCCCAGGCGCGCGTCGATCGGCAGTTTGGCCAAGGCGCCGGTCAACTCGCGGGCCAGCCGGTCGATGGCGGCGTAGATCGGCCGCGAGCGCCACTGGGCCAGCGACTCGATGCAGCTGCGGTAGAGCGTGTCGTCACCCTGTTCGAGTGCGCCCAGCGCCGCATGCATCAGGTGCAGCAGGTGCTCGCGCTCTGCTGCGGAAGCGTTCATGCGGCGCTGCCCATGCGTTCGAAGATCTTCTGCAGCTTTTCCTGCAGGGTCTGGGCGGTGAACGGCTTGATGATGTAGCCGTTCACCCCGCTCTGCGCGGCTTCGATGATCTGTTCGCGCTTGGCTTCGGCGGTGACCATCAGCACCGGCAGATGCGCCAGCTTGGGGTCGGTGCGGATCGACTTCAGCAGCTCGATCCCGGTCATGCCCGGCATGTTCCAGTCGGTGATCACCAGGTCACAGGGGGCTGAACGCAGGTGCGCCAGCGCGCTGTTGCCGTCCTCGGCTTCGGAGGTGATCTGGAAGCCGAGGTCGTTGAGCAGGTTCTTGACGATCCGGCGCATCGTTGAGAAGTCATCGACGATGAGGATCTTGATGTTCTTGTCCATGGGAGACGGCTCGTCAGGAGAGGATCGTGGGTAGGGACGGGGTCAGTCGGCTTCGACGGGATCCTGGATCCAGTCGGCTAGGCGGGAGCGCAGGCGCACCAGAGCCTGCCCATGCAACTGGCAGACCCGCGATTCGGTGACGCCAAGCACCGCGCCGATCTCGCGCAGGTTCAACTCCTGCTCGTAGTACAGGCTCATCACCAGCTGCTCGCGCTCGGGCAGCTTGCCGATCGCTGCCGCAAGGTCGTTGGCGAAGGCCTCGCGCTCGACGCCCACGGCCGCCGAGCTGGCGGCGGTGCTGGTCGGCAGGCGCAGTTCGCCCGATTCATCCGCATGCGCATCGATGCTGAGCACCTGCCCGCGCGAGGCATCTTCGAGCAGACGGTTCAGCTCTTCGACCGGAATCTGCATCGCCTGCGCCACATCGACGTCGCGGGCGGCGCGGCCGGTTCTCTGTTCAATCGCGGCCGTGGCGGCGGTCAGTTCGCGCACGCGACGGTGCACGCTGCGCGGCACCCAGTCACCGCGCCGGATCTCGTCCAGCATGGCGCCGCGGATGCGGATCGAGGCATAGGTTTCGAAGGCCGCGCCTTGGCTTGCGTCGTAGCTGCGCGAGGCTTCGATCAGGCCGATCATGCCGGCCTGGATCAGGTCGTTGACGTCAACGCTGGCCGGCAGTCGCGCCACCAGGTGGTGGGCGATGCGCGCCACCAGGGTGCCGTGCTGGGCCACGGTCTCGTTGGCGTCCGGTCGGCGGACCGCGCGGTATTCGGCTTCCGCCTGCGACATCACACATGCGCCTCGGGCGGAGCGACCAGGCGCTCCACGAAGAACTCGACCGGGCCGCGCGGGCCGCTGGGCGCGCTCCACTGGTCGATGCGACGGGCGATGCCGCGCAGGGCGTGCGCGGAGGGGCAGGCCGGAAAGGCCTCGACGACCGCCTGCTGGCGCTGGATCGCGCGGCGCAGCCACTCGTCGTGGGGAATGATGCCAAGCAGGCTGACGGTGACGTCGAGGAAGCGGTCGGTGACGCGCGAGAGCTTGTCGAACAGCTCGCGCCCTTCGGCCGGGCTGCGCACCATGTTGGCGAGGATGTGCACGCGGTTCACGCCGCGCTCGCGCGAGAGCACCTTGATCAGCGCATAGGCGTCGGTGATCGAGGCCGGTTCGTTGCAGACCACCAGGATCACGTCCTGCGCGGCCTGGGCGAAGGTCAGCACGCTCTCGTGGATGCCGGCGGCGGTGTCGACCACCATCACGTCGACCTCGCGATCGAGCTCGGAGAACGCGCGGATTAGGCCGACCTGCTCGGGCGCCGACAGCTCGGCCATCGCGCGCTTGCCTGAGGCCGCGGGAATCACGGCGAGCCCGTGCGGCCCTTCGAGAATCGTGTCCTGCAGCTGGCAGCGGCCTTCGATGACGTCGGCCAGGGTGAAGCGCGGCGACAGGCCGAGCAGCACATCGACATTGGCCAGGCCGAGATCCGCGTCGAGCAGCATGACGTGGCGCCCGGCATCGGCCAGGGCCACAGCGAGGTTGACCGACACGCTGGTCTTGCCGACGCCGCCCTTGCCGCCGCTGACGGCGATCACCCGCACGGGCTTCACCCGTGGCTTGCGCAAGCCCTGCGCCTGATCGTCCATGGGGGCATCGGCGCGGGCATCACCCTGCGACATGCTCGATCTCCTCGTGCAGGTGGCTGCTGCCGCGGCGCTGCTCGGTCACGCGCAGGGCGAGGCGGTGGGCCTCGGCGCGGTGGATGTCTTCGGGCACGCGCTGGCCGTCGGTGAGGTAGCTGATCGGCAGGCCGTGGCGCACGGTCACGCCGAGCGCGGCGCCCAGGCGGCCGGTCTCGTCGACCTTGCTCAGCACGACGCCGCGCGGCCGGGCGATGCCGAAGCGGCGCACCACTTCGTCGAGGTCGTCCGCGTGTGTGTTGGCCGGCAGCACCAGCTGGGTATTGACGTGGCGCAGCTTGGCCAGCGCCGACAGCTGCGCGCCGAGCGCGAGATCGCGGTGCGAGAGCCCCGCGGTGTCGACCAGCACCAGCCGGTAGTCGCCGAGGCGGTCCAGGGTTTCGCCCAGCTCGCCCGGGTTGGCGACTTCGATCACCGGCATGCCGAGTAGGCGTCCGTAGGTGAACAGCTGCTCGCGGGCGCCGATGCGGAAACCGTCGGTGGTGACCAGGGCGACGTCGCGGGCGCTGTGCTGGGCGGCGTAGCGCGCCGCCAGCTTGGCCAGGGTGGTGGTCTTGCCGACGCCGGTCGGGCCGACCAGGGCGACCACGCCGCCGTGGGCGATGGGCTCGTCCTCGCAGACGCGCAGCGACTTCGCGAGCTGGCCCAGCAGCAGTCCGCGCGCGCGCTGCGGATCGAGGTCGGCGGGGATGCGCTCGACGATGCCGCGAGCGAAGCCCTCATCGCAGCCGTAGCCGGCGAGCTCCTCGAAGGCCGCCGCGCGCGCCGGCGACAGCCGCATGCGCTGGTCGGAGAAGCGCTCCAGCTCTTTCTTGAGGCTGTCGCGCAGCAGCGCCATCTCGCGCTTCATCTCGGCGATCTGCGGGTCTTCCACGCAGAGCTGGGCGACCTGGTCGGGGATGCGGGTGAGTCGGCGCGCGGCCGCGCGCTCGACCTGGTCGATGGCGGTGATCGGCCGCTGTGGTGACTCTACTGCAGCCAGCTGCGTGCGCGGCGCCGGTGCGACGGACACGGCAGCCGGTGCACGCGGGTTCATGGCTTCCGCTCGCGCCACCGCCGCGACTTGCGCGGCCTGCGGCGGCAGCAGACGGTCTGGCGGCGGCGGGGGCGCCGGCGGGCTGATCAGGGCGCTGGGCGCGCGTGGCGCTTCGGTGCGGGGCGCAGGCGCGACCGCAACCGCAGCGGCGGCCGGTGCTTCGCTGGCCGCTTCGGCGGCGCGGCGTGCGGCCGTCAGCGACTGCTGGACCAGCGACTCGTCGTAGTCGGTGGCGCTGACCACCTCGACGCCGCCCTCGACGCGACGGTTCGACAGGATCACCGCATTCGGGCCCTGCTCCTCGCGCACCAGACGCAGCGCGGTGCGCATGTCCTGGGCAAAGAACCGTTTGATCTTCATGAGCGCTTTCCGCCTGTACTCGTGGACTCGAATGCCGCGCTGGGCGCCTGCCCCGCAGGGCGATCACCTCAGCCGACGTTGCCGACCAGCTTGAGCTTCTTGTCGTCCGGCACCTCGTGGTAGGCCAGCACATGAAGCTCGGGAATCCCGGTGCGGGTGAGCTTGGCGATCAGCGATCGCACCGGCCCCGGCACCAGCAGCACGGCGGGCTCGCCGACCGCTTCCTGCCGTTTCACGCACTCCAGCAGCGACTGGTGCATGCGTTCGGCGAGTCCCGGTTCCAGCGCGGCGCCGTTGCCGCTGACGGACTCCTGCAACACCCGTTCCAGCGGCGGGGCCAGGGTGTAGACCGGCAGTTCGGGGGCGAGGCCGTTGATCTCCTGGACGATGAAACGGCCCAGTCCGGCGCGCACGGCAGCGGTCAACTGCGCGGCGTCCTGGGTGTTCGGGCCATGTTCGAGCAGGGCTTCGCAGATCCGCCGCAGCTGGCGGATCGGCACTTTCTCCGTCAGCAGGTTCTGCAGGACGCGGACGATGACGGAAAGCGGAAGGGTTCTTGGCGTCAAATCTTCGACGAGCTTCGAATGGCTGCGTCCAAGTGCCGTCAGCAGCTGCTGCACCTCCTCGTGGCCCAGCAGGTCGGGCGCATGCTGGCGCACCAGGTGCGAGACGTGGGTGGCCATCACCGTCGCGGGGTCGACCACGGTCAGGCCCAGCGCTTCAGCCTGTCGGCGGTTGAGCGGGCTGATCCAGAGCGCATCGAGGCCGAAGGCCGGGTCCCGGGTCGGCACGCCGTCGATGTTGACCGGCAGGCGCCCCGGGTTCAGGGCCAGCTCGCGGTCCGGAAGAATGTCGCCAGCGCCGATCGGCACGCCGTGCAGCAGGATGCGGTAGGCGCCGGGCGAGAACTCCAGGTTGTCGCGGATGTGCACCGGCGGGATCAGAAAGCCCAGCTCCTGGGTGAGCTTGCGGCGCACCCCCTTGATGCGGGCCATCAGCTCGCCGCCCTGCGCGCGGTCGACCAGGGGAATCAGCCGGTAGCCCACTTCCAGGCCCAGCGAATCGACCGGCGACAGGTCGTCCCAGCTCAGCTCCGTCGGTGCCGCCGGCTTCGGTGCCTCTTCGGCCACGGCAGCGGGTGCCGGCGCGAGGCTGCGCCGGTAGAGCACCCAGGCGGCGTAGCCGAGCACCGCGGCCAAGCTGAGGAACGCAAAGTTGGGCATGCCCGGCACCAGGCCGACCACGCCCAGCAGGGTGGCGGCGATGGCCAGCGCCTTGTACTGCCCGAACAGCTGGTTCATCACCGTGCCGCTCATGTCCTGCGAGCGCGAGACGCGGGTCACCAGGATCGCCACGGCGGTCGACACCAGCAGCCCGGGGATCTGCGCGACCAGGCCATCGCCGATGGTCAGCAGGGTGTAGATCTCGGCCGCTTCGCCTGCGGACAGGCCGTGCTGGGCCATGCCGATGGCGAAGCCGCCGATGAGGTTGATGAACAGGATCAGGATGCCGGCGATGGCGTCGCCGCGAATGAACTTCGACGCGCCGTCCATCGAGCCGTAGAAGTCCGATTCCTCGCGCACCTCTTCGCGCCGGCGCATGGCCTCTTCGCGCGAGAGCAGGCCGGCGTTCAAGTCGGCGTCGATGGCCATCTGCTTGCCGGGCAGCGAGTCGAGGATGAAGCGGGCCGACACTTCCGAGACGCGGCCGGCACCCTTGGTCACCACCACGAAGTTGATGATGGTGAGGATGGCGAACACCACGAAGCCGACCGCGAAGTTGCCGCCGATGACGAAAGCGGCGAACGACTCGATGACCTTGCCGGCAGCATCCGGGCCTTCGTGCCCGTGCAGCAGCACCACCCGGGTCGAGGCCACGTTCAAGGCCAGCCGCAGCAGGGTCACCATCAGCAGGATGCTGGGGAACACCGAGAACTCCAGCGGCCGCTGCACGTACAGCACGGCCAGCAGGATCACCAGCGAGATCGCGATGTTGAAGCTGAACAGCACGTCCAGCGCCAACGGCGGCAGCGGCACCACGATCATCGCCATCATCACCAGCACGATGAGCGGGGCGCCGAGGCCCTGGCGCAGCATGCCCATCAGCTGGCTGCTGCGACTGGCGGTGGCCGGCTCGGCCATGGATCAGGCGTCCTTGTCGTCGGAGGGTGGAACGGCTTCGGGGTTTTCCTCGACCTCGACGCGTGGCGCCGTCGGGCGTGCGCCGCCGTGGCGGCGCCAGTGCTTCAGCTGGTAGACGAAGCCCAGCACCTGGGCCACCGCCGCATACAGCCGCACCGGAATTTCCTGGCCGATCTCGCACTCCCGATACAAGGCGCGTGCCAGCGGCGGCGATTCGACGATCGGAACCTTGTGCTTCTCGCCGAGTTCGCGAATGGTCACGGCGATCAGATCGACGCCCTTGGCCACCACCTTGGGCGCGCGCATTTTCTGGCCGTCGTAGACGATCGCCACCGCGAAGTGGGTCGGGTTGACCAGAATCGCGTCGGCGGAGGGCACGGCTTCCATCATCCGGCGGTTGGCGATCTCCTGCTGCACCTGCCGCACGCGCGCCTTGAGCTCGGGGCTGCCCTCACTTTCCTTGAACTCGTCCATCAGCTGCTTGCGGGTCATCTTCAGCTGGCGGCGGTGGTTCCACAGCTGCAGGGGCGCGTCGATGATCCCTACGAAGATCAGCGCGATGGTCAGTGCGCCCAGCAGGACCAGGGCCATGCGCCCGCCGTGCGCCGCCGCGCGCGGCAGCGGCTCGTTGATCAGGCTGATCAGCTCGGGCAGCTGCGAATGCAGCACCCACACGCCGACCAGCAGGATCAAGCTCACCCGCAGGATCGCCTTGCCGGTCTCGAGCAAGCCTTCGGTGCCAAAGATGCGTTTGACGCCGGCGATCGGATCGAGCTTGCTGAACTTCGGCGCCAGCGCCTTGGTGCTGAAGTTGAAACCCCCCAGCACCAGCGGCGCCAGCGCGCCGGCGATGGCGCCGGCCAGCATCAGCGGCAGTGCCGGCCAGAACAGGCCGAACAGCAGCTCGCCCACGTGCGCCACCGGATCCCCCCGCAGCACCTGTTCGCGCGGCAGCGAGAGCGCGCGGTCCAGCCAGGCGCCGGCGGTGGCGGTGAGGTGGCCGCCGGTGGCGAACAGAATCAGCACGCAGATGCCGAGCATGGCCGCGCCGCCCAGTTCGCGCGAGCGCGGGACCTGGCCTTCCTTGCGCGCGTCGTCGAGCCGTTTCTGGGTTGGCTCTTCGGTTTTGTCTTCGCCTTCGTCTTCGCCGGCCATCACTGCACCAGCCCGGAGCCCACCGTGAGGGCCTGTTCGAACAGCGCGCGCAGCGGCTCAAGCAGATGCGGCAACAGCGCGATCATCAGCACGAAGCCGACCAGCAGGGCCGACGGCAGACCGATCTGAATCGGGTTCAGCGAGGGTGCGGTGCGCGCCATCACGCCGAAGGCGATGTTCACGGTGATCATCGCGATCATGATCGGCAGGGCCAGGCTGACGCCGGCCAGGAAAATGATGCCGGCGAACGAAGGGATGGCATCGAGCAGGGTATACATCGCCACCGGCGTGGCGCCGGCGGGCAGCACGCGGTAGCTCTCGAACACCACGCCGAGCAGGGCCAGATGCGCATCGACAGCGAAGAAGGTGAGGCCGGCGACGACGGTGAACCACTGGGCGACCACGCCGCTCTGCACGCCGCGCATGGGGTCGATCATCTGCGCGAACGACAGGCCCATGCCCTGCGCCACCAGCTCGCCGCACATCGCCACGGCTTCCAGCGCCAGCCGCATCAGAAAGCCCAGCGAGGCGCCGATCGCGAGTTCGCGCGCCACCGCCAGCACGGTCTCCGCATTGATGTTGGCCTGGATGGCCGGCGCCGGCACCAGCGGTGCGATCGCAGCCGACAGCGCCAGCGCGAGAATCAAGCGGATGCGCCGCGGCACCGCCTGGGTGCCGAGAAAAGGCGAGAGCAGCAGCAGGCCGCCGATGCGCAGCGACAGCCAGATCACCTGCTGGCCGTAATTGAGCAGGTTGAGGCCTTCGAGACTGATCGCTGTGGTGGCGTCCATCGCGGAGCTCAGCCGAGCATCGAGGGAATGCGCTGGTACAGCCCGATGGTGAACTGCACCAGCTGGTTCAACATCCAGCCGCCGCCCACGGCCAGCACCAGGGCCATGCTGAACACCTTGGCGATGAATGCGATGGCGGGTTCGTTGACCTGGGTGGCGGCCTGCAGCAGGCCGATCACGACACCAATCAGCAGGGCCACGGCCAGCAGCGGAGTGGCGATCAGCAGGCCCATGCTCAGCGCCGTCTGCAGCTCGGACATGACGCTGTCGGCGTTCATGTGGTCACGAACGAAGCAGCGAGCGTGCCGACCACCAGCGACCAGCCGTCGACCAGCACGAACAGCAGGATCTTGAAGGGGGCCGAGATCAGCATGGGCGAGAGCATCATCATGCCCATCGACATCAGCACGCTGGCGATCACCAGATCGATGATCACGAAGGGCACGAACAGGAAGAAGCCGATCTGGAAGGCGGTCTTCAGCTCGCTGGTCAGAAAGCTCGCCATCAGCACGGTGAAAGGCACTTCATCGGGCGAGGCGTAGCCGGTGCTGCCGCTCATGCCGGCGAACAGCATCAGGTCGGCCTCGCGGATCTGCGCGAACATGAACTCGCGGATCGGCCCCAGCGTGGCGGTGAGTGCGGCCTCGAAGCCCAGCTGGCCGTCGAGATAGGGGCGAATGCCCTGCGCCCACGAGGCGTCGATGACCGGCGCCATCACCAGTGCGGTGATGAACAGGGCCAGCGCCAGCAGAATCTGGTTCGACGGCGTCTGGCCGGTGCCCAGTGCCTGTCGCAAGAGGGCCAGCACCACGATGATCCGGGTGAACGCGGTCATCGCCAGCAGAATGCCCGGCAGCAGGGTGATGACCGTCATCAGCGCCAGGATCTGCAGCGGCAGGCTGACCGTCTGCGTGCCGACGGTGGCGACGGTCACGTCCGGCATCGGCGGCAGCGTGACGGTCGGCGGGGCCGCCAGCGCGTCGGTGCCGAGGCTGATGGCGAGTACCGCCAGCAGCATCTGCAGCAGGCGCATGAGGCGCTGGCCGCTCATGCCCGTGGCCCCAGACCGAGCTGCTTGTGCAGCAGCTGGGCGAAGCTCGCCGGCGCGTTCGTCTCCGCCGGAACGGGACCCTCGAAGCGATGCAGGCAGGTCACCCCGCCGGGGCTGACGCCGAGCAGCAGTGTTTCGCCGGCGGCCTCGACCAGCACCACGCGCTCCTTCATGCCCACCGCGAGGCTGGCGCGCAGCTTGAGCACGCCGCTGCCGCCGGCCTGCAGGCTGCCCATGCGCTTCAGCAGCCAGGCGCAGAGCAGGATCAGGCCGATCACCAGCAGCAGCGAGCCCGCCATGCCGACAAGCGTGCCGAAGCTCGCGACCGAGGCTGGCGCAGGTGCGCTGGCCGCGGGCGCCGCCGCGGCGCTGGCAAGCAGGCTGGCGAAAGGCGATGACATGGCGAGCCTCAGCGCAGGCGCCGCAGACGCTCGGCCGGGCTGACCACATCGGTCAGGCGCACGCCGAAGCGGTCGTTCACCACCACCACTTCGCCGTGCGCGATCAGGGTGCCGTTGACGTAGACATCCAGCGGTTCGGCAGCACCGCGCTCAAGCTCGATCACCGAGCCTGGATTGAGCTGCAGCAGGTTGCGGATCGGCACGCGCGCGCGGCCCACTTCCAGCTGCAGGGTGACGGGTACGTCCAGCAGCACGTCGAGGTTCAACTCGCCGCCGCCGCCCTCCGGCGACAGGGTGCCGAACTGCGCTGCGGTGGCGCCCAGGACATCGGAATTGCTGTTCATGGCTGTGGCCTCTGCAGGGCGGGGCTCAGGGGAATGCTGGGCGGGCGCACTTCGGTGATCTTCACTGCGCGCTTGCCGCCGTGGGCGCCGAATTCGCCGCGGAACACGGGCACGTTCTCGACCAGCAGGTCGAGCTGCTTCGGCATCTCGATCGGCAGGATGTCGCCGGGCTTCAGATTGAGCAGGTCGCGCAGGGCGAGCGTCTTGCGAGTCAGGACGCTGCTGATCTCGACTTCGGTGTCGTTGATCTGCGCGCGCATCTCGGTGACCCAGCGTTCGTCGCGCTCGGCGCGGTCGCTCTGCAGGCCGGCATCGAGCTGCTCGCGCAGCGGCTCCAGCATGCCGTAGGGGTAGCTGATGTGGATGTCGGCCACCACGCCCTCGAGCTCCACCGAGAAGCGCGACACCACGATGTACTCGCGCGGAGTCAGGATGTTCGCGAAGTGCGGGTTGACCTCGGAATTGACGTACTCGAACTCCAGCTTCAGCACCGGCGCCCAGGACTCGATCAGATCGCGGAACACCTGCTCCAGCAGCAGCTGGATCACCCGCATCTCGGTGGCGGTGAACTCGCGACCTTCGATCTTGGCGTGGAAGCGACCACCGCCGCCGAAGAAGGTGTCCACCACCGCAAACACGAGCTTGGGCTCGAAGATGATCAGGGCGGTGCCGCGCAGCGGCTTGACCTTGATCAGGTTGATATTGGTCGGCACAAACAGGCCGTGGGTGTACTCGGCGAACTTCAGCATCTCGATGCCGCGCACCGAGATCTCGGGCGAGCGCCGCAAGAGGTTGAAGATGCCGATGCGGATCAGGCGGGCGAAGCGCTCGTTGACCATCTCCAGCGTGGGCATGCGCCCGCGCACGATGCGGTCCTGGGTGGCGAAGTCGTAGGGCCGCGCCTCGCCCGGCGCGAACTCCGGCTCGGTCGAGACCACGCCGGCATCGACGCCGTGCAGCAGGGCATCAATCTCGTCCTGGCTGAGGATGTCCCTGTTCACGGGCGCCCGCTTACTGGGTCACGAAGCTGGTGAAGAACAGCGCGTCGACGCCGTCGTAGCCGGTTTCATCCTTGAGCACGCGATTGACTTCGGCCAGCGCGTCTTTCTGCAGCTGCTCGCGGCCTTCGATCGAGCGCAGTTCCGCCTGGGTTTTCTTGGCGAACAGCATCAGCAGGGCGTTGCGGATCGCCGGGCTGTGGGTGCCGATGTCGGCGATCACCTGCGGGTCGCGCGAGCTCAGCTGCACTTCGGTCTGCAGATAGCGCGTGCTGCCCTCGTCGGCCAGGTTGACCACGAAGGCCGGCTCCAGCGCGACGTACTGCGCAGGCGTGCCGCGTTCAACCGGCTTGCGTTCGGGTTGCCCGGTCTCGCTGGCTTCGGCTTCGGCGGCGGGCTTCGGCAGCAGGAAGAAGGCCGCACCGCCGCCGACGCCCAGCCCAGCGAGCAGGACCACGGCGACCAGCACGATAGGGAAGCCTTTCTTGGGCGCATCGGCGCCCGCGGCGGGCGCCGCAGCAGCGGCGGGTTTGGCAGCAGGCTTGGCAGCCATGGAGCTCTCCGGACAGTGACTGAGCGCCCGGGTTGCAAGCGCCGTGCCGGGCTCGCTGCCCTGCCGCAGGTCGGTCCGTCGAGGCGGTGTCGGATTTACGACGCGCCCTGAAGTCAAACAAATGGCGCGGACGCGGCTGAGTGAGTGAGCGTACAGACAGCCGGGCCGGCGGCCCTGCACGGTGCGCAGCGGGAGTCGCTGACGCCCCTGGATCCACGTCCGCCACCCCGAGGAGAGCCCCCGATGATCTCTGTCACCGCAGCGGATCCGCCGAACCTGTCGGCCAATCGCGTTCTGCAGCAGCTGCCGGAGCGGCAGCGACGGCCGCTGATCGAGCTCTGCGGCCTGCGCGAACTCAGCGTCGACCAGCGGCTGACGACGGTGGGTCAGCCAGGGGCTGCGCTGCTGTTCCCGCTGGCGGGACTGGTGTCGATGTCCCTGGCGGGCACGGGGGTCGGGGCGAGCCAGCTGCTGATACTCGGCTCGGACGGCGTGATCGGCAGCGCATCGGTGCTGGCCTCAGCGCCCGAAGTCCTGCTGGCAACGGTCTCGGCAAAGGGCTTCGCCCTGAGCCTGGATCGACGCCGCTGGCGCCAGGCGATGCTGGCTGCCTCGCGCCTGGGCCCACTGCTGCAGCGCTACCAGAGCCTGCAGCTGGGGCAGCTCGCGCGTTCGGCCGTGTGCCTTGGGTTCCACGAAGGCCAGCAGCGTCTCGCGCGCTGGCTTCTGGACGCGGCCGAGCGCAGCGGCGAGGCGCTGCCGCCAGTCACGCATGAACGATTGGGCCACCTGCTCGGCTTGCGCCGCAGCGGCGTCACCGTCTGCGCAGGTCGCCTGCAGGCCCAGGGGCTGATCGACTATCGACGCGGACAGATCCGCATTCTCGACCTCGCCGGCCTCAAGCTCGCGGCCTGCCCCTGCTATCAGGCGGATCGCCTCGCCCGTGCGGCGGCGTTTCCTCGCGCCGGAGGCGGGCCCTGACATCAGCGCCGCAGGACGGTGGCCGAGGCAAAGGCGACCAGTTCGCCGAAGCGCCGGCTCACCCCTTGCCCTGCCCGCCAAACGCAAGGCCCACCGAAGTGGGCCTTGAAGGCGGGCGCCGCGCGCACCTTGCGAAGCGCACCCGGATGGAGGAGGGCCAGGAGCCCCTGCGCGGCAGAAGCAACCGCGCCGCAGCCTGCAAGGCTGGAGAATTCAGCGTTGCCGCGCGCCTCGGGGGGCGCGTCCGCGGATCGAGCGCGTCAGCGCCCAATACAGAGCGCCCGATCCAGAGCGCCTGATCCAGCGGGAGCGAGTCCGGCCCGCGCCGGACTCGCGACCACTGATCCAGTTCAAGACGGTCGAGTTCAGCGTTGCCTGAGCGCTTCAGCGCTTGGACGCTTCGGCGACCGTGGGGCCCGCGATCGGGGCCACCAGCAGCGCGTTGGAATCGACGCTCTTGACCCCGCCGATGTTCTGCGCGAGTTCGATGGCCAGCGCCCGCTCGGCGCCGCTGTGCAGGCTGCCGCTGAGGGTGACCACGCCCGCCGCGGTGCTGACTTCCACGTCCGATCCCGCCACGTTGCTCGAGTAGAGCAGGGTGTACTTGACCTTGGTGGTGATCCAGGTGTCGCTCATCGCGGTGCCCGCCGGCTGCGCGGCCGCTGGCTTCAGCATGCCGGCACCGACGGCGTCGCCAACCACGATACGGTCATCCACCTCACCCACACCGCGCGTGGTCGCCGCCAGGCGGTTCGCGGCGGCGCGCGCATCCGCCGAGCGCGCGTTTCCGGTCAAGGTCACGGCGCCGTCGCGGGTGGCGACTGTCACCTGCAGGTCGTTCGCGAATCGGCTCCAGGCCAGCTTCGAGTTGATGGCCGTGGTGATGGTGCCGTCGTCCAGCACCTCGGCGAAGCGTCGCGGCGTGGCTGGACCGCTCTTGGCGTCGACGGTCAGGGCGTTCTCGACCTTGCTGACCCCTTCGATCCCGCCGGCGATCGCCTCCGCCAGCTCCTTGCTGACTTCTTCAGGGACGCTGCCGCGGAGCGTGGCGACGCCGTTGCTCACCTGCACGTCAAGCTGATCCGCACGCAGGTAGGGGCTCAGTCGATACGTCGTCTCGATGCGCGCTTCGGCGCGCGCATCGGTGAGCGGGGTGTGGGCCGGCTCGGCGGCCGAAAGGGTGGTTGAGGCAAGGCCACCGAGCAGCGCGGCGATGGCGAAGGACAGCAGACGAAGGGGGGGGCGTTCTCATGGCGTTCTCCTGGAGAGTGGAAAGTCGATGCGCTGAAGGTTCGGAACACAGTGGTGCGTGGTGTGGCGGACAGCGGCATGCCCGCGCGGGACACGTTCCGTCCCGCCTTGCGGCGGACGCACCTGCGGGCTTGCGCTGGCAGTGGGGTGGCGCGAAGGAAAGGCAGGCCTGGGGCCTGATCGCAGGTGGGCGGGTCGAAGCAACGCGCACGACTTCAGGCCTGCCGCGCGCCATGAGCGGCGCGCCCGCAGAACAGACGCGCACGAGAGGGATCCAGCGCAAGCGAGTCCGGGCCGGCGCCGGACTCGCGACGCCTGGACGACGCCCTGACGGAGTTGTCCAGATCTTTCCTTGGGATCAATCCCTTGGTGGGTGGGCGTCGAAGAAGGCCTTGACCTGCCGGCTCGCTTCGTCGCGAGTCAGGGCGTAGCGCTCTTCGACCAGGCCGCTGAGCTTCTGCGCATGGCCCTCGGTCTGCAGCAGCTCATCGTCAGTGAGCTTGCCCCAGGCGACCTTTGCCGCGCCGACCTGCTGCTTCCATCGGGCCTTCAGGGTGTCGCTGCTGGGCAGGCTCACGTGGCCTTCCTTTCGGTGTCGGCCCGCGGGCTGCCGCTCTTGCCGTCCGCGTGGGTCCCGGGCTTGGCCACGCTGGGGCTGGCCGCGCCACCGGCGCGCACATCGACCGCGCTCTTCGTTGTGTCATTCGCCGGGATCGGCTTGCCGGGGGTAGGTGGCTTGGCATCCTTCGCGCCCGTCGGACTGAGCCGGATCGGATCGGAGGGGGCACGGTTGGGCGGCGTCGGAGCGCCCTTGTGGTTCGACGGACGATCGTTATGGGTTTTCATGGTGTGGCTCCTGGGCTGGGCTGTGCGCGGAGTACGCTGTGCCCGGCCTGTGCAGCTTGATTGTTCTGAGCCATTCCGTCGGTGCGGTAGGGCACCTACAGGCCCTTGAACTGCGCCTCCATCAACGGGATGCGGTGAGTTCGCCGCACACCGCGGGCGAGGCCGCCGCTTCGCAGGCGCAGCGTCTACTTGATGCGGATGTCATTGACCACCGAGGTGACGCCGGCGATGCCGCGAGCGATGCGCCCGGCACGCTCGATCTCCTCGCGCGTGCTGACGAATCCGCTCAGCTGCACGCGACCCTTGAAGGTCTCGACATTGATCTCGGCGGCGCTGAGATCCGCTTCGTTGAAGATCGCCGAGCGCACTTTGGTGGTGATGACCACATCGTCGATGTACTCGCCGGTGCCCTCGCTGGTGCGCGTAGAGGCGCAGCCGACAAGGCCAAGAAGCGGGCCGGCCAGGGCCAGTGCAGCCACGAGTGCGAACGCGCGACGGATGGATTGACTGTGCATGGGGAAACTCCTTTGCGATGCAGGGGGTAGGCGACAGCGGCTCACGCCTGCCGCCGATGTGCGCCGGAACTGGGCATGGGGTGGATCAGCGCACCCGGCGAGCGCTGAAGGTGAGCAGCCCGATGCCCACGACGAGACCGGCAATGCCAGCCCAGAGCGGAATGTTCAGACGGCTGCGCTCCTGCACCTGAACCTGCAGGGGGCCGAGGTCCACCTGATGGGTTTCGCGGGTGTAGTCGAAGCCGCCGTAGGCCAAAGCGAGCACGCCGCCGATGATCAGAACGATAGATGCGAGACGAAGACTGTTCATTGCGAACTCCGGGTCTGGTGGGGATGGATGAGGGAAGGGGTGGATGCGCGGATCGCCTACCCGCCACGACCAGCGGACCTGCATGTGTCGGTGCCGACGTCCGACTTCCGCCGCGTTGTTGCCGGGTCGCGCACGTTCGCCGGTGCTTGGCTGCGGGCGTGAGCGCGCTGAGCTGGGGGGCAGGCGCGGCGGCGCAGTTCAGATCGCCTCCGGTCGCGTGAGCCCACCACGACCCCGGGCCAAGCAGTGCATGCGTGCGTGCGCACGCCGCGAACACGACGGCGTGGCGCCTCGCTTGGCTCCGGCAACCCTTTGAGCTGTGCGGGCTTCGTGCGGCTCGTACAGGGCAGACCCGCAGATCGAGCGCGCGCTCGTGTTTCGACCTGAGCGGGAGCGCCAAGCGCTTGGCCGGGCTGTGCTCAAGCGAGTCCGGCGACGCCGGGCTCGCGACCACGGATCGCATCCACGATGGGCTGGATCCGTATTGCTCCAGCGAAGGTCTGAACAACTCCGTCCGGGAGTTGTTCAGACCTCGCGCGTCCGCTGCGAGTCCGGACTCGCTGAACCCAGATCAAGCACCTGCGTGCTCGATCGGCGTACACGCCATCCGTGGTGCGCCGGAAGCTCCGACGAATCAGAGCTTCCCTGGGCGCCTGTCGGGCTTTGGGGGTCGAGGCGATAGTCGACGGCGTGAGGACAGTTTTTTCGACGGTTCGCAGGCCCACAGTCGGCGCCATTGGCCAAGAACCGGCGGAAGAATGGGCCGTGCTGCCGGATTTGCAGCCCGGGCATCCAACGTCCGACAGGCTTCTAGATCACCTGTCGACCGCGGATCACCCGCAGCAGAAGAATGACCAAGGCAACGACCAGCAGGACGTGGATGAAGCCGCCGAGGGTGTAGGACGACACCATCCCGAGCAGCCAGAGCACGATGAGAATGACGATCAGCGTTTCGAGCACGGTGTTCTCCTTGGGGTGAACTTTCGATGTCGGCCGTCGGGGAGTGCGGCCGCTCCATCGCTTGCACGAACGGGAAGCGAGCGTGGAAGCCGAAGCGATGCGGCCTCGACTCTTCGGCGCGTCAGCAGATCCTTGAAGAGGCATCGCAGACGTTCTCGCCAGGTCCGCCGCGCGGCGCGGGATGAGCGTCCATGCCCACAGCCTTCCGGCGTCCAGCTCCGGCTCTCGCAGCGCAGTCGTTTCGGGCGAGGGGGGCCTCGCGTCCTGTTGAGAGAAGCATGCGCTGCTCGCCTGCGTTCTCTCTGTGCGCTGACGAACACAGCGCCGTCTGAGGCGAGTCAATGCGCAAGTGCGCTGGTGGCTGATCTGTTCGCTGGCAGACAGACAGCGGCAAGCCGCTGCGGCAGGGTGGGGCGCACCCCCAAGGAGAACGCACATGCTCACCTCACTCGCTACGCCTGTTGCGCCCGGCCTCGCCCTGCGCGCACTCGTCGCCCTCTGCATCGGCCTGCTTGCCGCCGCCTGTGCCAGTACGCCGAGCTACGAGCTGCAGCTGGCGGCTGCCGATTCGGCGGTGGCCAACGCCAACAACGCCAGTACCCAGGGCGATGCGGGTGCCGAGTTGAGAGTGGCCACGGAGAAGCTCGCCAGCGCCCATCAGGCGGCGCGGCGCCATCAGTCCGAACGCGCCCTGCAGCTGGCGCAGCAGGCCGAGGTCGATGCGCAGCTCGCCGTGATCACCGCGCGATCGCAGCGCAGCCAGCGCGCTGCCGAAGAGTCGCAGCAGGCCGCGCGCGCGCTCCGCGAGGAGATCGAACGCGCCGGCGGACGCTGAGCTGTGTGCCAGGTCGGCGGCTTCGGCCGCATGCGCCAGCGCCGGGCCGAGAGCACGCGGTTGCTTCGATTGCCTGCGCAGATCCGCTTTTCCCTTCGGACGCCGTGTTCCGGCGCCCATCCGCTTCACCCCAAGGAAACCCCATGAACACTCGACCGATACCCCAAGCCGCGCTCGCGCTCGCCGTCGTGCTCGCGCTTGGCGCCTGCACCACCACGCCGCGGCGCAATCTGGCCATGGATGAGGCGCGCAGCTCGCACCAGCGCTCGCAGTCCAACGAGGATGTGCGTCGCTATGCGATGGATGAACTGGCCAAGGCGGATGCCGAGCTGGCCCTCGCCGAACGCGCCTGGTCTGACCGCGCCCCGGCCGCACGGGTGGACCATCTGGCCTACATGGCCGCGCGGCGCTTCGACATCGCCGAAGCCGCGGCGCAAAGCCGAGCCTCGCAGGCTATTGTCGAGGGCGCGGCCGCCGAACGCGATCGTCTGCGCCTGTCATCGCGGACGCGCGAGGCCGACAGCGCCCGCCGCGACGCGGAGCGCAGCCGCGCGGAGGCCGGAAGCGCGCGACGCGATGCGGACGCCGCGCAAAGCGAAATCGCCAGCCTGGAAGCCGAGCTGTCGAGCCTCAACGCGCGCCGCACCGAGCGCGGCCTGGTGGTGACCTTGGGAGATGTGCTGTTCGACACCGGACGGTTCCAGGTGCGGCCGGAGGGCGACGCCAACCTGCGGCGGATCGCCGACGTGCTGCGCGAGCACCCCGGCTATCACGCCGTGATCGAAGGACATACCGACAACGTCGGCAGCGCCAGTTCGAACTACCTGCTGTCCGAACGTCGGGCCGACTCGGTGATGCGCTCGCTGATGTCCTTCGGTGCGCCCGCCGGGCAGATGGTCAGCCGCGGGCGTGGGCAGGAGTTCCCCAGCGCCAGCAACGAAACCGCCGCCGGCCGGCAGATGAATCGGCGGGTCGAAGTGGTGTTCAGCGTGTCCGACGCTTCCGTGGCTCGCCAATGAGTTCAGCCCGCTCGGCCCCGCAGGGCCATGAGTCGGCGCGCGCAGCAGGGCGCGCCGGTAGCGCCTGCTTCATGGCGCCTCCCGCCTGCGTGCCGGGTGCTCGCGATTCGCCACCCGCAGCGCCTGCGCTGCGGTCTCGCGCCGAGGCTTGCGAACGCGGGCCCGCGGAATGCGCGGGCGCCGCCGCAGGTGGACGCGACAGCCGCGCGGAGATTCCAAGGCGCGGCCGCGCAAGTCGCTGCGCCTCTCGGCCGCGATCGGTCGGCGCGCGTCCGACGCGTCACGTTCACGTGCAAGACTGTGCGCCCATCGCCCGGGTGCAGGAGCGCTGCTCATGATCGATTCTGCCTGCGGCAACCGCTTGCTCGATGCGCTCTCGGACGAAGTGAGGCAGCGCCTCTTTCCGTATCTGGAGCGCGTCGAACTGCCGCTGAGCAAGGTGCTGTACGAATCCGGCGGCCTGCTGCGGCACGTGTACTTTCCGGTCGATGCCATCGTCTCCTTGCTCTACGTGATGAAGAGCGGGGCCTCGGCCGAGATCGCCGTGGTCGGCAACGAAGGCATGATCGGCGTGGCGCTGTTCATGGGCGGTTACAGCACCACCAGTCGTGCGCTGGTGCAGAGTGCGGGCTATGGCTACCGGTTGATTGGTGATCGCTTCCGCGAGGAGTTCGATCGGCATGGCGAGCTGCTGCACCTCGCCCTGCGCTATTCCCAGGCGCTGATCACCCAGATGGCCCAGACGGCTGTCTGCAACCGCCACCACAGCGTCGATCAGCAGCTGTGCCGATGGCTGCTGCTGTCGCTGGATCGGCTGCCATCGAGCGACCTGCGCATGACCCAGGAGCTGATCGCCAACATGCTCGGGGTGCGCCGCGAAGGCGTGACCGAGGCGGCGGGGCGGCTGCAGAAGATGGGCGTGATCGAGTACCACCGCGGGCACATCAGCGTGCGCGATCGTCCGCGCCTCGAAGCCCTGTCCTGCGAGTGCTATGCCGTCGTGCGCAAGGAGAGCGATCGCCTGCTGCCGTACATGGTGAAGTGACGCTGAGAGGCATTTCCTTGAGGGCGTCGGCGAGCCATGCGCATGCGCGCGGGGCGGACGCTCAGTCCCTTGTGTGGCGCGGCGCATTCGTTCGGGAGCTCCCCGTGCACAGGCGCGTCGTGGACCCGCGTCAACTGCCGCTGCAGCCGCTGCCGCGCTGCCACACTGCGCGCAGTGCTTTCGCGCGCGCTCAGAGCGAGTGAAAAACCCAGGCGCCGTAGCGAGGGCGTCGCAGCGCGATCGTGGCAAAGCCCGGCAGGTGAATTCAGGGGAGTCTGGCGCGCCAAACGGCCGTAGAACTCGTGCAGCGCGCCGCCGCTGCAGGCGCCGGGCCGCTGCCTCAGCAGGCGGATGGCGTTTCACATGCCCTCAGTGCACGTCGGACGCATCAAGGTCCAGCAGAAAGGCTTTGACCTGCTGTTCGGCCTCGCGTCGACTGAGGGTGTAGCGTTCGCGGACCAGCCCGGCGAGTCGAACCGCATCGCCGCCGCTCCAGGCAAGCTCCTGTACGGTCAGCTCGCGCCAGACCGCCTTCGCATGATCGAGCCTGTCGCTCCAACCACCGCCCGCGGTGCCATTCACCGCCCGGTTGATCGCGTGCCCGTCGGCCGCCGGCGAATGCGTGTGCAGCGCATCGCCCTTGGTCGGCACAGCCCGCGCCGCCACGGAGCCAGCATCGAGAGCGTCCGCGGCAGCGACGTCGCCGTCTGCAAGCGCGCTGGCGTCTGGCGGAAGCACGGCTGAGTGCGCCGCCCCGGGGGGGCTGCCGAAACGCTCGGTGGCGGCGGTGGGCCTTGCGCTGCCCTCGGCTGTCGGGCCGTTCTGCCAAGGCGCGAGGTGCCGAGGCAAAGGGCTCAGCGGCTCCGGCAGACTGAAACGATATCGATCACTCAACCTCGACATGGGAGATCTCCGCGTTCGTGGCGGGGCGATGTGCCTCACCGGACGCAGCGAGTCTCCCGTCGCTGTTTGCCGGCGTCGGTGCGCTGGCGAACCGAGCGCTCCGCAGTGGCCGACGCGGCAGCGGGCCGCCGGCAGTCAGGAGACGCATCAGCTCGCTCACGCCAGCCATCACCGGCAGCAGATGCACGCCGCCCAGCAAACGGATGCCCAGCAGCACGCACAGCCCCCACGCGCACAGCAGGGTGACGCTGAGGTAGCGATGCATGGCGGGCTCCATGGCGAAGCAGGCCATGCTGTCGCACACCGCCAAGCGCATCGGTGCGTTTCCGCACACAGTCGGGACGGGCCTGGCCCTGCTTGAGACCCAGCGAGAACCTGCAGCGGCTGCGGGGCACCCGTGACGGCAGCGCGCCGCGCAGTCCGCGATCGCCTGGGCGCAGCCGGGAGTCAGGAATAGGTGCGGCGGACGTCGCCGCCGAGCCGGCAGCGAGGCGGTCGCTGCGGCAGCCCGTGTTCCACAAGCGCTCCGTGGCAATCCTCAGCGCTGTTCGAGCACGCCAAAGGCCAAGGTCAGCAGCGCCCGGGTGCCGTGTTTCAGCGCGGCTTCGTGCAGCAGAAACTCGGGCGAGTGGTTGTTGGGGGCGCGGGCCGGGTGAATGTCCGGGCCCGTGCTGCCGACAAAGAACAGAAAGCCCGGCGCGCGGTTGGCAAACTGGGAGAAGTCTTCGGCCACCGTCTGCAGCGGCATCTCCTTGACGTTGTCTGCGCCCATCAGCTCGCGCAGCCACGGCCGCACGCGCTGCGTGAGCGCGAGTTCATTCGCCGTCACCGGCGCAGTGTTCTCGACGGTGAGCTCGGCTTCGCCGCCGGCGGCTTCGGCGATGGCCTTGGCGGTGCGCTCGAAGCGGGCGATGACATCCGCGCGCACGTCCATGTCGAAGGTGCGCAGGGTGCCCTCCATCTCGGCCGTCTCGGGAATGATGTTGAAGCGGATGCCGCCGCGCACCGCGCCGGCGGTGAGCACCACCGGTGAGCTGGTGATGTCGATCTGGCGGGCGATGATGCTCTGGCTGGCGATCAGCGCCTGCGCGGCGATGGTGATCGGATCGACCCCGCCCCAAGGCCGCGAGGCGTGAGTCTGCTTGCCGCGCACCTTCAGCACCCAGCGGTCGGCGCTGGCCATGATCGGCCCGCCGCGAAAGCCAATCGTGCCGACCGGCAGCTGCGCCCACACGTGCAGGCCGAACACGGCTTCAGGTTGGAAGTCGTCGAACACGCCCTCGGCCAGCATCTGCTTGGCGCCACCGGTCTCGCCCGGCGGCGGACCTTCTTCGGCCGGCTGGAACAGGAACAGCACCTCGCCCGGCAGCTCCTCGCGCACGCTGGCCAGCGCTTCGGCCACGCCCATCAGGATGGCGACGTGGGCATCGTGCCCGCAGGCATGCATCACGCCGGTGGTCTGGCCGTTGTACTCGGTGGTGACCGTGCTGGCGAAGGGCAGGCCGGTGGCCTCGGTGACCGGCAGCGCGTCCATGTCGGCGCGCAGGGCGATCTTCGGCCCCGGCCTGCCGCCGCGCAGCAGGCCGACCACGCCGGTGTGGGCAACGCCGGTGCGCACCTCCATGCCCAGCGCGCGCAGGTGCTCGGCGACCTTGGCCGAGGTGCGGAACTCGCGGTTGCCGAGCTCGGGATGCTGGTGGATATCGCGCCGCCAGTCGACGACCTTGGCATCGACCGCAGAGGACAGCGCTTCGACATCGAAGGCCGCATGCGCCGCCGGTGAAAGCAGCAGGGCGAGGGCGAGGGTGTGCAGCAGGCGCATGGGCAGGGGTTCCTTGAGTGCGTGGGCTCGTGGGTCAGCAGAGATACCAGATCCGAGACAAGCGATCCCGGTATGCCCTGTGCCTCCGAGCTTGCGGCGCCGCATGGAGGCCCCGAGTCTTCCGGCCTTGTCGGCTGCGTGTAGGAGCGAGTTTGCTCGCGACCCCTGTGGGTTGGAGCGAGGCGTAGGCCGTGAGGCGGGGTGCAGGCTGCGGTCGCCTGCGAGCAGGCTCCTACAAGGAAAGGGCCCGGAGGGCGTGCGGGTAGACGGCGCCACCATCGGCTGTATGTAGGAGCGAGCTTGCTCGCGACCCGTGTGAGTTGGAGCGAGGCGTAGGCCGTGAAGCGGGTGCAGGCTGCGGTCGCCTGCGAGCAGGCTCCTGTAGAGAGAGGGCCAGGAAGGGGCGCTGGCGGACGTCGCCAGCACCGCTTGCGACGTTTCGGCCCGAAGGATGCGCAAGCCTCATTGCGCCGCGGCTGCGCTGTTCGCTGCACCCTGCACACTACCTGCTTCGAATCCCCAACCCCCAACCCCCAATCCCGACTCTCGAATGTCCTACGTCCGCTGCCTGCGCGGCCTCGCTTCCGGTCGCGAATACTCCGCCGATGTTCCCATGAACCTCGACCCGGTCGACGGCCGGCCGGTCGAGATGGTGTTCGATCTGGAAAGGCTGGCCTTCGAGCAGCCGGACTTCGCCTGGTACCGACCGCAGCGCCGCGACCTGTGGCGCTTTGGCGGGCTGATGGCGCTGGACATCAACGACCCGCACGATGCCCGGCACATCCTCAGCCTCGGCGAAGGTGCAACGCCTTTGCTGCCCTTCGAGCACCCAGCGGCAGCGTCCGCCGGGCTCCACCTGCAGCTGAAAGAAGAAGGCCGCGCAGTGCCCGGCTACGGCGCCAACCCGACCCAGAGCTTCAAGGACCGCGGCATGGCCATGGTGGTGGCGCAGGCGCGGCGGCTGGGTCTGACCAGGCTCGCGGTGCCGACCCAGGGCAATGCCGGCGATTCACTGGTTCGCTACGCGCTGGAAGCCGGCATCGAGGTGCATGTGGCGATGCCGCCCGACACGCCCCTGCCCATCCTCGGCAGCGTGGCCGCGGCGGCGGTGAAGCATCCGGGGCGCGTGCATCTGAGCCTGGTTGGGCCGACGATCCGCGAGGCCGGTGCATTTCTCAAGGCCGAGATCGTTCCGCAGGGTTTCTTTCTGGTCGCGACCTTCCAGGAGCCGGGCTGGCGCATCGAGGGCAAGAAGAGCCTGGGCCTGGAGTTGGCCGAGCCGCTGTACGGAGACACCCGCTGGCAGCTGCCGGATGCGGTGATCTATCCCACCGGCGGCGGCACCGGAGTGCTCGGCATGTGGAAGGCCTGGGCCGAGCTGGAAGCGCTGGGCGTCATCGACAGCCGGCGCCCGCGCATGTACTGCGTGCAGAGTGAAGTCACGCCACCGCTGGTGCGCGCCTTCGAGTCGGGCGCGCTCGACACCACGCCGGTCGAGGCCGGCCACACGCTGTCGACCGGCCTGAACGTACCGGGCGGCGTCGGCCTCTTCCGCGTGCTGGAGATCATTCGCGCGTCGAACGGTGCGGCGCTTGCGGTCAGCGAAGCCGACACTGCCGCCGAGCTGCAGCGCATCTGGCGCCGTCATCGCCTGTGGATCAGCCCCGAGGGCGCAGCCTGTGCGGCTGCGATTCCGCAGCTGCTCGACCGCGGTCTTCTGCAGCGCGGCGAGCGGGTAGTGCTCGTCAACACCGGCTCGGCCGAGAAGTACCTGCCCGAGCTGCGACATCTGCTCGACTGAGCTGTGTAGCCACCGGTCGCGGGCGCCGACGCGCTGCGGCCAGCGGATGCGCTTGAAATCCTGTTCCCCAGGCAACACGGATCAAGTTCCTCCTCGGCTTGATCCGTGGTCGCGAGTCCGCCGCAGCTCCGGACTCGCTTGCGCTGGACCAAGCACTTGTGAGCTCGATCCGCGGGCGCGCCCTCCATGGGCGCGACAACGCTGGGTTCTTCAGTCTTGCCCTAAGGCAGCCGGTACTCGATCCTCAGCGTCGCCTGCGCGCCGCTGCCGACCCACAGGTAGCGCGCCGCGGTCTGGTTTGCGGCGAAGCGCAGGCGCAGCTGGGTGCGGCCGCTGCGGTTGATGGCCGCCAGCGCGGCGATGGAGAACGCCGTGCTGTCCTGCGTGCCGCTTGTGAACCGCGGCACCTCGGCGACGTCGTCCAGGCTGCTGGCTGCGCCGTGGTCGCTGGCGATCAGCGCGCAGTCGCCGCCGAAGCAGCCCTGGCGCAGGTCCACCTTCAGCGCGTTGCCGGCAGGGCTTGCCCACGGGTCGCCCGAGCCGCCGCGGTGGGTGAGCACGAGCCGCGCCGACACGATTTCTGCCCCGGCCGGCAGAGCCGAGGTGTCGAAGCTGAGCAGGGCGCGGTTGAACTTTGAATCCGAGCCGCGGCCGATCGCCAGGCCGTACAGCGATTCGAGGGTTCCGACTTCGGCCGCGCTGCCCTGGGCATTGGCCTTGGTGTAGCCGTCTTCGAGCGCGACGCTGCCCAGGCTGAGCACGGTGGTGCCAGGTGGCGGAGGAGGCGGCGGCGGGTCGCCACCGCCACCGCTGCTGCCGCCATCGAGACCCCAGAATCGGCTGATCCAGTAGCTGCTGCAGATATTGGCGTCGAGGATGTAGGCCCCCGCTGTACCGCACTGCGCTTCGCCGGTGCCCGGATCGACCGGTGTGCCGTGGCCCATGCCTGTGATGCTCAGGGTTTCCACCACGGTGCGGCCGCTGGCGTCGCGGTACTGCCGACGCGGATAGCCGAGCAGGCTGTCCTGCACGTCAGCGACCTGATCGACGCCGTGCACGTTCGTCCACTGCTCCAGGGCTTCGGTCAGGTTGATCGGCCGCACCACGAAGTCGGCATCGCCGTGCCAGATCGAGACGATCGGCCAGGGCCCGCCGTGCGTGCTCGCCGCGCGCACGCGATCGCCCCACTGCGCCGGGCTCAGATCGGTGCCCGGGTTCATGCACGAGAACGCCGCGCTGGTGCCGATCCCGCAGCGGTAGGGCAGGCCGGCCATGATCGCGCCGCCGGCGAACACCTCGGGGTAGGTCGCCAGCATCACCGAGGTCATCGCGCCGCCCGCGGACAGCCCGGTCACGTAGACCCTGGAGGGATCATGGCCGTGATCGCTGGCCATACGCGCCACCATCTGCCGGATCGACAGCGCCTCACCGCTGCCGCGGCTGATGTCGGCGCTTTCGAACCAGTTGAAGCAGGCGTTGCTGTTGTTGCCGCTCTGCTGCTGCGGCAGCAGCAGGGCGAACTGCCAGCGACTGGCCAGCGCCACCCAGCCGGTTTCGGCGTCGTAGGCCGCCGCACTCTGGGCGCAGCCGTGCAGCGCCACCACCAGCGGCCGGTTGGCCGCCAGCCCGCTGGGAACCACTTTGAACATTCTCAGGTTGCCCGGGTTGCTGCCGAAGCCGGTGACTTCGGTCAGCGTCTGAGCCTGCGCAGCCGGACCCGCCAGCAGGGCGGCGCAGGCCGCCCACTTGATCAAGCGCTTCATCGTGTTGCCCCTCCCTTGGCCTGCCGTTCCGTGCGGCAGTGCCCAGCGGCGTCTCCGACGCCTGGTGCCCGCACGCGCTGCGGACGCTCGTCCCGCCGGCAGTAGCGCATGTGCGGCGAATCGCGACCATTGGCCCTTGGGGCAAGCTGCACTGCAGCAGTACAGTCGAGGCGGACTTCACAGGGACGCGCGACATGAACGAGGCACTGGTCACCCACTCCGGCGGCTGCCACTGCGGCGCCGTGCGCTTCGAGGTCGACGCGCCGGCCGACATCGAAGCGGTCGACTGCAACTGCTCGCTGTGCGCGATGACGGGCTTCCTGCACCTGATCGTGCCGGCAAGCCGCTTTCGTCTGCTGACCGACACCGCTGCGATGACCGAGTACCGTTTCGGCACGGGCACCGCGCGGCACTTCTTCTGCAGCACCTGCGGCATCAAGAGCTGGTACGTGCCGCGCTCGAACCCCGACGGCTTCGACGTCAACCTGCGCTGCCTTGACCCGGCGACCATCGCCTCGATCCACACCACGCCCTTCAACGGACGCGAGGACTGGGAAGCCCAGGCCGCCGGCATCGCACACTTGAGTCGCGATGAGGCCTGAACCCGTGCGGCCGGTGCCGCGCCTATACTTCGGCGCTATGAACCGACCTCTCTTGCTCGCCCTGACCTGCGCCCTGTGCGCCTCTCTTTTTCTCACCGCCTGCGGCAATCGCGGCCCGCTGGTGCTGCCTGAAGATGCGCCGCCGCCGATGCCGATGCCGGTGCCGGCCGAGCCCGCCACGCCCGCCGAGGCGCAGTCCGGCAAGGACGGGTCCGGGCAATGAACCCGCACGCCGCCCTGCGCGGTCTGCGCTTCACCAAGATGCACGGCGCCGGCAATGACTTCGTCGTGCTGGATGCTCGCGCGGGTCTGCCTGAGCTCTCGCCGGACGCCATGCGCTGGATCGCCGAGCGCCGCACCGGCGTCGGCTTCGATCAGCTGCTTACCGTTGAGCCCGCGCGCAGCGAAGGCTCGGCGCTGTACTACGGTATCTGGAACACCGACGGCAGCGCGGCCGGCCAATGCGGCAACGGCGCCCGCTGCGTGGCGGCGTGGGCGATGCGCGCCGGCATGGTCGACGCATCGGGCTTCCGCATGGACAGCCCCAGCGGTCCGGTCGAGGTGCGGATGCATGCGGCCGATGACGTCGAGGTCAGCCTCGGCGTGCCCGACTTCCGTGCCGGTGCACTGCCGGCCCGAGGCGTCGGCGCGCCCGATGGCGTGCTCGAGTTCGGCGGCGAGGTCTACAAGTACCGTGGCGTGTCGATGGGCAATCCGCATGCGCTGATCGAAGTGCCCGACGTGCTCAGCGCGCCAGTCGCCCAGGTGGGTGCGGCCCTGCAGGCCGATCGCCGCTTTCCTGACAGCGTCAACGTGGGCTTTGCCCACGTGCTCGACGCAGGCCGCATCCGCCTGCGCGTGTTCGAGCGCGGCGTCGGCGAAACCCAGGCCTGCGGCAGCGGCGCCTGTGCGGCGGTGGCGGTGCTGCATTCGCGTGACCGCGTGGACGCTGCACGCGGCGTGACCGTCGATCTGCCCGGTGGGCGACTGCAAATTCAATGGGACGGCCCGGGTCATGCGGTGCGCATGCGCGGGCCGGCCGTGTTCGTGTTTGAAGGAGTGTTCTGCGAATGAGCGAGACGACCCTGGCCCCGGAGGCGGTGGCCGCCTACCTGCGCGCGCATCCGGAGTTCCTGCAGCTGCATCCGGAGCTCGCGGCCAGCCTGGCGGTGCCGCGCGAGTCGGGCGGAGCAGCCTCGCTGACCGCGTATCAGCTCGATGTGCTGCGCGACAAGAATCGCGAGCTTTCGCGTCGCCTGCAGGAGCTGTACTCCACCGCGCAGGAGAACGAGCGCCTGACTCTGCGCACGCATCAGCTCACTTTGGCCCTGCTGCGCGCCGGCTCGCCCCTGGCGGCGCTGCAGGCGATGGTGGCCAGCCTGATCGAGGACTTCCACAGCGAGCTGGTGCGGGTGGTGCTGATTGGCCAGAGCTTCGAGCTGCCGGCTGCCGAGTGGCTGATCGAGCGCCCGCCGCAGTCGGGCGATCTGGGCCAGTTCGCCGAGTTCCTGCGCGGCCACGAGCCACTGTGCGGCCGGCTCGCCCCGCAGAAAATGGACTTCCTGTTCGGCGCCCAGGCCACGCAGGTGCAGAGCTGCGCGCTGATCCCGCTGCCCGGTCGCGGCCTGCTGGCGATTGGCTCGCGCGAGCCGAACCGCTTCTATCCGGGTATGGGCACCTTGTTCCTGCGCATGATGGGCGAGGCGCTCGCTGCCGCGCTGTCGAGGCATCCGGTTTGATGGCGCGCGCGCCGGCTGCGGCCCGCGAGACCTCGCGCGCGCCGGCGCCGGCGCTGCAGCGCGCGGTCGATGACTGGCTGGGCGCGCTGCGCGTGGAGCGCGGCGCCTCGCCGCATACGCTCGACGCCTACCGCGCCGATGCCGACACCCTGCTGGCCTGGTGTGCGCAGCGCGGCGTGGAAGACTTCGGCGCGCTGGATGCTGAAGCCCTGCGCCTGTATCTGGCCGCCGCGCATCGCGCCGGGCTGTCGCCGAAGAGCCTGCAGCGTCGCTTGTCGGCTTGCCGCGGCCTGTTCCGCTTTCTGCTGAAGCACGGCCGCATCGAGCGCGACCCCAGCGCCGGCGTGCGTGGCCCCAAGGCGCCGCGTCGCCTGCCGCAGGTGCTCGATGCGGACGAGGCGCAGGCCCTGGTCGAGCTGCAGGGCGATGACCCGCTCAGCCTGCGCGATCGCGCCATGCTGGAGCTGTTCTATTCCTCCGGCCTGCGCCTCTCCGAGCTGTGCGGCCTGCGCTGGATCGATCTCGATCTGCAGGAAGGCAGCGCGCGCGTGCTCGGCAAGGGCCGCAAGACGCGTCTGGTGCCGGTCGGACGGCATGCGGTGGACGCCTTGAAGACGCTGGCGGGCGAGGGCGCGTCACCCGAGTCGCCGGTGTTCACCGGTCGCGGAGGTGCGGCGATCGCTCCGCGCACTGTGCAGCAGCGGATCAGACAGGCGGCCCAGCGGCAGGGTCTGTGGAAGCGCGTGCATCCGCACATGCTGCGGCACTCTTGCGCGAGTCACCTGCTGGAGTCCTCGGCCGACCTGCGCGGCGTGCAGGAGCTGCTGGGCCACGCCGACATCGCCACCACCCAGATTTACACGCACCTCGACTTCCAGCATCTCGCACGCGTGTATGACGCGGCGCACCCGCGCGCGAAGCGTGTGCGTCAGAGCGATTGAGTTGCCGGGCGGGTAGAGCCCACACGCCCGAATCCCGAATGCCCGGAAAAGAAAACCGACCCGCGCCAGGGAGGCAACGCGCGGGTCGGTTGTGGGTCGCCTGCCACCTGTTCCGATGGCTCAGCAGGGCTTGACGCCAGCGGTGCTCAGAAGCGGTAGCCGAGGGTGAGGCCATACACGCGCGGGTCGACAATGGCCGTGCCGACCTTGCTGCCGTTGACCTTGACGTCGGAATCGATATCGATCCAGCGTGCGTCCAGCACCAGATCCCAGGCGTCGCCCAGCTTGAACTGCAGACCCGCCTGGGCGGCGATGCCGAAGCTGTTGTCGAGGCCGACCTTGGCGCCTGCCACCGGGCCGCCTGCCACCGTTTCTTCGTCATACACGAAGGTGTAGTTCAGGCCCGCGCCAAGGAAAGGATTCACCCGGCCTTCCGGGTTGAAGTACCACTGCAGGCTGACGGTCGGCGGCAGGTGCTTGAAGTCGACTGCCTTGGCGCCGTTGAGCTTGGCGGTGTGCGAGAACGGCGTGGCGGCCAGCACTTCGACTGCAAGGTTCGGTGTCAGGTGGCGACCCAGGATCAGGCCGAGCTGCGTGTTGCTGTCGATATCGGTCTTCAGCGCGCCGTTGGCGAGTGTCCCGTTGTCGGACTTCGGCGAAACCTGCACGGCGCCGAAGCGCACGAACCAATCCTCCGCCTGGGCCGGCAGAGCGGCGGCGGTGAGTGCGGCAGCGGTCAACAGCGGGGCGACGAACTTCTTCATGGGGCTGTCCTCTTGGGTGGGGTTGTTCTGTGGCGGCAAGTCTGCGGCCGCGCTGGCGACTTCTTGTTGATCACTGTCAAGCATTGAACAGCTTCGCGTTCGCGCCGTTCCGGCCCGCTGGTGCGCCAAGTGAATGCTGTTGGCGTGTCGCCGTGTCAGCCGTGTCAGCCGTGTCAGCCGTGTCAGCTGTGCGGCGGTCGAGTGTGAGCGTGATCGTCAGGCGTCTTCGCATCAGGGAAGCTCAGACCTGTCGGAGCTTCCCGCGCACCAGCGACGGCGCGCGACACCGCCGAGTTCTCCAGCCTTGCCCGAGGGCGTCCCGTCGCTCGCCGCCGAGGTGTTCGTCAGAGCCTGAACACGCACGGACGCGTTGGCAGCGGCAGGCGATCCGCACAGCGGTATGGGGTGACGGATTTGTGAAACAACGCAAACATCGCTGCCGAGTTGCGCTGCTAGCGTCGGCCCCTGCAAGCGCGCTGTCGCGGGTCGGGGGACCTGCTCGCTTGCATCGCAGAGTGCCGGATCCACCCGGCACATCACTCAAGGGCGCCTCAGAGCGCCACCACACTCGAACGGGGAGTTCCAATGCATCACTCGATCCGGCGCTTGAGCGCCGCGCTGTTCTGCGTTCTGCCTTTTGCTGCTTCGGCAGGTGAACTGCATCTGCTGCCTGCGCCTGATCTCGCGAAGCTGCAGATGGAGGATTCCAAGTCGGTCGGCGGCGCCTACCGCTACGGCATCCAGATCCCGGTGAAGGGATTCCGCTTCAATGGTCGCAGCCTGTCCAAGGCGGGTTGGACCGAGGGCAAGGACGGTGTCGCCCGCTTCAGCTGGGACATCGCGGCGCCCGGTGCGCGCACCCTGGACTTCCACTTCAGCCAGCTGGTGCTGCCCGAGGGCGCGACCCTGATTCTGCGGGGTGAAGGCGTGGACAACCTGCGCAAGATCACCGCCGAGAGCCTGAGCAGCGGCGAGGGCTATTGGGCCCCCTACATCGCCGGCGAGAAGGTGTCGATCGAACTGCATGTCCCAAGCGCGCGGCGCCACCTCGCGCGCGTCGAGCTGGCCTCGGTGACCCACGGCTACCGCGGCCTGTTCGAGTCGGTCGACCCGGCGCAGAAGTCGGGCAGTTGCAACGTGGATGTCGCGTGTCCCGCCGGCACCGGCTGGGACGACCAGATCGATTCGGTCGGCCACTACACCTTCAGCCAGGGCGGCAGCTCCTACGTCTGTACCGGCTCGCTGATGGCCAACACCGCCGGCACCTCGGTGCCGTACTTCCTGACGGCCAATCACTGCCTGAGCACCGCCACCGTGGCCTCGACGGTTGTCGTGTACTGGAATTACCAGAGCTCGACCTGCCGCACGCCGGGTTCCAGCGCTTCGGGCACGCCGCTGTCGAAGACCATCGCCACCCACACGCAGTCCGGCGCCAGCCTGATCGCGACCAATGCGGCCAGTGACTTCGCCCTGCTGCGCCTTAACGCCAACGTGGCCGCGGGCGCCGACGCCTACTGGAGCGGCTGGGACGCCAGCGGCGCGACGCCGGGTTCGGCGGTGGGCATCCACCATCCGGCCGGCCACGAGAAGCGCATCGCCGTCGAGAACCAGGCGCTGGCCATCACCGCTTACGGCGGCGGCAGCGGCAGCACCCATTGGCGCGTCATCGACTGGGACCAGGGCACCACCGAAGGCGGCAGCTCGGGTTCGGGTCTGTGGGACCAGAACAAGCGCTTGGTCGGCCAGCTGCACGGCGGCTCGGCGGCCTGCGGCAACGATCTTTCCGACTACTACGGCCGGCTGTCGGTCTCGTGGAACGGCGGTGGCAGCGCGGCTACGCGACTGCGCGACTGGCTCGACCCGAGCGGCAGCGGCCAGACCGCGATTGGTGGCTATCGCAGCGGCAGCACGCCGCCACCCCCACCGAGTGTCGCGCTCAGCAACGGCGTACCGGTCACGGGTCTGGCCGGCGCGGCCAACGCCGAGTTGCGCTACACCTTGAGCGTGCCCACCGGCGCCACCAATCTGCGCTTTGTGACGAGCGGCGGCACGGGTAACGCCGATCTCTACGTCCGCTTCGGCAGCGCCCCGACCACGGCGACCTATGACTGCCGTCCGCTGCTCGGTGGTAACGCCGAAACCTGCAACATCGCGACGGCGCAGGCAGGCACCTACCACGTCCTGGTGCGCGGCTCTTCGGCCTTCTCCGGCGTCAGCCTCACCGGAAGCTTCACCAGCGGCGGCGGCACGCAGCCGAGCTTCTTCCAGAACACCACGGTGTTCGCCATCGCCGACAACAGCACCATCGAAAGCCCGATCACGGTCAGCGGCCGCAGCGGCAACGCGCCGTCGACCCTGCAGGTGGCAGTCAACATCTCGCACACCTATCAAGGCGATCTGAAGGTGGACCTGCTCGCGCCCGATGGCTCGGTCTATGTGCTGCACAATCGCACCGGCGGCAGCGCTGACAACATCGTCCAGACCTACACCGTGAACGCCTCCTCCGAAGTCGCCAACGGCACGTGGAGGCTGCGCGTGAACGACAACGCGAACGCAGACACCGGCAGCTTGAACAGCTGGAGCTTGAGGTTCTGAGGTGAGACGAGGGGCCGGCCATCAGCAGATTCATCGGTCGGCCCCTCCTGCGCTCTGCAGATGTCGTTGCGTTCCCTGCACGATCTGTGAGAAACACTCCGACCGCGGCGGCGGGATGGGCCTCGCCGACCGCGGTGTTCTCGAAGAATTCCTAGGGGAAGCTAATGAAACTGTGTAACCCAACCGTGGCTGCGATCGGTCTTGTGATCGCTGCATGTACCTCAGCGCTCCCGGCAGACGGCAGTGATGCCAAGACGCAGGAGCAATCTCCTAGCGAGGTAGGCATGCGTGTCTATGTGGATCCGGAGACGGGTAAGCTTTCGTCTGTGCCGGTGACACCGGAGCAGATGGTCGAAGACGAGATCTCCGGACTGGAGAAAGGGCTTTCTCCCGTGGAGGAAATCCGTCATCCCGACGGCACCGTGGTCACTCATCTCAACGGGCGTTTCGAGGTGGCCAGCCAGGTGGATGTTGGGCCGGACGGTCGGCGGATTGCTCGGTGCACCCTCGCCGATCACGCGGGCCTGCCAGGCCACACCCATGTGCTTCCGCAAACACAGGCCGAGGAGCGATAGTCCGTGCGCCTTTCTTCCTCGCTTCGCGTTCTTTTTCAGAGCTTGCTAGTGTCGGCGGTGGCCGTTGCTTCCGTGCAGGGCGCCACCATCACTATCGTCAACATTGACGGGCCCGACGAGGGCCTCAATGACCCTACGCCCGTCGCCCCACTCAACTCGAACCCCGCCACGACCCTGGGCGGCCAGCGACTTGCAGTCTTCCAGAAGGCAGCAGAGCAATGGGGTGCGCTGCTCACCAGCGACGTCGAGATTCTCGTGCGCGCTGCCTTCAATCCGCTGACGTGTAGCGCTACCTCGGCCACGCTGGGGTCCGCAGGTGCGCTCAGCGTCGTACGCGATTTTCCCAATGCTCCCCAAGCAAACGTTCACTACTCGATCGCTTTGGCGAACTCGCTGGCTGGCGTCGATCTGGCGCCGACGACCGAGGACATCAACACGCAGTTCAACACCAGCATCGACGCCGGCTGCCTCTCGGGAGTAGCCGGTTGGTATTACGGCTTGGATCCTGCCCTTGACCCCGTTCCCGCTGACCGAACGCCGCTCCTTCCGGTGGTCTTCCACGAGCTAGCGCACGGGCTTGGTTTCCAGACGTTTACGAACAACGCCACAGGAGCGTTTTTTCAGGGCGTGCCGGACGCCTGGACCAACTTCCTTGCGGACGCGCGGACAAGAACCACCTGGCGCGCCATGGCGTCCGACGCTGACCGAGCGGCATCGGCCATCAGCGATCCCAACCTGGTTTGGATCGGCCCCAACGTGACTGCGGACAAAGAGCGCTTCCTCGGATTCTCTCCTACCCTCATCATTTCGGCGCCCGCAGCAATCGCAGGCAACTCCCCTGCTAACCCTGCCCTTTTCGGCCCTCCCGTCACTGCCCCTGGCGTTTCCGGGGAGGTGGCGGCTGCTCTGCCAGCGCTCGCGTGCGATCCGCTCACGAACCCGACGGAAATCTCGGGAAAGATCGCATTGGTCGATCGCGGCACCTGCAATTTCTCGATAAAGGTTGCGAACGCCCAAGCAGCGGGTGCGATTGCCGTCGTTGTGGCCAACAACGCCGCCACTGGACTGCCGGGCATGGGGGGGGCAGACCCCACCATCACGATTCCGTCCTACGGGATCCTCCAAGCAGCTGGTCAGTCGATCCGCAGTCAACTTGGCACCGCACCCGTGACCGTCACACTCGGCTTCAATAGCGAGCTGGCGGGAACCAACCGGGGCTTTGTGCGAATGCATGCCCCCGCTGTGTTGGCACCGGGCTCGTCGGTGTCCCATTTCACGGTCGATGCTTCGCCCAACCTGCTCATGGAGCCTTCGCTCAATCGCGACATCTTTGAGGAAGTAGACCTCGCATTGGCCTTGTTCCGCGACATTGGTTGGAACGACACGGGCCCGCCTGGAGTGTTGATGTTCTCGAACGGTTTTGAGTCCAACTGAAGCCAAGAGTTCTAGGTGAAACGTGGGCGGTGCAGGCTTGTCCGGCCGCCCACTTTTTTGGCCTGAGATCCTATCGGGCTGGCAGTTTCTGTGCGTCATGACGCCCTCCGCTGTTGGCGGCCTTTCCGATCATTCGGCAGGCGGTCGATAGCTCGTAAGTCATGCATTGACATGAGCCATGGGGCGCACCACGATCCGGGCTCCCGGTCGGTGGGGTGGCACAGGGTGGGTCAAATGGGTCTCAGGGGTGTATCGCGAGCGGCAGCCTTGCCGCTCATTCTTGTTGTGCTCAGCGCACACGCCGGTCAAGCGCCCCAGTGGCGCGCCATTGGCCCTGGCCCGTCCCACAACGGCCAGGTCGAGAACATCATCAATCGCGAGGTGGTGGGGGCGGTCAATGCGGTCGCTACCCATCCCAGCAGCGCTGGCATCGTCTACGTCGGCTCGGTCAACGGCGGCGTCTGGCGGACGGCCAATGCCACGGCGGCGGCGCCGAACTGGACCCGCCTGACCGATTCCCTGGGCTCGCTTTCGATCGGCTCGATTGAGTTGGACCCGACCGACGCCCAGTCGCGTACCGTGGTCGCCGGCGTCTCGCGAACGTCCAGCCTGGGCCGCGACGGCGGCGCCTTGATCGGACTGCTGCGCAGCACCGACGAAGGCACCTCCTGGAGCGTCCTGAGTGCACTCGCCAACCGCGAGATCCACGGTGTGGCTCCGCGCGGTGACGTGATCGTGGCCGCTACCGACAACGGCATTCATCGCTCGACCAACACCGGAGGCGCGTTCACCCTGCTTTCGGGTGCGGCAGGTTCGGGCTTGCCCGCGGGAGCCACCCTGGATCTCGCTGGGCATCGGGCCAGCCCCGATGTGCTGTATGCGGCCGTCACGGGCGGCAGTGCGCGCGGCATCTTCCGCAGCGCCGACCTCGGCGTGACCTGGACGCGCGTATCCGATGCTGGCGTCGAGGCGCGCATGAACGTCGGTACGGTCGGCACGCGCCGCACCGAACTCGCGGTCGGCCCGGCTGGACAGGTCTTTGTCGCCGTGGTCGACGACACCGGCCGCCTTTCCGCGGTGTTCCGCTCGGCGGATGGTCTCGCGCCCTGGACGGATCTGGGTGTGCCGGTGACCACCGAGCAGAACGGCGTCGCCTTCGGCGCACATCCGGGCGGCCAAGGCGGCATCCATCTGTCCATTGCGGCCGACCCGGGCAACCCGCAGCTGGTCTATATCGGTGGTGACCGCCAGCCCTACTTCGGTGAGGGTGTGTCCGGCAGTACCAGCTTCTTCCCGAACTCGATTGGAGCCAACGACTACAGCGGGCGCCTGTTTCGCGGCGATGCCAGCCAGGCTGCAGGATCGCGCTGGACACCGCTTACGCACAGCGGTACACCCAACAATTCCTCGCCTCACGCCGACTCACGCGACATGGCTTTCGATGCTGCCGGCGATCTGGTCCAGGTCGATGATGGCGGCATCTACAAGCGAACCCAGGCGGCCTCGACGGCGGGTACCTGGCTCTCATTGAACGGCGATCTCCAGACGACCGAGTACCACGGCATCGCTTGGGATTCGCTCTCCGACCGCGTCATTGGCGGCGCGCAGGATACGGGTACCACCCAGCTGCGCACGCCCGGCTCGCCGATCTTCGACAGCCTTTCCACCGGCGACGGTGGAGACGTGGCGGTCGACGACCGCTCGTCGACGACCAGCTCCATCCGCTACACCAGTTTCCAGAACCTGGGCTCGTTCCGGCGCCGCACGTTCAACGCCAGCAACGTGCAGACCGCCAGCACTTCGCCGGCCCGCGCCCTGCTCAACGGCAGCCCAGCCGTGGTCGCACAGTTCTACACGCCCTTGGCTGTCAACCTCGCCAACGGTACCCGCCTGGTGATCGGTGCGGCCAACGGCGTCTACGAGTCTTTGGATCGCGCCGACAGCATCAATCGGATCTCCACCGTGCGCATCAATCCGTTCAACGGCGATCCCGTCGTCTACGGCGTTTCAGGCAATCCGGGCTTTCTTTTCTTGGGCGCGGGCACCGGTCTTCACCTGCGCGCCGAGGACGGCGCAACGCTGAATCAAGTCGCCGCGCTGCCCGCAACCGTGGTTGACGTCAGCGTCGACCCGAATACCCCAAGCAGGCTGTTCGCGATCACGCAGACCACCGCGCACTTTTCGACCGATGGCGGAAGCAACTTCAGCCTGATCACAGGCAATCTGGTGAGCGGACTGGCGCCGGGACGGCTGCGCACCATGGAGTTCATTCCGGGGATCGACCCCGCCCTGGTGGTCGGCGCCAACCGCGGCGTCTACGTGGCCTATGCGAGCAGCGGCTTTACCACCTGGTCACAGCTCGGCGCCGGCCTGCCCAACGTGGTGATCTACGAACTGGAGTTCGACCACACCGACCGCGTGCTGGTCGCGGGCACCTTGGGTCGTGGCGCGTGGGTGCTCGATCTTCCGCAGCCTAACGAGATCTTCAAGGACAGCTTCGAATGAGCGCCTCATCCATCGTCTGCCGCATCGCATCGAGCCTCGGGTTTGGGTTCGTCATGGCCTGCGGCGTCCCCGCGTTGGCCCGCGCACAGTCCGCCAGCGTCGAACTGGGCGAAGGCCTGTGGGTGCAGTCCGAGGATCAGCGCGTTTATCTCTCCAACCCGCAAGGCTTTCCTGAGGCGCGCGATCTGAAGGACGGTCGAGTTCTGTGGACGTCCCCAGAGCCGGCGCTTCTGCTCGCGCCGGTGGACAAGCGCTGGCTCGCCTTGGGCCAAGCCGGCAAGCGCGGCGAAGGTCGCCTGCTGGTCATCGACGCCCTTTCAGGGGCCGTGCAGAAGCGCATCGACTTCAATCTGCCGGAAGGCGTCAGTGCGGCCGTCAGTGCGGAGCCTTTGCGGCGCTTCGATGTGCGCGCCGAAGCACGTGGCGAGCGCGTCAGACTGCACTGGAGCTACATCGCCTATCCCTTTCGCGGAGCGCTGCTCACGACTGACGGCGGTGCCGTCGCCAGCGAAGGGCTTGAGCTCCAAGGCGTGCTCGACGTGGACATCAGCGCCGCGAATCCAGCGGTGCAGTCGGTGCCGGAAGCGGCCTCGATGGCATCGTTGCGAACGCCCGATCTAGCGGCGGACGAGCAGCTGGCGGACCTTGGCGCGCGCCAGTTCCGCTCCGCCGACGACACCCACGCCATGGCGGCGGAGGCTCGTCCGGATGCCACCTTTGGCACCGCCTGGCGCTGGCAGCTGGCAAGTCGGCGCGAGGGCCTGCTGGATGTCACGCTCGATCTGCCCTTCGCCTACGCGCCGTTCCTGGTCAACGGTGATCTGCTGATCTACCGCGCCCCGTCCCTCGGCTACCTCCGATCGACGGGCGCCTGGCAGCAGGAAGGGCTGCGAGTGGTCGTGCATGCGCTCACCGACGGGCGCGAAGCGTGGGCGGCGGAGCTGCTGGACCGGGAGTTCAGGGGTACGCTGCCGCCGTGACCTGACAAGGCTGATCCAGACCATCTTCCCTTGATCAGCGGCTGCGACTCCGGTCGCGGCGCAGAGGTGCGTGGCCGCCGCAAGCCCTTGCCATCCTGCGCTGCGTTGCGCGGAACCCACCAAGACGCGCGCAACCCGCGCGCTCGCCCTCCATGGCACGCGGCACCGCCGGGCCATGGATACGAGCCCAGGCCGGCAGTCCGACGCCTTTAGACAGCTTGGCCCCTGCATTCGAGGCCTGCCCAGGCTGGGCTGAAAGCTCTCGTGTGGGCAGCGCTGTCGCTGCTTCGAGGGCGCTGATCGATTTCGTTGCCGTTTTCCGAGTAGGCGTAGGTCCGGCCCTTTTCGCGACCACAAAGCCTCCCATCGCGGGAGCTTTCGGGTCGTGCTGCGGCCGGGACTCGTCAGCTAATCCCTGGGAACGACATGAAGATCTGGATGCGGCTTACCTTCGTACTCGCGGCCTTAGTGGCCGGAACAGCCTTCGCGATGTGGGGTGAGGCTTTCTCATCGCCTGACTCTGGCAGTGCCGGGTCGGAAGCAAGGCAGGAACCTGCTGAAAGCAAGGAGCTGGTCGCCGATCCGGGTCCCTGCGGCTGTCCTGTCGGGTTCGACTGCATTCCGACGCCCAGGGTCGGCTTCATCACCCCGGTCGAGGGCGATACCTTTCGCGCTGGTGAGGCGGCAAACGTCGAAGTCTTTGCCTGCGATTTATTCGCGCTTGGCTTGGGCAACGAGGATCCAACCAATCTTTCGGTCACTTGCCCTGGGGTCAGCCTGACCACTTCAGAAAGGCTGGTCCAGATCACGCCCTCTGGTGCAGGCACCTGCGAGTTGATCGTGACGGCCGGTGACCAGCAAATGCGCGGCAAGTCGTTGGGCCTTCAAGCGAAGCTGTCCGTTCCGGTGGTGTCCACCGCGCCGAGCGTGGCCTTCACGTGGCCAACACCCGATCTCGCAATCGTTGAGGGCAACCTGGTCCAGCTGTCGGCGACTGCGACGGATAGCGACGGTTCGGTCGTGAGCGTCACGTTTCAAGTCCGCAACCGCAGCACCCAGGCGCAGATCTTCACGCAAGTGGACAGCAGCGCCCCTTACGGCGCCAATTTGCCCTGGACTGCTCCGGGAAACTACGTGGCGACCGCGCGAGCGCTCGACAACGAGGGCAACGAAACCCAAACTTCCGTTCATTTTTCGGTGAATGCGAGGCCAACGATTACATTCGTGCAGCCGGTTGCGTCCAGTTTCACTGCGCCGGCCAATGTAGTCTTTGAGGTGTCTGCCGCGGACTCGGATGGGTCGATCAAGCGCGTGGATTTCGAGCTCATCAATACTGTCAGCGGGCAAGCGACCCGAAGCAGCGATAGCCTCCCGCCTTACACACACCCTGCCAACGGGTTGACCGCGGCCAGCTATCGAATGCGGGCGTGGGCCTTTGACAATCAGGACGGTTGGCGGGAGGCTACGCGCGACATCACCGTATCGACGAATCCCCCGCCAGTCGTTGCTCTGACGTCGCCGACGCAGAACCAATTGATCACTGCGCCCGGAGCGATCGAGCTTCGCGCCACCGCGACCGATAACGGGTCGATCACGTCCGTTGAATTCCGGCACGGCGCCGGCGGCGCCACACTGATTGGAAGCGGCGTCGCGGCGGGTGGCAACGCTTTCACCTTTAATTGGGCTGGAGTCCCGGTCGGCGACTATCAGGTGATCGCGCGCGTGCGTGACAACGACGGTGCGGTAGTCGACTCGGCGCCGCGAACCCTTCAGGTTCGAACCAACACAGCGCCGCGCTCGGCCACCTTGGTTCGACCCAGCCCACAACCGCAGACGGTCACCGCAGACGGTGTACCAAACTCCCTTCGCTACAGCGACAACATCTTCTCCAGCAACCAGTTGATGAGTCTGGAGGCCCGATTCCAGGACAGCGAAGGCAACTTTGACCGCGTCGAGTTCTATCGCAACACCCGTGTCGCTTCGAACTTGCTGGCGACCGTGCGTCCGACCACTTCCGGAAGCACGAACTTCGTCGCACGCGCCGAACTGCCGCTGAGTCCTGCGCTTCAGAGTGAGCGCATGCAGACGGTGTTCGCTGTCGCCTATGACACCAGTGGTGCAGAAGTCCAGACCAGCAGTGCGCCCGTTGCGATACACGCGCCTTATGACTGGCAGCAGATCGAGTCTTGTCCTGCGGGAACTCCCAACTGTTCTCCGGCGGGCACGGGTCATTCCATTCCAGGCGTGATTCAGGCTGAGCGCTACGATCTCCGTGGTGCCGGTATTTCTTACTTTGACACCGACCCCTATATCATTCCTGCAGCAATAGGCGGATTTCATGGCAACCCCAGGAATGACGATGTCGATACCATCCACTGTGGCTGGAGCAACCAGCAGATTTCGGATAGTTGCGTTATCGCTGGGCGCAAGCCAGCCGAGTGGCAAAGATGGAGGGTTCGTTTCAATCAGGGTGGCGTCTACCGTTTCTTCGCCTGCTACAAGGAGGAGTTCAGTGGTTCTGCCGCAGGCGCTGGTTTGACTGAAGCTTTGCAGGGGCGCCCCTTCTCGCACGCGCTAGGTGTCGGATTCGAAGGTCTCGGCGGTGAAGGTCCGATTAACTTCTCTCTGCAGTTGACTCCTGTGGTCGATGTCGAGTCCCTCTCTTTGCGTGGTGCAGCGGGACTGGAGAGCGTTTCGTTGCCTGCGTGCGCAGCGGAGAACGGCTACAAACTGGAGTCAGTCGAACTGCCCTACAACTTCCAGTCGGATTACGCTGGTCGCATGACGCTCTATGTGCCGCATGCGGATTTCTTCCCGGAGTACTTCAGCCTCGACTGGGTGGCGCTGCTCCCGGAAGCCTCGGCAAACGATTCCATGGCCGTCGCTATAACACAGCCCCTGGAAGGCGCCGCCTTCCCCTTCCCGTTGGCACAGCCCATTCGAATTCAGACTCAGACTCAAGCGGCAGGATCGAATACCTTTGTCCAGTTCTTCTATAGCAGTGCACAGACGAATTGGGGCGAGGTTCTCCTGGGCGGCGACACAAGCCCGCCTTTCGAATTGGCCTGGACTCCCCCGGCTGTGGGCGACTATCGTCTCTCTGCGAGGATTTTCTCGACGATCAACGGTGTGCCGCGTAGCCTGCCGTCAGCGCCGGTAAACATCCGCGTCAGCACGGCGCCTCCGAATCTGTCCCCACAGGTAACTTTGTTGGAGCCGGTGTCAGGCCCTCAGCCGACTGGCGCGACGGTTGCGCTGCGAGCCAGAGCCGTCGACCCCGACGGAAACACTGCGCGGGTTGAGTTCCAGGTCAGCCGGAACGGCTCGGACATTGGTGGGCCCATCGTGGCGGCCAGCATTCCGGGCGCTTCGGGCGAATGGAGGGCAAGCTGGACGGCTCCAGCCACAGCCGGTAGCTATCAGGTCCGAGCGCGCGCGATTGACTCGGCCACGCCTTCGGCCGTCGGCGAGTCCGCGAGGGTCGACCTGACCGTTCAGTCCGTCCCTGGCTTGGCGCACGAAGCGCCCACAGAAGTCCCGGCCACCGTCGCCTTCGCCTCTGACGGCGTCGGCGCCACCGCCGGCACGTTCCGCGTGGACGAAACCGGCTCGGCGACGTACTCGATTCCCTTGGCGGTCGTGCCGGGGCGTGCAGGCGTGGCGCCCGAGATGGCGTTGGCCTACAGCTCGCAGGGCGGCATGGGGGTGATGGGGCGCGGCTGGTCGATCGCGGGCGCGTCCTCCATCAGCCGCTGCCGGCAGACGGCGGAGGCGGGAGATGCAGAAGCCAGCGCCTCCGGCAGCCCGCCGCTGAGCTTCGGCGAGAGTGACCGCTACTGCTTGGACGGCCAGCGCCTGATGCTGGTCGCGGGCAGCTATGCCCCGAATGCAGCAAGCATGGAGTTCCGCACAGAGATTGACAGCCTCGCGCGCATTCGTGCCTTCAATACCGACGGCGTCAACGGCCCGAACTACTTTGTCGTCCAAGCCAAAGACGGCACCACGTCCTGGTACGGCGACAGCATCAGCGGTCAGGGGCTGCCGTTCATGCCCTCGAACTTCGCTCCGGTGCCCAGGACTGACGCAGCGCTGCGGCGCAATGACGGCAGCGCGGTGGCGCCGGCCGCCAACGCGCCAGTGCTTGCCTTCGCGCTGACGCGTCGGATGGATTCGTTCGGCAACTTTATCGATTACCAGTACGCAACTGACCAAGCCCAGGGCGAGCAGGTGCTCAGCCGGGTGGAGTACACCGGCAAGGTGCAGTTGAACGGTCAAGCTGGGGCAGCGCAGCCGGCGTTCGCGGCGCTCCGCTTCAACTACGAGAACCTGCCTGTGACCCAGGAGCGTGCCGGCTGGCAGGCGGGCATGCGGGTGCGCAGCACGAAGCGCCTCGTGTCTGTCGATTCGCTTGCGAGCCTGTCCTCGGGTCAGGTGATCCGCCAGTATCGGCTTACCTACGGCGCAACTCTTCCGATCTCTGGCGAGGGCGTTCTCAGCGAACTGCGCGAGTGCAGCAGCGCGGCAACCGACGCCGTGTGCTATCAGCCGACCCGCTTCGGCTGGAACCCCGGCTCGCTATCGATGGATCAGTTCTTCAACCCGAACCTCGTCAACTACACCCGTGAAGATGTGAAGGGTCACCAGCTCGGTGACATCGACGGCGATGGTCTGATGGATCTGGTGTGGTTCGACAATCGGACCGCCACACCGGGACACTGCCCTGCCGGCTTGCCCTGGGGGACTCAGCGCATCTGGACGGGCTTTGGTACGCCCAAGACGATCGATGGACAGCAGCACTTCGATCTCGAGGTCGGCACCCAGCGGCATGCCTGCAGTCTCCGCTCCTACTCTGATCTGCCGGGCGCCTGGTTTCTGCAGGACTACAACGGCGATGGGCGCGACGACCTCTGGCTTGCAGACAGGCCGCCGGCAGCGGGGCAGGTGCACAGCTGGCAGATCTATCCCTCCAACGGCCGTAGCACGACGGCGCAGGTCTTCAACCAGTCGGCCGGGCTGCTGAGCACCTGCCCGCAAAACGACCCGGATGCCGCCAACTGCCTGCCCGTGAACCTTGGCAACAACCTGCTGGTGCAGCTGGCTGACGTCAATGGCGATGGCTTGCTCGATGCCGTGTATGGCTCGCCGAGCAGCCAAGTCAGCTCGCCCGAGGGCAACGTCATCCGTATCAAGCTGATGGAGCGCTCCGCCAGCGGATACGCGTTCTCACGCGCGTACAGCGTACGGCTGGACTTCGACGGCGAGCTTGCGGAATGTGCAACTGCCGGTCAGGGCCCCGGCCCGGTGCTCGGCCAGCCCACCCTTCGGGAGTGCCGTGTTCGCTTCGAGGATCCGTCCAGCCGTTGGGGGCGAGCGCCCAACCCGATGGATCTGAACGGCGATGGTCGCGGCGATCTTCTGCTCATGGTCGACAAGATCTACGAGGAGCTGTGCCCCGACTGTTCGCTGCCGCGCCCCGTCGAAGCGGGTGAGCAGGCGTCCAGCTTCTGGATCCCGTCGTCCGGAAAGCAGCTCGATGCTCTCGTCCAGAACGCGCTGACTGTGCGGCGCGGCGTTCAGACCCGAACAACCGTTCGCAACTACCACCTGGCTGCCGTGGTCCAGCGCATTGACCCGGTCAATCGACAGGTGCAGCTGGCGCCGTATCACGAGTGGCAGCCGACTGGCACCGGGGTGCGCGATCAGCTCAACCCGTCTCCTGCCGACCTCAATGGTGATGGCCTCATGGATCTTGTCTGGTCTTCGCAGACCTCCGGACAGCTCGACATTGAGCTGAACACCGGTGACGGATTCATCCCTGTGCAGTCCCTGACGGGTATCCACGGCCGCGACTATCTCCGTGTCCTCGACTTCGATGCCGACGGACGCGCCGATCTGGTCTATCCCAGCGGCTCTGGCCGGCAGTCGTCCTGGCAGATGCGCCGCGGACTCGCCGATGGCGGCGTGTCGACCTCGGCTGTCACCCCATCGCTTCTCGAACGCGTGGGTGTTTCCGGCTTGATCCTCACCCTCGATCCAAGGCACGGTGCCTTCTTCTTCGCGGACCTCGATGGCGATGGCCGTACCGACTATCTCGATGTGCCAATGGGGCCGGATGGCGGTGACCGTGCCCGCTTACTGCGCACCAGCCAGAACGGCCTTGGTGGCGCCGGTCGCTTCAGGCCGCTGGCCCACGTCAACACCATCACCAACGGCTACGGTGCGGTCACCGAGATCACCTATCAGCCGTTGACCAATGGCGCGGTCTACCTGCGCGAGCCGGGCTCGCGCGCGCAGTCGGCTTCCATCGGCAATGGCTCGCCGGTGCAGGATCTGCTGGGCGGCATGTACGTGGTTTCCCGCGTCGCAAGTGACGCGCCGAGCCTGGGCAATTCCGCTCGCAGGAGCGAGCTTCTGTACCAGTACCGCGGCGCACGCATGCAGGCCGGTGGCCGCGGCATGCTGGGCTTCCGCGAGGTCCGCACCATCGATGCGAACTTTGATCCCGGTGCGGGCGGCGCGCTGAACCACATCGTCTCGATCACCGAGTACGGGCTGGCAGCGAACGATCCGGAAACCGGCGTCGTGCGCTACGGCTTCCCCTACATCGGCATGCCGCGCGAGTCCCGGCAGTACCGCGTGAGCGGTGCTGTTCCCAGCGGACTACGCAACTGTCTGCTGTCCGGGCCTGAGCAGACGTCCGGTCATTGCTTCAATGCCAGCGGATTCCCCGGCAATTCGAACACGTTCTTCGATGAGCCTGCCGGCACCCTGCTGAGCTACGCCCGCAACCGTTTGGCCCATGCAGTGACCGTTACCGGCATCGCGGGCGAGCGCAGCGTGTTCCCGTACATCCAGGCCTCGTTCGAAGCCAAGGGCAACCCGGAAGCCACAGGGATTGCGAGCCTGTCCGAGACTGTCAACCTGTTCAATTACCAGACTGCCTGGGGTGATTTGGCGAACAGCGAGGTCAGCACGGCCAATGGCGCCAGCTACAGCGGGCTTGCCGCTCTGCGTACCGAGGCCGTCGCGCGCGTCTCCGCGCAAACTCCTGAGGCACGCTGCCCGTCAGCCCGTTGCGTCACTCGCGTCAGCACGGTCAATACCTGGCTGTCCAGCTCCCAGCCAACGACCACCAGCGACCTCAACTACTGGCGTCTGGGCCGACTGGAAAAGAGCAGGGTCACCCATTGGCGCCAGGGGGCGCACGCTGAGCCGGCCAGCAGCCTGAACCGCGAGTCGCGCTTCGAGTACGACATGAGCAGTGTCACGCGCACCGGCGCCCTTACGGTCGAGCGCGTGGCCGGCTTGTCCACCACAACCAGCGCCATCGCCCCCAATGACAGTCCGTCTGAACTGAAGACGATTCGACTACGCGATGCCTATGGCAACGTCACCGATACTTTCGTGTGCAGCGGAGACGTCCCCGATTCCACATGTCGGGACCCGAGTCTGCTGCTGCAGCGCCCGGCGGGCAGCAGTGGTCTGCCGCTGACGCGCGTGCATCGCCACACCCGCACGGAGTACGACAGCCAGGGCCGCTACCCCGTGCGTACGCTGTCGCCGCACTTCGACGGCACGCCCGACGGTGGGCTCTATGCGCTCGAAACCGTGCAGCTGCGCGATGCCTTGGGCAATGTGTTGCAGACCGACCGCTTGAATGGCGGCAGCGCCACCGCGACCTATGGACCCTTGGGCCGTCAGCAGACCAGCACCGACAGCACCGGCGCCAAGACGGTCAGCGAGTTCCATTGGTGCGCCGGCGGTGGCGCCAGCGGCCAGGTCGCTGCTTGCCCCTCTGACATCGGCGCGGTGTTCCGGCAAACCTCCTATGCCCTGGGCGGCACCCGCTCGGTGACCTACTTCGACCGTCTGGGTCGCGAGGTGTTTGCCCTCAGTGAGAGCTTCAACCGCTACGACGAGAACGCTGCCAACGACTGGATCGGCGTGTGCAAGACCTACGACGGCCGTGGTCGTACGGTGGCGGTGACCGAACCCTTCTTCGTGGGCAACGTCGCGATCAGCGGCCTGCGCCCGGAGCTGTCGACGGCCGTTGGCTGCGCGTCCAAGCCCAGCACCCGCACGACCTACGACGTGCTCGATCGCGCTCTGACCATTCGTCTGCCGGAAGACACTGGCAGCACCACCGTGGCTCGCACCGAAATGGAGTACCAGGGCCTCAGCACCACCACCCGCACCCATCTCAGCCGCGCGACAACGCCCTTTGCGACGCCGACGGTGGTCACCCTGTCCGAGGTCAAGCTGCACGATCCCACGGGCCTCGTCCTCACGGTCACCGACGCGGAAGGCCTCGAAGCCAAGTACGCCCACGATGCCGCGGGCAACCTGGTCGCCCTGAAGCGTAACGCCGGCAACGGCGATATCGTGTCGCGCATCGGCTACGACGCGCTTGGCCGCAAGATCAGCCAGAACGACCCCGACGCCGGCACCGCCAGCTATGCCTACAACGCCGCCGGTGAGCTGATCTGCAGCCAGGACGCGCGTGGCTACGCCACGGTCACCGACTTCGATGCGCTCGGTCGCAGCTGGCGCAGCCAGACGCTGCGCTCGACCTGTGCCTCGACCACGAACGCTGCAACGACACCATCGAACGCAGAAGCGTCGATCCTGCCGACAGCCGCTACGGGTGAGCACTCCAGCGTCGACCTCACGATCTACGACCTGGCCGCCAACGGCGTGGGGCAGATCGAGAGCACCCTGCGCCGCCACCGCGTCGGCAGCACTTACGCGGGCTACCGTGGCGTGGCCGCCGACCAGGGCGAGTTCCAGCAGACCTCTGCCTACGACAGCTTCGGTCGCCCCAGCCAGGTCACCACACGCTTCCTTGAGCCGAACTTGAACGGCAGCGGCCTGAGCCAGCGCACCTTTACCCAAAGCACGACCTACGACGCCATCGGCCGAGTGGCCACCACCCAGGACGCCACCGGCGGCAGGGTCGAGAACATGTACAGCGCCCACGGCTTCCTGCGTCGCGTGCGCGATGCCGGCCAACCCTCGCTGGTGTTCTGGGAGCTGCTGGAAACCGATGTGCGCGGACAGACCACGCTGGACCGCCGCCACGGCAAGGTCGAACTGACCCAGAAGCGTGAATACAACGAGGTCACCGGGCGGCTGGCGCGCATCGTCACCGGCACCTGGTCCAACAACCAGATCCACAGCGCCGTGCAGAACCTGTCCTACGTGTTCGACGCCCAGGGCAACCTGCTCAGCCGCAAGGACGAGCGCGCCGAAGGCCGCGAGGAAGTGTTCGTCTACGACCGTCTGAACCGCCTGATCGAGGCGCGCTTGAGTGGCATCTCACTCACGCCGGGTGCCAACACGACCACGCTGACGCTGAGCTACGACAAGCTGGGCAACATCTGCAGCAAGAACGGCGTGGGCTACACCTATGCCGGACGTTCGGGCTGCGGTCTGAATGGCCTGTCGGGTGGCGGCAGCAACAGCGGCGCCAGCCCGCACGCGGTCACCGCGCGCGGCGCTCAGGCGTATCAGTACGACGCCGCCGGCAACATGACGCGCACCACGGGCCACAACGCCGGCCCCGGCTTCACCAGCACCGTGCGCGATGTGCGCTTCGACGGCGCCGGCAACGCCGATCGCCTGTCGATCAGCAACCAGAGCACCAGCTTCTGGTACGCCGGCGGCGGCCGCTACCTGCGTCTGGACGAATCGAGCGATGCCCCGGCCAAGCTGACCCGCTACCTGGGCGGCGTGGAGTGGATCCTGCGCAGCGGCGGTGCCGAAGAGCGCCGGCGCAGCATCGGCGGCTTCCTGCTGCTGACCGAGTCCGTGACCGCGCAGCAGCCCACGCCCACCCGCAAGTACCGCTACCTGCTCACCGACCACTTGGGCTCGACCGACACCCTGGTGGACGAGAACGGCGTGGTGGTGGAGCGCATGTCCTTTGATGCCCACGGCAGTCGTCGCGCTGCGGCGTCGGGCACCGGCCTGTGGGCCAGCCTGCTGCCTGCGGTGGCGCCGACCGACATCAACCCACAGGTCAACGCCGAAACCACCCGCGGCTTCACCGGCCACGAGCACGTGGACCGCATGGGCCTGATCCACATGAACGGGCGGCTGTACGACCCGCTGCTGGGGCGTATGCTCTCCCCCGACCCGATCGTGCAGGAGCCGTACAACGCGCAGAACCTGAACCGGTACTCGTATGTGCTCAACAACCCGTTGAGCTATACGGATCCTTCGGGGTTGAGTTTTGTTAAGAAGTATTGGAGGCAGATTGTCGCCATTGCCATCTCAGTCTTCGTGCCGGTCCTGGCGCCTACCTTTGCGGCATCCTTCTGGGGGGCGGTGGCGATCGGGTTCACGTCCGGTGTTGTGGCTACGGGCAGTCTGGAAGGTGGATTGTGGGGGGCCTTCGGTGCCGGTATTTTTCACGGGATTGGTATAGGTTTTGAAAGTGTGGGCGCAGGCAACGGCGCGAACTTCGATGGTGTGTTCAACACCAACCTCACAGGCCCCCAGTTCGCTGGACAAGTCTTGTCTCACGCGACTGCTGGCGGTGTGATCAGTGTGATGCAGGGGGGGAAGTTTGGACATGGCTTTGCGAGTGCTGGAATATCAAAGGCCGCGGGACCTGCTACTGCGAATGCGCCCAACGATTTTGTCAGGGCGGGGGTGCACGCGCTGATTGGTGGAACGGCTTCGGCGGCTAGCGGTGGGAAGTTTGCGAATGGTGCGATTACTGCGGCGATGGCGTTTGCGTTTAACGAGGCTGCTTCAGCGTTCCGCACTCAGCTTGCTATGAAGGCGAAAGTTGGAGACTTTATCGAGATCGCAGTTGATCAAAATGCCGAGCTCTCAGCGAAGCTTCAGGCGACGGACGCGATATCGCTCACGGTCGCACAGGATGGAAGCGGGACTGTTAGCTTGGGCGGCGGGGGGTCTTACGGATTCAGTGTTGACCCTAAAACGGCCTTCGCTGGGTTGGAGCGGTACTCCAATGGAATTGAAGTAGGGTATTTCTCTGCAGAGATCGGTATTAGGCGTGATGGAATGATGGACTTGACTGTGGGGCTAAGCGCGCAGAGGTTTGTTCCCCAGTTCTTGGAGGAATATTTTGAATTGGGTGTAACTTATAGCTTCGAGGCAAATCCGGTTGATCTTGTGCGTCAAAATACGGGGGCGTTGGGTAGGGCTGCCCGAATGCTAACCCCTGATCAAAGCATGCCAGAGCATCTCAAGAATCTGCCGCGATACCAAGCTGAAAGATTCAAGAGGGCAGGGCTGTGATACCTGATTCGTTTGCAGGAGGGAGAAGATGGCTGCACTAATATGTGTTGCATCTGGCTTGCTTTTCTCGGGGGTTCTCTCGGGGGCCGGATCAACTGGCGGCAACCCACTGGAAACATCGCTCGGTGCCGCGTTCTCCAGATTTGAAGGCGCTGTCGAGGCGTTCTCCTCCGTTGAATCCGCAGAGGAGTACTTGATGAAGCTCTCGCCATATTTGGAGGATGAGATGAATCAGTACTATTCTCGATTGCTGCGCGACGGCGGAATTTCTCCGGACGGTCTGAAAAAGGACTGTGGGGTCTTTCGATTTCGCGGGTGTTTCGGGTCCGACTTCGAGATTTCGATATTGGAACAAGCTTCCGGCACAACGACAGTCGGCTGCGTGCGTCTAACGGGGCTGGCTCTTGGTGGTGGAATCGTGCAGAAGGATTTGGTTTTCCATCGCAGCGGGAGCGAATGGAGATTCGTAATCTCCAACCAGCGCAGCTTCCTTGGCACCCAAACGCCGGCGCCTCTGACCGAAGTGAAAGAGTGCTTCTCTCCGCGCTGAACTTTCAGGAGGAGAATCCGGGGTCACCATTGCGCCGCCCGTGTCAACAGGGCTGACAAAACTCCTCCCGCTTCCCGGGCTTCTCTCTATTCCTGCTGACCCGCTCTTGGCTTGACCGTCCCCGCCTGTGTTCACGTGTGGCTGCGGCTCTTGGCCGCACCAGTCACCATTTTGGATCTAGGCTCCTTCGGGAGCCCCAGGCATCGCTGCCCCAAACACTCATCGGTTCTGCCCTGGCGTCCATGTGGCCGGTTTTGGCTGCACAGGTAACGTGGTTCGCGCGGTGCGCGTCCAACCCTTCGTTGGCTCGCCGGGCAGGCGGCCCCTGCCTTTGAATCGGGTCCGACGACGCCTGGATCATTCAGATCTGGTGGTTGCAAACCAACCCCATGTTCCGACCTCAGGCGCCGCCGGTGTGCTTAGCCGAACGCCCGCTTCACATCGAAGTGGCCTCCGTCTTTGATCAGGTGGTAGCCGGCGCGTGCCAGCTTGTGGGCCACGGATTTGATCGCCACCGGGCGCGGCTTCTTGCTCGCCTTGCGATCGAACCAGCGGCGGATCTCGGGGCTGAAGCGGATCGCGAAGTTCGCGGCTTCGATCCACGCCCAGCTCAGGTAGCGGTTGCCGCACTTGGCGTTGCCGCTGCCCTTCTTCTTGCCGTTGGAGAGCCGCGTGCTCTCGACCATGCGGCAGTACGAGGCGTAGTCGCCGACGCTTTCGAAGCGTGAGATCTCGCCCGTCTCCAGGAGGATGGTGCTACCGAGCACAACACCGATACCCGGCACGCTGCGCAGCGCTTGCAGTTCGGGCGTGCAACGGATCGACTCCAGCACCCAGCGTTCCATCTGGTCGACCTGGCTGTGCAAACACTGCAACAGCTTGAGTTCTGACAGCACCGCCAGGCGCTCATGAACGTCCATGAACGTGCTCTCGATCGCCTCGCCGGTCAGCTGCCGCAGGTCGTTGGTGCGGATGCCGTGGCCCATACGCCGCGACCACGCACTCTGCAGCGAATTGGTCAGCGTCACGCTCTGGCGAACCAGCAGAAAGCGTCGTCGCAGCAGATCGCGCACGCCGCGTCGCTCACGCGGGTAGATGTAGCCCTCGGGCAGCAGGTTCAGGCGCAGCAGATGGGCAAGATGCCGCGCATCCGTGTGGTCATTGCCATGCTTCAGGCCTGCGTACTGCGGAATCGCGGCCGTGTTCACCAGACGAACATCAACGCCGGCATCCATCAGGCCATCGACCAGCCAGTACCAGTTGTAGGTCGACTCCACCGCCAGCGCCTTCAGCGCATTGAGGAAGGGCCCAAGCGCCTGCAGCACGTGCTCCAAGCTGTTCGGCAAACGTCGCTCGAACACCACTTCGTCCTGCTCGTCGATGACGGACAGCACCCCGTTGTTGGAATGAAGATCAATCGCTGCGTACAGTGTCATCGCCGCCTCCTACTGCTGCTGGACATGAGCCAGCTAGGTTCCGCACCTTGGACTGTCCTGTCAGCAGTCGGGGGCGGCGCGATGAGTCTTCAGGTCTAGCAAAGTAGCATCGGGGTGCCGCCGGGGTTAGGCTCGGCGGCATGGCTCGACCGATTCGCATTGAGTTCGAAGGGGCGCTGTATCACGTGACCTCGCGTGGGGATCGGCGTGAGGCGATCTATGAGGACGATGGTGATCGCGCGCGGTTTCTTGAGCTGTTGGGCGAGGTGGCGGGTGGATTCAACTGGGTGGTGCATGCCTACTGCCTGATGAGCAACCACTACCACCTGCTGATCGAGACGCCCGACGGCAATCTGTCGAAGGGCATGCGCCAGCTCAACGGGGTGTTCACCCAGTACAGCAACCGCCGGCACCGCCGCAGCGGGCATCTGTTCCAGGGGCGCTACAAGGCGATCCTGGTCGATGCCGACAGCTATTTGCTGGAACTCGCGCGCTATGTGGTGCTGAACCCGGTGCGCGCCTGCATGGTGGCCGACGCTGGCGATTGGCCCTGGAGCAGCTACGGCGCGATGGTCGGGGCGCAGGCCTCGTAAGCTCCCCGGTACTGCGGACACAGGTTTCTAGAACTTTCTGGCAAGGTTTCCCAGCCAGGAGGTTCAGATGCGCAAGTCAAAGTTCAGCGAGACGCAGATCGTCTCGATCCTCAAGCAGGCCGATGCGGGTATGCCGGTCAAGGACGTTTGCCGGCAGGCCGGGATCAGTGTGGCGACGTACTACCAGTGGAAGTCGAAGTTCGGTGGCATGGAAGCCTCGGAGCTCAAGCGCGTGCGCGAGCTCGAGGAGGAAAACAGCCGCCTCAAGCGCCTGTACGCCGACCTCGCGCTGGAGAACTCGGCGATGAAGGACCTGATCGCAAAAAAGTTGTAGCGCCGGCGCAGAAGCGCGAGGCGGTGCGTTTCCTCTCGGAAGCCCATCGCCTGCCGCTGCGTCGGTCCTGCGCCTGCATCGGGCTGTCGCGCTCGGCCTGGTACGCCCCGCCACTGGACTGGACGGTGCGCGATGCCGAACTGATCGCAGCGCTTTCAGAGGCTGTGCGCGAGCGGCCGAGCCGAGGTTTCTGGAAGTGCTCGGACCTGCTGCGGCGCCGGCGTCCCGACTGGAATCCCAAGCGCATCTATCGCGTGTACAAGGCCATGAAGCTCAATCTGCGCCGCCCCGCCAAGCGTCGTCTGCCCAAACGCGAGCGCGTACCGCTGTATGTGCCGCGACTGCCCGACAGCGTGTGGTCGGCGGACTTCATGAGCGACGCGCTCGCCTGCGGCCGACGCTTCCGCACCTTCAACGTGATCGACGACTTCAACCGCGAGGCGCTGCACATCGAGGTCGACACCTCGATCAACGCGCAGCGCCTGATCGGCGTCTTCGAGCGCCTGCAGCGCGAGCGTGGGCTGCCGCAGGTGCTGCGCACCGACAACGGCCCTGAGTTTCTCGGCGAAGCATTCGTGGCTTGGGCGAAGTCCCAAGGTATGGCCATCCAGTACATCCAGCCCGGCAAGCCCAATCAAAACGCCTACATCGAGCGCTTCAACCGGACATTCCGCGAGGAGGTCCTGGACCCGCACCTGTTCTCTCGCTTGGACGACGTCCGCGAGGCGGCGTGGTGGTGGATGCTCGACTACAACGAGGAACGACCCCATGACGCCCTCGACGGGATGACACCCGCCGAGCGCAAAGCCCAAGCAACCGAAGGTTCTAGGAATTCCTTGTCCGCTTGACGGGAGAGCTTACGGAAGCACTTGAACCGTCAGGTCTACCTGGGCAGCGATGCCTTCGTGCAGCGGATGCAGGACAAGGCAGGGGACGCTGATGACATCAACGTCCCCCGCGCCCATCGCCGGCCACCGCCTCCGTCCTTGGAGGCGCTTGCTGCCGCCTATTCCGACCGCGACGCCGCCATGCTGGCCGCCCATCGCACCGGGGAGTACAGCTACGCGGAAATCGCCCGCCACTTCGGCGTCCACTTCACAACCGTGGGACGGGTGGTGCGCGGGGCTGGCAAGCTCCAACGCAGCTTCCTCAGGGCCCCACTTAATGCAGTACGGGTACTGGTGGCGTCGGAAGGTTTGGTGATGGGGTTTGATTCACGAGAACTTCTTGGCAGTGGATTCGCGCGCTGTCGCTTGAGCGCTGTCCCCAAGAGCTGATGATCGAAACGTTAACGGTCCCTTCGGCCGGATGTCGTTGGCAAGACAATCTTTGGAAGGGGAACGTCGAATGCTGGGGCAGCGTCATCAAGAACGGGCCCGAGTACTCCCAGATATAGGTGAAGAACGGGCTCCGTGGCCAAACCTCGCAATAGTGTTCGAGACCGTCGCTCATGCAGGTTATGGTTGGGGTTGGTGGAGGTCTAAGCATGCTCCAACACTCTAGTGAGCAGGTTCCCGCAGTGTTTCCCTCCCCGGGTTCATTGGCGAATAGGAACTCGCCATTCTCGCACGACCCTTGGCCCGCCCCACCCTCAGAACAGTTGATTAGTTCTGCGAGTGCAGGGGGTGCGACCAAGATCGATCCGAATGCAATGAGCGCGCTGAGCGCCGTTCTGTGAATAGTCATGGATTCTGCCTTTGGTGTCTTGTGGTGTGGAGTGTCGACAGGTCGTTCGAAGCGGTCTCGGCGAAAACGCAGCGCGGTCGATTGGCTTTGTGCCCCGGTTCTGTGTGGTGCGCAAGGGGAAGCATTCGTGTTCCTGGCGGTTGCGCGATTATTTCCTATACTCTCTCTCTAGTTGTCAAGATCCATCAGAATTCTCGCGTTGCGCAGCCTTTCGGCGACGTGCCAGCAATTTTCTCTGAAGGTTTCGGTTTTGGAGGTGCACTCCCTGCTTTTGATTGCCATGCCAAGTGCGAGCATTTGGTTACTCAGGTTCGCCCGGCTTCGCGTAAGATGGGCGTCCCTGTATTCCGGCGCTGACAGCAGGGCTAAGGCCTGATCGGTCTTGCCGCTGGACATCATTGCTATTGCCAACTGGGTTTGGGTCTGCAGTGTAATTGGTGCCAGCCTCGGGTAAAGTCGTCTAGTGATTTCGTAAACTTCCTGCAGTATTGACTCTGACAAATTCAGACTTTCGGTGCTGCCAATTTTCTGCAGGACGTGGGCGTAGTTGAGCCTGTGCTGGCTTACTAGTGCGTGTTCCCGGCCTAGCGAGCCCTCGAGAATTGCCAGGGCATTCTGGTACGCGTGGGCCGCTTCATTAACTTGTCCGAGACCCAACAGGGATTTGGCTTTGGCTGCAGTGCCGAGTCCAACAAGCGTGCTGGACTCACCGTACACTCTCTTGAGTTCGCTTAGCTCATTTTCGAGATGATTCACCACTGACTCATCTGCTGATACGTCGCTAAGCTGAATTAGTCGGATCAGTCGAGATCTGGCTATGCGAGCATGATCGCTTGGCAGTTGGCTGTGTTGCCACGCGATAACGTTCTCCATCAGGTTTGCGGCATCTCTGTGACGGCCTGCCAGTCCGAGTGCTGCAGCTTCGGTCCAGCGCAATTCGGTCGCAATGCTCGATTCAGGGCCGAGGTTGAGAACCTGTGATTCCCTAATTGCTGAATTCAGGATCGAGATCGCTTCGTTGTTCTTGGATCGTGTCATCAAGATGCGAGCGTGAGCCAGCTGGAATTCCAGTCGCGATGTGGTCTGCAGGCTGCCGAGCCGCTCGAGGTGTTCTTCTGCCTTGCTTGCGTTGCCATGCCTTGCCATGGCCATGGCGCCTGTGAAAAGAATGCTTGAAAGAATTTCATCCGGGAGTTTATTGGTCGCTTCTACAGCGAGAGCTCGATCTACCCAGGTCGACGCTCGATTGTTCTGAGACAGGTCGAGCTCGACTCTCGCCAACGTCGCAGCTAGTCGCGCGAAAAGCTGCGGTTGCTGAGCTTCAAGTGCTTCGACGCCCGCTGTCGCGGCATTCAGAATGTCGCGGGCAGTCACCTTGTCACCTGATGCCCGCCCCGGATCCGCATTCCGAAACGCCGATTCCAGAATCTCCACCACCTGCAGCGCGCGATCGCGCTCGATCACCGCGAGGTTGCGCTGTTCGCGCAGCTCCATGGCCTGCAGGGCGAGGCCGCTGCCGAAGACGGCGATGGCGGCCACCAGGGCCGTTGACAGCCCCACCGCCACGCGGTGCCTGCGAATGAACAGCCGGCTTCGATAGGCCCAGCTGGGGGCCCGCGCCGTGACCGGGCGGCCTTCCAGCCAGCGCTGCAGTTCGGCGTCGAGCGCGTCGACGTTGCGATAGCGCTCGGTGGGGGCTTTGCGCAGGCAGGTGGCGACGATGGCGTCGAGGTCGCCCTTGAGTTCGCGGGCCCAGGGCAGTGCGCTGCGCTCGCTCATCAGCGGCGGTGCCACCTGCAGCACCAGGCGCTCGATCTCGGCAGCGCGCAGGCCCTGAAAGTCGAAGGGCAGGGCGCCGCTGAGCAGCTCGTACGCCAGTGCGCCCAGGCTGTAGACGTCGCAGGCCACGCCGGCCGGCTCGCCCAGCAGCTGCTCCGGCGCGCTGGCGTTGGGCGTGAAGAAACGCTCGGCGGTGCGGGTGACGCTGGCCTGCGCGTCTTCGATCGATTTGGCGATGCCGAAGTCGAGCAGCTTGGGCTGGCCGTCGGCGGTGACCAGCACGTTGTGCGGCTTGATGTCCCGGTGCAGCAGCAGGCGATCGTGGGCGTGGGCCACCGCGGCCAGCAACGTGCGCAGCAGCTCGACGCGGGCGCGCAGGCCGAGGCTGTGGCGCTGGCAGAAGTCGATGATCGGTTCGCCCTGCACGGCCTCCATCACCACATAGGGCGTGCCGTCGGCGAGGCTGTCGGCGTCGATGAAGCGGCAGATGCCGGGATGGTCGAGCGCGGCCAGATGGCGGCGCTCCGCTTCGAAGCGGGCGAGAAGTCCTTCACCCGCGCGGTCCGGACGGATCAGCTTGATGGCCACATCGCGGCTGACCGGCCCGTCGCTGCGGCGCGCGAGATAGACGCGCCCCATCCCGCCTTCGCCGAGCAGGCGCAGCACCTGGTAGGGGCCGACCTGTGCGGGAGCGGGGTCCAGCTCGGGCAAGGCCTCCTGCAGCAGGGGCTGGATCTGCGCGGACAGGGTGGCGTCGAGCGGGCCCGTCTGGGCGTCGCGGTCCAGCAGGGCGCGCAGCTCGCGTTCGAGTTCGGGGAACTCAAGGCCCAAGGCCAGAATCGCCGCCTCGCGCTGCGCGGGCGGCACATCGGCAACGGCGTCGAAAGCGGCCAGAAGCTGCTGGCCGAACGTGGCGCTGTCGCAGTCCACCCCGGAGGCGGGGCGGGGCGTGTCGGTGCTCATGGCGTTACGGGCTCAGATGTTCGGCCAGCCAGGCGCGTGCAAAGCGCCATTGACGGCCGACGGTGGCGGTGGAGCTGCCCATGACGCCGGTGATCTCGTCCACGCTCAGGCCGCCGAACACGCGCATCTCGACCACGCGGACGCAGTCGGCATTGATCGCGGCCAGCGTCTGCAGCGCGGAGTCGAGCTCCAGCCAGTCCAGGGGTGCGGGTTGGGCGGGCTCGATGGAGGTGAATCGCCGAGATCGAGGACAGAAAGTGAAAACTGGCCGCGAGTTGAGACGTAGGCGAGCCTGACGGCGTAGTCGTTGAGGGTGCGGGCAGCTCGGTCATGGTGTGCAGGAAATCTGCGTTGGGACGATCCACAAGACGACGCGAATCGTCACCGCTTCGCTGGAGTGATACATGAGACGACGGCGCATGCAACCCGGTTCTGCGTGCTGCCAGTTGGAAAACCTCGACTCCCCAGCTGCCCTCGCCAAGGCGCGCGCAGAGGCACGGCGGCGCCACAAGCAGTTCGTAGCTGCCGGCGTGGGTGCAGCTCCGCTCAGGAAGCACCTGAACTGTCTGCTCCATCCGGCCCGCGATGGCTGTGTGCAGCGGATGCGGGACAAGGCGGGGGACGCTGATGACGTCAACGTCCCCCGCGCCCACCGCCTCCGTCCCTGGAGGCGATTGCTGACGCCTAGCCCGATTGCGGCGCCGCCATACGCGCCGCTCATCGAACCGGGGAGTGCAGCTACGCAGAAATCGCTCGGTACTTTGGTGTCCACTTCACCACGGTGGGGCGGGTGGTGCGTTGGGCTGGCAAGCTCTAGTGAGTAAGCCTCGATGCGAAGAAGCTGGATCTGACCCGGTTCGCTTACATCTGGGGGTCCGGGGGCGTCGGAGTCGGCAGGGTTGGAAGATTCGGGTCCTCGACCGTGCCAATCACGAGACCTGTGGCAGAGCAGCTTACGATTCGCTCGCCGTGCGAGCGCAGGCCTCCACGCGATTGGGCAGAAAGATGGACTACAGCCTCGCCAACATAGTTCCCGCAATCAATCAACTGAGTGGGAGATTGGCTGACGAGTGGCTGATGCAGGGTCAGTCCCGGAGTGTGTGACCAGATGTAGGTCAGACCTGCGCCCTGCGGCCAAACAACGCATGCGAGTTGACGGCCGTGTTGCGCGCACTCGAGCGTAGGGTGGGGGGGAGCACCATCTTCCGGGCATTCCATACGGCAATCAGCGCCGCCTTCGCGATCGCCCTCGCCGCCTGGTTCTCCAGGGGTGCTCCCGGAAAAAATGACATCGCCGGTTATGAGCGGCACGAGGAATGAATCTCCGGGATCGGAACATCCATCGTCTATCTCGACGGTGTTAATGTTACAGTCGGCGGCAAAGCTGATCTGGCCGAAAAAAATCGCAGAAAAAAGCGCGCACAATCTGAGTTTCACTCTGGCTCTCCTTTTGTGAGGGGGCGGACTTCCGTGCGGGAAAATGCCTTCGCAATTGATTCGCACTCGCCCATCCAATGGGGATCCATCGAGCTGCACGGAGAGGCTGCCATAAGATCTTGAAGCGAGCTGCGATAAATTGCAAGGCTGGAGGGGTCGATTGCATCGTTTGAGCTTCTATTGGCTGCATTTTCTCCAATTTCGAATGCCTTAGTCCACTCCTTTCTGGATAGGTGGGCGTTAATAAGGCTTCTCTCGGCAGTCATTGTGATTGGACTCCAAGGGCGGTAGCTGCTCGAGCACGTCGCATACGCCTCTGTTAACAACTCAACAGATTCGTCTGGAGCTGGTTTTGTCCGATCATTGTGGAGGACTCCTGAGAGGATCATTTTGAGCCTAACGGTATCGACATGCTCGGCGCCTTTGGATAAAGTCTGGACGGCCAAGGCTTGTCGAAAGTGGGGCAGGCTCTCTTCGCGTCGCCCGACCTTGTTTAAGAGATCTGCCAGAAGCATTCGTGCGGACGCGCTTTCGGAGCTGTTGGGGCCGAGGATGTGCAGCATCTCCTCCAAGAGATCCTTTGTGGGCTCCAACAATTCGATAGCAGGGCTATTAATGGTTCGAAAGCGAAGTGCGTAGTGTCGGGATCTGAGCAGATAGGGGTGACTATCTGAAAGAGCCGTGCGCTGCCAATCGATAATCGTCCCAAGGTAACTGAGTGCAGCTTCGACGCTGACGGATCTCATTATCGAGACTGCACGCAGCCATCTAATCTCATTCGAAATCAGTATGGATGGATCCGCAAGGCCTTTGCTCCCATCCAGTTCTATGGCACGAGCGGTAATCGCCAAGACAGTGGCATGGTCGCTCATCGCGGAGCTATATCGTGCTCGCGCGAGGCTGTGAAGCGCCGTGTTCGTAATCGGTGCACTTTCGGCCTGGACAAGCAGCTCGTCGGCTCTCTTCAAGTTTCCGTACCGCGAATTCGCGAGTGAGCCAACGAGCAAAAGCTCTTCGGAGTAGGGGGTGTTGGGTTGATGCGCTTCTAGGGCGCTCTCTATAAGCGCGGCCGCTCTCTCATGATTTCCGAAATCCAACTCGACCTTTGCGAGCGTAGCGGAAAGTCGGCCAAACACCTGGGGCTGCGATCCCTTGATCGATTCAATGCGCGGCGCCGCCGCATCCAGAATCTGCCGCGCGGTGACCTTGTCCCCCGCCGTCCGCCCCGGATCCGCATTCCGAAACGCCGACTCCAGAATCTCCACCACCTGCAGCGCGCGATCGCGCTCGATCACCGCGAGGTTGCGCTGTTCGCGCAGCTCGATGGCCTGCAGGGCGAGGCCGCTGCCGAAGACGGCGATGGCGGCCACCAGGGCCGCTGACAGCCCCACCGCCACGCGGTGCCTGCGAATGAACAGGCGGCTGCGGTAGGCCCAGCTGGGGGCCCGCGCCGTGACCGGGCGGCCTTCCAGCCAGCGCTGCAGTTCGGCGTCGAGCGCGTCGACGTTGCGGTAGCGCTCGCTGGGGGCTTTGCGCAGGCAGGTGGCGACGATGGCGTCGAGGTCGCCCTTGAGTTCGCGGGCCCAGGGCAGTGCGCTGCGCTCGCTCATCAGCGGCGGTGCCACCTGCAGCACCAGGCGCTCGATCTCGGCAGCGCGCAGGCCCTGAAAGTCGAAGGGCAGGGCGCCGCTGAGCAGCTCGTACGCCAGTGCGCCCAGGCTGTAGACGTCGCAGGCCACGCCGGCCGGCTCGCCCAGCAGCTGCTCCGGCGCGCTGGCGTTGGGCGTGAAGAAACGCTCGGCGGTGCGGGTGACGCTGGCCTGCGCGTCTTCGATCGATTTGGCGATGCCGAAGTCGAGCAGCTTGGGCTGGCCGTCGGCGGTGACCAGCACGTTGTGCGGCTTGATGTCCCGGTGCAGCAGCAGGCGATCGTGGGCGTGGGCCACCGCGGCCAGCAACGTGCGCAGCAGCTCGACGCGGGCGCGCAGGCCGAGGCTGTGGCGCTGGCAGAAGTCGATGATCGGTTCGCCCTGCACCGCTTCCATCACCACATAGGGCGTGCCGTCGGCGAGGCTGTCGGCGTCGATGAAGCGGCAGATGCCGGGATGGTCGAGCGCGGCCAGATGGCGGCGCTCCGCCTCGAAGCGGGCGAGAAGTCCTGCACCCGCGCGGTCCGGACGGATCAGCTTGATCGCCACATCGCGGCTGACCGGGCCGTCGCTGCGGCGCGCGAGATAGACGCGCCCCATCCCGCCTTCGCCGAGCAGGCGCAGCACTTGGTAGGGGCCGATCTGTGCAGGGGCCGGATCCAGCTCGGGCAGGGCTTCCTGCAGCAGGGGCTGGATCTGCGCGGACAGGGTGGCGTCCAGCGGGCCTGTCTGGGCGTCGCGATCGAGCAGGGCGCGCAGCTCGCGTTCGAGTTCGGGGCACTCAAGGCCCAAAGCCTGAATCGCCGCTTCGCGCTGCGCGGGCGGCACATCGGCAACGGCGTCGAAAGCGGCCAGAAGCTGCTGGCCCAAGCTCGCGCTGTCGCGGTCCGCCGCTGAGGCGGGGCGAGGAGTTTCGGTGCTCATGGCCTTACGGGCTCAGATGTTCGGCCAGCCAGGCGCGCGCGAAGCGCCATTGACGGCCGACGGTGGCGGTGGAGCTGCCCATGACGCCGGTGATCTCGTCCACGCTCAGGCCGCCGAACACGCGCATCTCGACCACGCGGACGCAGTCGGCATTGATCGCGGCCAGCGTCTGCAGCGCGGAGTCGAGCTCCAGCCAGTCCAGCGGCGCGGGTTGGGCGGACTCGACGCGGTCGATCTGCGCGTCCAGATCCACGCGGACGGCATCGCCGCCGCGCTTCTGGCTGCTCTTCTGACGCAGATGGTCGACCAGAATCGCTCGGATGGCCGTGGCGGCCACTGCGTAGAAGTGGCTGCGGTTCTCCCAGTCGACCTGCTGCTGCCGATGCAGGCGCTCGTAGGCCTCGTGGACGAGCTCGGTCGGCTGCAGGGTGCGTGCGCCGGGAAAGCGCGCGAGCTGGCTCTGGGCGAGTTCGCGCAGGATCGGGTAGAGCGTGGACATCAAAGCCGAGGCCGCGCCGGGCTCGCCCGACCGCCAAGCGTGCAGCAGCGCTGTGACTGAACTGTCGGACATACGGATCCCGGGCGGGCTGCGCCCTGTCTGCGGCATTCCAAGGTTCGGCGTGCGCCACGGCGAGGCGCGGGCGAGCCGACGTGCCCACACCCCGAGAGCGGACGGCTCAGAAAACCGGAGCCGCTCATCCAGTCGGTGCGTGGGCGCGACATGCTAGCAGCGGCTGCTTATGGTGCAGTGCGGCAAACCTGAACTGAAGGCAACCAGAGCGCTTGCATTGCGACGAGGCTGAAGACTCCAGCGTTCTCGCGCGACCTGGAGGGCGCGCCCGCGGATCGAGCACGTCGGTGCTTGATCCAGCGCGAGCGAGTCCGGACAGGTGCCGGGCTCGCGACCACTGATCAAGGCCCGGATGGACTTGATCAACCTTGCCTTCGGCGGCTTCGCGACCGGCGGCCGTCGAGCCCGCAGTGGGCCGTCTCGCCCGTGCTCGGAGGGCGCTGAGATTGCCGACGCCTTGCCGAGGGCGCGCGGGAACGGCGAAAGCAAGCGCGCTGCCCAACTGCAAGGGCGTTAGCTGATTCGATGCCTGCGGGTCGCGCGGTCGGCACAGGCGTCCGGCAGCCGTCGCGGCAGGCGAAGCGTGTCGGCAGGCGCTCAGTCGAGCCCCACCGCCTGCGCATGCTCGCGCGTCGCATCGAATCGCACGTCCGGCCAGCGTTCCTGGGTGAGCTGCAGATTGACGCGTGAGGGCGCGAGGTAGACCAGATGGCCGGCAGCATCAATCGCCAGGTTGTTGGCGTTGCGCTCGCGAAACTCTTCGAGCTTCTTGGCGTTGTCGCAGCGGATCCAGCGGGTGGTCGCGACGCTGACCTGCTCGAAGCTGGCGTCGACGCTGTACTCGTCCTTGAGGCGATAGGCGACCACGTCGAACTGCAGCACGCCGACCGCGCCCAAGATCAGGTCGTTGCTCATCAGCGGCTTGAAGAACTGGGTGGCGCCTTCTTCGCTCAACTGGGCCAGGCCCTTTTGCAGCTGCTTCAGCTTGAGCGGATCGCGCAGGCGCGCGCGCCGGAACAGCTCAGGCGCGAAGTTCGGGATGCCGGTGAAGAACAGCGGCTCGCCTTCGGTGAAGCTATCGCCGATCGAGATGGTGCCGTGGTTGTGGATGCCGATCACATCGCCTGGCCAGGCCTCGATGGCGATCTCGCGGTCGGAGGCCATGAAGGTCAGTGCGTTGGCGATCTTCATGTCCTTGCCGGTACGCACGTGGAAGGTCTTCATGCCGGCGGTGAAATGGCCGGAGCAGATGCGCATGAAGGCCACGCGGTCGCGGTGCTGGGGGTCCATGTTCGCCTGAATCTTGAACACGAAGCCGGTGAGCGGCTCCTCGCCCGGCGCGACCTCACGGCTGCTGGTCGCGCGCGGGCGGGGCGAGGGCGCGTGCTCGACGAAGAAGTCGAGCAGCAGCTGCACGCCAAAGTTGTTCACCGCCGAACCGAAGAACACCGGCGTCTGCTTGCCGGCCAGATAGTCCTCAAGCACGAAGGGCTGGGCCGCGCCCTGCACCAGCTCCAGCTGCTCGCGGGTTTCGGCCAGCAGCTCGGCGCCGACCAGCTTGGCCAGGCCCGGGTCGTCCAGGCTCGGGAAGATGGTCGAATCCTGACGGGTGAAATTGCGGCCCGACTCGAACACGTGCACTTCGCCGGTCACAAGATGCACCACGCCCTTGAGGCGCTTGCCCATGCCGATCGGCCAGGTGATCGGCGCACATGCGATGCCCAGCACCTGCTCGATCTCGTCCAGCAGTTCGATCGGGTCCTTGCCCTCGCGGTCGAGCTTGTTGATGAAGCTCATGATCGGCGTGTCGCGCAGGCGGCAGACCTCCATCAGCTTGATGGTGCGTTCCTCCACGCCCTTGGCGACGTCGATCACCATCAGTGCGGAGTCGACCGCAGTCAGCACGCGGTAGGTGTCTTCGCCGAAGTCGGCGTGGCCGGGCGTGTCCAGCAGGTTGACGATGTGACCCTCGTAAGGGAACTGCATCACCGAGCTGGTCACCGAGATGCCGCGCTCCTTTTCCAGCGCCATCCAGTCGGAGGTCGCGTGGCGCGCGGCCTTGCGGCCCTTGACCGAGCCGGCCATCTGGATCGCGCCGCCGAACAGCAGCAGCTTCTCGGTGAGCGTGGTCTTGCCGGCGTCGGGATGGGAAATGATGGCGAAGGTGCGGCGCCGCAGCGCCTCTTTCGCGGCTTCGGTGATCATGGGCAGGCAGTCGCCGTCAGCGACGCTCGGGGCAGCAAAGGGGCGCGGATTCTACCGCAGCGCCTGACTCCGGCCCGGTGGCTTCATCCGATCCGAGCTCAGTCGCTGATTCAGGGCGCGCCCGGAATCCGCAGCGCGCCGCTCGGGCCCTGCATGCGGAAGGGCACCGATTCCAGCTTCAGCCCGCGGTTCACTTGCACCGCGAAGTGCAGGTGCGGGCCGGTGGAATAGCCCGTGCTGCCGACTTCGCCGATGACCTGGCCGGCGCGCACCCGTGCCCCAGGCCCGACGCGCGCCGATTCCGGCGCCAGATGCGCGTACAGGCCCATGCTGCCGTCGGCATGCAGCACCCGCACGAAGTTGGCGCGCGCGCCGTACTTCTCCAGATCAAGGCCGGCACCGCGGAAGTCGTCGGCGATCTGCATCACGACGCCCTCGCGCGCGGCGAGCACCGGCGTTCCCTCAGCGGCGCTGAAGTCAACCGCGTGCCTGGACTCGGGTGAGGTGTGGCTGAAGCGCCCGCCCCAGCTCTGATCGATGCGCCAGGCGCTGCCCTCGATGGGAACGGTGTAGTCGACGTCGTCATGCACGGCGCTTGGGTCACCCGGCATGGCCTGCAGCTGCAGCGAGAAGCCCCAGCCTTGCGCGGGGTTCTGAGGCCCGAACACCGCCACCCGCTGCTCGCCTTCACCGGTCAGCACGGTCCGCAGGGGCAGGGCGGGTTCGCTCTGCAGATTGCTCGCTTCGGCGGCGATCAGCTGGATCTCCAGCGGCCCGTGCAGGACGTTGCCGACCACCGCATGCCGGAGTTCGCGATCGGTCTCGACGCGCAGGCGGGCGATCTGCTGCACTTCGGCGCGCACCTGGATTTTCTCCACGCCCTCCAGGCTGTCGGGCGGTCGGTCGGTGTAGTGCACCGTGCCGTCGGGGCGGACCACCTTGTAAACCGTCTGCGCGCTGGCAGCCGGGGTCAGCGCGAGCGCGAGCGAGATCAGCAGAGACAGGCGGAGTGGCGGGCGTCGTGGCATGCGCAAAGTGTAGCCAGCCCCAAGCGCTTGAGCCCGGTCAGGCGGAGCGGGCGAGCAGGAGCTTCTGCAGGCGAAGCCGGGTAAGCGCATCATGTGGCGCCCTCGCCCCCCAGCCCACGCCTTCGTGTTCGCATCGCCCTCCCTGTCGCTGAGCCATCTGCTGAAAGTCCTGCATCGACTGGCGCCCTACCTGCTGGCCACGGCGCTGGTGCTGGTCGCTGTGCTGCGGGCGCTGAAGGTCGAGGCGGTGTTCGGGCCCAACGCCAACTGCGGCGGCTGCATGGGCCGCGCCGCGTTCGGTCAAGACGCCTGGCTGCTGGCCCTGGGCCTCGGCGGCGTGGCGCTCGGCCTGTGGCTGCCGCGCGGCCTGCTGCGCGGAGCGGCGATGCTGTTGGCCGTGTGTCTGCTGCTGCTGATGCTGGCCGACTTCTCGATCCTCAGCGTGCTCAACACGCGTCTGTATCTGCTTGACGTGTTCAAGTTCGGCGCCGAGTGGGATGCCACGGAGCGCTTCGCTCACGCCATCCTGCAGCAGCAGCCGGTGCTGCTTCCGGGCCTGGCTGCGCTGGGTCTCGCCGTGCTCGCGCTCAGCCTGTGGCCGCAGCCACGGCATCCGCGCAGGGCTGCGACGCTGGGGGTGGGCAGCGCGCTGATGTTGGGGCTTGGCGCCGCGCTGGGCGGCACCGCGCCGGCCCACGTCAACGGCGATTCCTTCATGAATCTGTGGCAGCTGCATCGCGAACAGGGCGTGTCGCAGACCTACAGCCCCGCCTTCGTGCAGGCGCTCGAACAGCGCGTCCAGGCACCGACGCTGCACTGCGAGGCTGGGCAATCGCGACGGTCCAACGTGCTCGTGCTGATCTGGGAGTCGCTGTCGACTTACCACAGCGCGCTGGGCCGTGAGACCGGGAATCTCACTGACAGCTGGGTGCCGGAGTTCGACGCCGCAGCGCGCGCCAACACCTGGTTCAGCGCCTTTCATGCCAACGGCTTTACCACCGATCACGGCCTGATCGCGCTGATTGCTGGCGATTACCCGCTGCCGCAGCCGGGCCGCTATGCCAGCCTCAAGGCCTTCGCCGGCTTCGAGGACCCGGCGACGGCGCTGCCGAGGCAGCTGCGCGAGCACGGCTACTGGAGCGGCTTCTTCACCACCGGTGACCTCGGCTTTCTCGACAAGCCAAGCTGGTTCAAGTCGCTAGAGTTCGACTATTGGGAGGGCGCCGAGCATCCGTTCTACGAGGGCTTGCCGCGCGGGCCGTTTGCGGCAGCGGACGATGCCGCGCTGTACCGCCGGGTGCTGCGGTGGTTGGGGGATGCCCCCGCCCAGCCCTGGGTCAGCTTCCTCCTCAACGTGGAATCGCATCCGCCTTTTCTCGATCGCGACACCGGCGCGCTCAGCGAAGAGGCCGCCTTTCGTCGCGCTGACCGCGCCTTCGGCGAGTTCTACCGCGCCCTTGAAGCCCGCGGATTCTTCGAAGACGGCGTGCTGATCGTGCTCGGCGACCACCGCAGCATGACTCCGCTGTGGCCTGAGGAGCGCGAGCGCTTCGGCGAACGCGCGCTGGCCCGGGTGCCAATGCTCGTCGCAGGTGCCAGCGGTTTGCCGCCCGGCGAGATCAGCGCGCCCTTCCAGCAGACCGACCTGCTGCCCTCGCTGCGCCAGCTGGTCGCCGCCGAGGCCTGTCACCGCAGCGACCAGGGGCGTTTCCTGCGCCCTGATCCGCAGCCGCCGTCACTGGTGGTGCACGTGCGCGGCGACCAGCGCAGCCGCATCGATCTTTACAGCTCGGTGGGCGAGGGCGCGCTGCTTCTGCGCGGCGATGACAGCCAGCTGGTCGGGGCGCTGCCGGCCGATGCGCAGGCCTTTGCCGATCAGCTTCACCTTGCCCGGGCTCGACGCGGGGTCTTGGACAGCGACGTGCCGGCCATCCTCCGCATTGTGACCGGAGCGGAATAGCCCCCTGTCACCGCGATGCGCGTCGCGGCCTGGCATGGACCGCGCCCGCCCGCTCCTGCGATCATCCAGCCCCTGGTGCGCCACAGCAGTTGCCGTGGTGATGACTTTCCTTGATTGCCGACCCGCAGGCCGCCTCGATGTGGATCGACCCCTTGCGTGCCCGCATCGACAGCGCCACCGCGGAGGAACGGCTGTTCGCCGAGTTCCTGATCGAGTGGGCGCAGGCGCGTGGACAGCTGCTGCGTGCCTTGGCCGAGTGCGAGCATGACCCGAGCGCGCCGGCTGCGCTGAACGCGCTGTTCCGCGCCCTGCATTCGCAGAAGAGCGGGCTGCGCATGCTGCGGCTGGATGCCGCAGCGGATCTTGTGCATGCCCTTGAAGACGTGCTGCAGCCCGTGCGCGAGGGTCGCCTGCCGCTGGATGATGCCCTGCAAAGCCTGTTGAAGCGCAGCGGCCGCCTGCTCGATCAGAGCTTGCACGGCCACGGCTTGCAAGCGTCGGCCTACACCTTGGACCTCGATCCCGTCACGCGTGGCCTGCAGCGTTTGGCGCCCGGCGGTCGCGAGCGTGAGGAGCAGCTCGCCGTTCTGCAGATGCTGCTGGACCCGTGGAGCGCCGATGTCGGTCGCGCCGATGAAACCTCGCTGCAGGCCGATCTGGACATGTTCCGCCGCATCGGCGGCGCAGCAGACGTGCGCCTGCAGCGCGAGGCGGACGCGGCGCTCTGGCGAGAGCAGATCGCCACGCGCCTGCACGCCGCAAGCGGCATTCCCATGGCGCCAATGCAGGTGCAGGGCGCAGCGCTGCTCTGGAACGTGGGGCGAGCGCAGCTGCCCGCCGATCTGCGGCTGCTGGAGCGAGCGCCGGCAGAAGAAGCGCGCGGATCGGTCTGGCGTGGACATGCCGCGATCGCTGCGGCGTTTCTTGAATCGCGTCCGCGCTGGCGCGAATGCGCCAGCCTCCTCGGTCGCCAGCTTGAGCCGCGTCGTGGCGGGCCGGTCGAGCCGGTGGTGGAATGCGTGGCGCTGCTGCGGGCGGTCGCCGCTTGGGTCGCCGCGGGCGGTCGCCAGAGTCTGTCCGACGCCGCCGTGCGCGGTGCCAGGGCAAGGCTGGGAGTTGAGACAGGCTGGTTGGATGCATTGGTCGCGATGCTGGAGCGCTGAGTCTCACCGCGCGTGGAGCTCGCACGCTCTCCGCTCACGCAGTTCGCGGCTGTCGCTGGCGCCGCGCTGCTCTGCCTGGAGAAAGCACAACAGGGGAGTGCGGGCACCGAGTGGGCTGTCGCTGGCAGCTCCGCGGGCGCCTAGGCCTGCGTAGGCAACGCGACACCGGGCCTGTCATCGGCGCGCAAAGCGGGGCGGTGAGGATGCTGGTCACCCAAGCCTCAGGCGTCACTGCATGATCAGCGTCGAGCACAGCTTCTACCGCGCGTTTCCGGCCCTCGCGCAGGGCGCGGGGCGCAGCCTCAGTCGTCCGGTGGTCGAACTGCTGCGCCGGGTGACCTGCGAGGCGCAGGTCAACGACACCTTGGGCGCGCTTGGCGGGCTACGTGGTCTGAACTTCGTCGAGCGGGCGCTTGAGCACCTGCAGTTCAGCTATCGAGTGGCGCCGAGCGACATCGAGAATCTGCCCAGCGAAGGGCCCGTGGTGATCGTCGCCAACCATCCGCTCGGTGCCCTCGACGCCCTGAGTCTGCTGCATCTGGTGGGTCAGGTCCGTCGCGATGTGCGGATCCTCGCCAACGAGGTGCTGACCCAGCTGGCGCCGCTGCGCGAACTGCTGCTGCCGCTGGATGTGTTCGGCGGGCAGGGGCGAGCGGGTCTGCGCGAAGCCTACCGAGCGCTCGATGCGGAGCAGGCGCTGATCGTGTTCCCGGCCGGTGAGGTCAGCCGCATCCGCCCGCAGGGCGTGCGCGATGGACGCTGGTCGGAAGGCTTCCTGCGCTTCGCTCGCAAAGCGGGCGCGGCGGTGGTGCCGGTGCACATCGAAGCGCACAACTCGCCGGCCTTCTACGGCGTGTCGATGCTTTCGAAGCCGCTGGCGACCCTGATGCTGCCGCGCGAGATCTTTCTCGCCCGCAGCCAGCGGATCACGCTGACGGTGGGCGCGCCGGTGCCCAGCGAAGCTCTGATCGCCCACGGCTTGAACGAGCGTCAGGTCGCCCAGCGCATGCGCATGCACGTTTATCGGGTGGGGCTGCGCAAACCGCCGGTGTTTGCCACCTCCAGTGCGATCGCCCATCCGCAGCCGGCCCGCGAAGTGCGGGCGGCCCTGCGCTGCGCCGAGCCCTTGGGAACGACCACCGACGGTCGGCGCATCCTGCTGCTGGATGCGCAGCCCGAGAGCCCCGCACTGAAAGAGATTGGCCGACTGCGTGAGCTGGCCTTCCGCAAGGTCGGCGAGGGCACGGGCTTGCGTCGCGACCTCGACCGCTTCGACGCGCACTATCGGCACATCGTCCTATGGGATGAGGAGCAGCTGGAGATCGTTGGCGCCTACCGCTTGGCCGAGGTGGGGCGCCTCGTCGACGGCACGCTGCGCGAGCGACTCTACTCGGCCAGCCTGTTCGACTATCGCCCGCACGCTGAGACCTTCCTGCGTGATGCGGTGGAGCTGGGGCGCAGCTTCGTGCAGCCGCGCTACTGGGGCAGCCGCTCGCTCGACTACCTGTGGCAGGGCATCGGCGCCTACCTGCGGCAGCATCCGCAGCTTCGCTACCTGATCGGCCCGGTCAGCCTGTCGGCGCGTTTGCCCGAACCCGCGCGCGACTGGATCGTCCAGACCCACCGGCACTTTCTGGGTGACCGCGAGGGGCTGGCCTGCGCGCGCAACCCCTATCGGCCCCAGCCGGCTCACGCTGCGCGCATCGAAGCCGCGCTGCACGGTCTGGATCTGAAGGGCGGTCTCGCGCGCATGCGCACCGAGCTGGACGCCTTGGGCTGCAGCCTGCCCGTGCTCTACCGCCAGTACGTCGAGCTGTGCGAGCCCGAAGGCGTGCGCTTTCTCGACTTCGGGCTGGATCCGGACTTTGGTCACTGCGTCGACGGCTTGATCCGCATCGACCTGGGCTGCCTGAAACCGGCAAAACGCGGGCGCTACCTCGGCGTCGCCGCCCATTGAACGCATCTTGCATGGCGCGCTGGCCGCCTTGAAATGGCGGCACGTCCGACATGACCGTCTGACGTCCAAGCTACAAAACTGTCATATAGTCCGGTTAAACTTGAGTTAATGCGCGCTTGCCACTACGCCTGCGTATGGTGGCCGAGGCGGTGGGCGCGTGAACACTTTCGAAGCGCGGTTCAACGGGCTGCCCCTGGGCGGCCTGTCGCCGTCACCGCGGCGACACCCCGCCGGCGCGCGGTGCCCGTCCCCGGGCCCCGGACACCGGCCCAGCAAGCTCCCCCTCCAAACGCAGGAACTCAGCACGATGAACAAGCAGTTGCGGGTCACCCGACTTGCCGGCGCCCTGGCGCTGGTGCTTGCGACTTCCACCCCGGTGTTCGCGCAGACCACGTCGGCCCAGCTGGCCGGACGCGTGACCTCCGAGCAGGGCGAGGCCCTGGCCGGCGCCGAGGTCGTGATTGTCCACACCCCCTCCGGCACCACCGTGCGTTCGACCACCGATGCCGAGGGTCGCTACACCGCCCGCGGTCTGCGCGTCGGCGGCCCGTACACCGTCACCGTGCTGCGCCCCGGCTTTGAGCCCGAGACCACCGAGAACGTGTTCCTGCAGCTGAACCAGGTCACGGCTGTCAACGTCGATCTGGCCTCCGAGGCCGCCGAGCTGGAGGCCGTGACGGTGGTGGGTTCGGCCGGTTCGGTGTTCTCGCCTGAGCGCATGGGCACCAGCACGCAGATCAATCGCGAGCAGCTGGAGAGCTTCGCGTCGATCCAGCGCAACCTTCAGGATTACGCCCGTCTCGATCCGCGCGTGTCGCAGAGCGACAAAGAGCGCGGCGAAATCTCCGTCGCCGGTCAGAACAGCCGCTTCAACAGCATCACCATCGACGGCGTCAGCATCTCCGACACCTTTGGTCTTGAAGCCAACAACCTGCCGACCCAGAAGCAGCCCATCTCGATCGACGCGATCGATGCGGTGCAGGTCAACATCTCGAATGTCGATGTCGCTCAGAAGGGCTATACCGGCGCCAACATCAACGCCGTCACCAAGTCGGGCACCAACGAATTCAGCGGCAGCGTCTACTACGTGTGGCGCGACGATCAGCTGGCAGGTGACCGCTACAACCGCACCAACGACAGCTATTTCGCTCCGCCAGAGTCTGAGGACGAAACCGTCGGATTCACCTTGGGTGGTCCGATCCTCAAGGACCGCCTGTTCTTCTTCGTGAACTACGAAGACTACAAGTCCACGCGCGTCGGCACCCAGTTCGTGCCGCTTGGCGGCAACGGCAGCCAGGTGTTCATCACGCCGGCCCAGATCGACAGCGTCCGCAGCATCATGCAGAGCCGCTACGGCGTCGACATCGGCACGGTGGAGGCACCGAGCCAGTCGGAGCTCTCCGTTGAGGACGTGCTGGTCAAGTTCGACTGGAACATCAACGACTTCCATCGCGCCAACCTGCGTTACACCAAGACCGAAGAGTCCAATCCGATCTTCCCGGGCTCGAGCACCACATCGCTGTCGTACAGCTCGCACTGGTACACCCAGGACAAGACGATCGAGGGCGTGGTGGGCCAGTGGTACGCCGACTGGACCGACAGTTTCTCGACCGAACTGCGCGTGAGCCGCCGTGAGTACTCCAGCGAACCGCTCAACAACAGCTTCCTGCCGGCGATCGCGGTCCGCTTCACGGGCGGCACGCCGCCGGCCGGCGTGCAGGGAGGCAACCGCTTCCTGAACTTCGGTACCGAGCAGTCGCGCCACTTCAACGTCCTGGGCACCGACACCGACGAGGTGTTCTTCGCCGGCAACTGGTTTGTCGGCGATCACGAGATCAAGGCCGGCTTCGACTGGACGCGCAACGACGTGTACAACGCTTTCCTGCAGAACACCCGCGGCAACTACACCTTCGCCTGCATTCTGGCGAGCGAGTGCGGCCAGAGTCTCGAAGCGGGCGTCCCGCTGTCCTACCAGGTGCAGGTGCCGCGCGCCGGTCTGACCCTTAACGACGGCGTCGCCCAGTGGGAGCTGGGCAACCAGGGCTTCTTCCTGCAGGACACGTGGGCGGTCAACTACAACATGACCCTGGTCTTCGGTTTCCGTGTCGATGAGACCCAGATGCCGGACAGCCCGCTGTTCAACGCCGCTGCCGCTGCTGTCCCGGGCGCGCTGGTCAACGGTCGCGCCACTGGCGGCTTTGGCCTCAACAACAGCGTGACCCTCGACGGCAAGCGTCTGTTCCAGCCGCGCCTTGGCGTGAACTACACCTTCGATACCGAGCGCGCGACCCAGTTCCGCGCGGGCATCGGGCTCTTCGAAGGCTCAGCCGCCAATGTCTGGCTGTCGAACCCCTACTCCAACACGGGTCTCGCCACCCAGGTGGTCGGTTGCGGTACGGGTGCGTTCGCCGCGTGCACGACCAGTCCGATCTTCCGCGTCGATCCGAACAACCAGGTGTCCAACTTCACCGGCTCGGTCCCGGCCGCGAACGTCGACTTCCTGTCGCCTGAGCTGCGCATGCCGGCCGTGTGGAAGGCCAACTTCGCGTTCGATCACGAGACTCCGTTCTGGGGTGCGGTGTTCAGCGCCGAACTGCTGTTGACGCAGACCGAGCACGGCATCTACTACAAGCACCTGAACCTGGGTGATGCGACCCGCCTTGGTCCGGACGGCCGCGCCCTGTTCTGGACGCCGGGTGGCTACAACGTCAACTGCTGGACCGGTGCGAACTTCACCACCGGCGGCACCTGCGGTGTGCGCGTCCGTGCGCTCAACAATGCCGGCTTCAACAACGTTCTGGTGGCCGAGAACACCACCAAGGGCGAGGGCCAGAACCTCACGCTGTCGCTGTCGCGCGCCCGCCAGGACGATCCGTGGTCGTGGTCGGTGGCCTACAACTACTCGGATGCCACCGAAGTGAGTCCGCTGACCTCGTCGGTGGCCAATTCCAACTTCAACGGTCGCTCGGTGTTCAATCCGAACGAGGAAATCTCGGCCCGTTCGCCCTACGTCGTGCGTGACCGCTTCGTCGCCACCCTGGGCTACCGCGCCTTCCTGTTCAACGACAACGCCACCGACTTCTCACTGTTCTACGAAGGCCGCAAGGGCAAGCCCTACAGCTGGACCTTCAACAACGACATGAACGGCGATGGCGTCGGCGGCAACGACCTGATGTACATCCCGCGCGGCCCGGGCAGCAGCGACGTCGTGTTCCGCGGCGGTGCGGCGGAAGAAGCCACCTTCTGGCAGATCGTGCGCGACAACGGCCTCGACCGCTACGCGGGTCAGGTGGTTGAGCGCAACAGCGAGTTCTCTCCCTGGACCAACAGCTTCGATGTTCGCATCACCCAGCAGCTGCCGGGTTTCATGGATGGACACAAGGCCGAGATCGCGCTCGACATTCTCAACATCGGCAACCTGATCAACAAGGATTGGGGCCGCGTCGACGAAATCGCGTTCCAGGGCGGCGGTGCGCAGGCCCGCAGCTTCGTGAACTTCAATGGCATGGACGCGCAGGGCCGCTACATCTACAGCCTCAACAACACCGTCGAAGACTTCGTGACGCGTCAGGCTCGCGGGGAGTCGCAGTGGGCTGCCCAGGTCACGCTGCGCTATCGCTTCTGATGTCCTCAGCTGTCGGGCCTTCGGGCCCGGCAGCGCGCCTGAAATGCGACACTTGCCCGGCCGGCGCAGCGATGCGCCGGCCGTTCTTTTTTGGGGCGTCATCAGAGACGGGAGAACATCGAATGCAGGGCTGGATCGCAGTCTGTGGAGAGGCGCAGATGGCCGAGGGCGAATTCCAGGTGGTGTGGGATGGCGATACGGCGATCGCCGTGTACCGCACCGCCGAAGGCTGGTTCGCGGTCGAGGATGTCTGCACGCATGATGGCGCCGAGCTGGCCGGTGGTCCGGTGCACGGCTGCGTGGTCGAATGCCCGCGGCACGGCGCGCGTTTCGATTTGCGTACCGGAGAGGCGCTGTGCGCGCCCGCCTATGAAGCCATCGCTGTGTTTCCGGTGCAGATCGAAGCCGGGGTGGTCTATACCCGCGATCCTCGCTGAGGCGATGCGCGTGCGGATTCGTGATCGTGTAGTCGCGGCCGCCGCAGGGTGTGCTGATGCGCTGCGACCCGCGTTTCGAGTGGATCGACGCGGCTGATTCAGGGCGCCGATGCGACCGCGCTGTTCACCGACACGCCCGCCCGGCTGCTCGACTGCGTAAGCCGCTGTGATGCCATCAGCCCGCGATTCAGTCAGAAGATTCCCGCGGACGCGCATCCGCCGCATCGCGCAGCCAGGCGCTCAGCGCTGCCGCGTCCATGGGGCGGGCGATGACGTAGCCCTGCGCTTCCTCGCAGCCCAGGGCACGCAGCCTGGCCAGGCAATCCTGATCTTCCACGCCCTCAGCCACCACGCGCAGACCAAGCCGGCGCGCAAGCGCGATCAAGCCCTCCACCAGGGCGCTGGCAGTGGCATCACTGAGCATGCGTGAGACGAAGCTGCGATCGATCTTCAGCACGTCGATGGGGAACTCCAGCAGGTGGGACAGCCCCGAGAAGCCGACCCCGAAATCGTCGAGCGCGATGCGCAGGCCGCGCGCCTTGAGCTCGGACAGGCGCTCCGCGGCCAGTACCGGATCCTGGATCAGGGCCGATTCGGTCAGCTCCAATTCCAGGCTGTCGGACGGCAGCGCCCACGCCGTCAGCGCGGCATCAATCCGTGCGCTCAGGCTGGGGTCGCGCAGCTCCAGCGGCGACAGATTGATCGACAGGTTGAACTCGGGATTCCGCTGACGCAGCTGCTGCAGCGCCTCGCAGGCCAGTCCCAGCACCTGGTCGCCGAGTCGAGGCATCAGGCCACAGCGTTCGGCCACACCGATGAAGGTATCGGGCATCTGCAGGCTGCCATCCGTGCCGCGGATCCGCACCAGCGCCTCCGCGCTCTCGCAGCGCAGGCTGTCCAGGCTCAGCCGCGGCTGCAGCACCAGGGCGATGCGTGACTGCTCCAGCGCGAGACGCAGGGCGAGCTCGATCTCCAGCTCAGCGTTGGCGGCTTCGCCCATGTCAGGGCGATAGCGGACCACACTGCCGCGGCCTTCCGACTTGGCCCGATAGAGGGCGATATCGGCGAGGCGCAGCAGCTCGCGCTCGCTGGACGCATCCAGCGGGAACGCGCTCAAGCCCGCGCTGGCCGCCACATGGACCTCGCGCAGGTCGATCTCGAACGGAGCCGCCATCGCCGAGAGCAGCTCGCGCGCGCGCCGTTCGGCGGGCGTCGGCGGATACGGCAGCAGCACGAGGAATTCATCGCCGCCGAAGCGGGCCAGCAGCTCTTGTGGCTTCAACAGGGGCTCCAGGCGCTGGGCGATGGCTGTGAGCAGGGCATCGCCGGTGGCGTGGCCCAGGCTGTCGTTGATCCGCTTGAAGCCGTCCAGGTCGAGAAAGGCCAGCGCCAGCGGCCCACGACGCCCCTCCAGGTACTCACCGATCCGGCGCTGCGCCTGGCTGCGGTTGGGCAGCCCCGTCAGTTCATCGCGCTCGGACTGCTGCTGCAGTCGCTGAGCATCGCGCACGAACTCGGACACCGGAAACGCCATGGCCAGGATCAGCCCGGAGAGCAGCGGAACAATCAGGCCCAGGCTGACCAGCAGCGGATCGCCACCGGCGAGTGGAAAGTCCCGGATCAGCACCGAGCCCAGCCGCAGCCAGAGCATCAGGGCGCAGGCGGCCACGGCGGCCAGGATGGTCCAGCGCGCGAGGTCGAAGGGGCGGCCATGCCGTAGCAAGACCCACAGCGACGCCGAAAAGAGCACCGCGTTGCCGCCGGTGGCGCACAGAGTCATCCAGTAGCGCGAGCCGATCGCCCACCACAGGCAGAGGCTCAGGGCCAGCAGCGCGGTGGCCACGCCCCAGCGCCAGCGCCGAGACTCCGTCAGGTCGAGCGCGCGCCGCAGCGCAAGCAGCAGCAGGGCGGGGTAGCTTGCGATCAGCAGGTGGGCGAGGAGATACGAGACTTCAGGCGGCCACTCCCAGATTCTTGAGGCGTACAGCGACCAGCCCGCGGCCATGCCAGCCGCGCCCAGCGCAAGCAAATGGAAGTAGCCCGCATCCCGCTTGGCGCGGTGCATCAGCCCCATGAACACCGCCACCAGGGCATTGCTGCAGACCGTCAGCAGCAGCAGCGTGGGGATATCCGGAAAGTCCATGGCGGGTTCGACGATGGCGCTGGCGCAGAGTATGCGCGTGGCGATGAGTGGGGGGCGATGCTCGGACCGTCCCGAGGGGCTCGCGGATCGCACTGCCCGCAGGCATGGCCCCAGAGCCGCTGCAAGGACCATGCGAGAACGGGCCTGGGCGCAGCCGGCCGCGGTCACGTCGAGCGCGAGGCCGCTCGAAAGGTCTCAGAGCGTGCTGGCGAGCGCAGCCGCCGATCGGGCACGCAGTGCGCGATCCGGCAGCAAGAAGGCAGGACGCGCGCCGGACTCGCGATCAGTGATCACGTCCCGCATGAAGTGCATCCGTGTTGCCTTGGAGACCTTGTCAGACGTCGCCCCGGGGCCCGCGCGGAAGCTCCCCCTCGCGCCAGCGCGCAAGGCGCCGATCCAGCGCCTGTGCGGTGACCTCCAGCGCCCGCGCATCCTGCGGCCCGCGCGCATCCGGCCCCTTGCCCTTCGACTGATTGCAGGTCGCGCAGGCCAGCGCCAGATTGCGCGCATCGTTCGGGGCGTGATCGACCCGCGCGCACAGGGCGTGCGCCGCGCGCTTGCCGAACCAGGCCTGCGGCACCACGTGCTCCAGCGAGCCCGCGCCCAGGGGCTCGCCGTCGGGCTTGAACTCGAGCCGCGCGCGGCAGTGCAGGCAACGCGTGCGCCAGCGCAGGTCCGGCAACTGTTCGGCCTGCGCATCGTGGGCGAGCGCCAGCAGGAACAGCCGCTTCAGCACCGGGCGCATGTCGCGTCGTCGATTCGCGGGTCAGTGGCGCATCAGGCCGGAATCACGCCCAGCCGCTTGCCGACGGCGATGAAGGCATCGGCCGCGCGCTCGATCTGATCGGGCGTGTGCGCGGCGCTCATCTGCGTGCGGATACGCGCCTGCCCCTTCGGCACCACCGGGAAGAAGAATCCGATCGCGTACACGCCTTCCTCCAGCAGCTCGGCGGCGAAGCGCTGCGCCAGCGGGGCGTCGTAGAGCATCACCGGCACGATCGGGTGCTCGCCGGGCTTGAGATCGAAGCCGGCGGCAGCGAGCTTGGCGCGGAAACGCGCGGTGTTGTCGCGCAGGCGGGCGCGCAGCTCGGTGGCGGCGACGATGCGCTCGAACACCGCCAGGCCCGAGGCCACCACCGAGGGCGGCAGTGCGTTCGAGAACAGGTAGGGCCGCGAGCGCTGGCGCAGCATCTCGATGACCTCGCGCGAGCCGCAGGTGAAGCCGCCGAGCGCGCCGCCCAGCGCCTTGCCGAGGGTGCCGGTGATGATGTCGATCTGCGCTAGCACGCCCTTCACCTCGGCCGAGCCGCGGCCGGTCTCGCCCAAGAAACCGGTGGCGTGGCATTCGTCGATGTGCACGGCCGCGCCGTACTTCGCCGCCAGCGCGGTGATCTGATCCAGCGGGGCGATGAAGCCGTCCATCGAGAACACGCCGTCGGTGGTAATCAGGATGTCGCGCACCCCATCGGCCCGCGCCTGCTGCAGCTGCTTTTCGAGGTCCGCCATGTCGCAGTTGGCGTAGCGGTAGCGCTTGGCCTTGCACAGGCGCACGCCGTCGATGATCGAAGCATGATTCAGCGCGTCGGAGATGACCGCGTCCTGCTCGCCGAGCAGCGGCTCGTACAGGCCGCCGTTGGCATCGAAGCACGCGGCGTAGAGGATGGCGTCGTCCTTGCCGAAGAACTCGGCGATCTTCGCTTCCAGCTGCTTGTGCAGGTCCTGGGTGCCGCAGATGAAGCGCACGCTGGCCATGCCGTGGCCGTGAGTGTCGAGTGCATGCTTGGCCGCATCGATCACGCCGGCGTCGTCGGCCAGGCCGAGATAGTTGTTCGCGCAGAAGTTCAGCACCCGGCGGCCGTCGGCGAGCTCGATCTCGGCCGACTGCGGGGAGACGATGATGCGCTCGGACTTGAACAGTCCAGCGGCGCGGATGTCGTCGAGTTCTGTAGCGAGGCGCGAGTTGAGGCTCATGGGCGTGGGTTTCGAGAGTCGGCGCAGGGCGCGGGGCCGCCATTGTCCTAGAGCGGCGCGTGCATCCCAAGTGTCGATCGATACGGCGCGCGCTGCGCGGCGGAACGGTCGCTTGACTCGGCCCGCGTCGGGACTGGGTATCCTGCCGCGACCTTTCTCGCGAGCCTCTGGCGTTTTGGATCGACTGACCGCTCTCCTGTGGCTGTGCCTGCTGCTGAGCCCTGCGGCCGCCGTGCGTGCTCAGCTGGATGCTGCCGCGGCGACACCCCTGCAGCCTGACGAGCACGAGCAACGCGAGCGCACGCCGGTGCGCCTCGCCAGCGTGCGGGTGCGCGGACTGAGTGCCAGTCAGGCCGCCAACGTGCGCGCCCAGGTCGGGCTTTTCCAGCTCGACGAGGCCGATCGCGAGGACGTCGGCCGCGGCCGCATGGCCCTGCTGCTGCGGCGCGCTCCGGCCGAAGTGCGGCGCGCGCTGGAGCCCTTCGGCTACTACGCGGTGGATGTTGACGTGCAGGTGGAAGAATCCGCCGCGGGTCTCGCGGTGCGGCTGAACGTGCAGCGCGGGCCGCCGGTGCGCGTGCGCGAAGTGGATGTCGTCATCGAGGGCCCTGCCGCGGACGACGCGCGCGTCGCGGCCGCCATCGCCGGCTTTCGCCCGCGCGTCGGTGACCTGATGAATCACGGCCGCTACGAAGGCGGCAAGGCGGCCATCGCGCGCGAGCTGTCGGCGCGCGGTTACTTCGATGCGCAGCTTGCGGAGAATCGAGTGGAGGTGACCCGCGCCGACAGCCGCGCCGACATCCGCCTGCGCTGGGAGAGCGGGGCGCGCTACCGCTTCGGCACGGTCTCGATCGACGCCAGTCAGCTCGATCCGGGGCTCGTCGAGCGCTGGGTCGACATCGCGCCCGGTCAGGACTTCGACCAGGCCGAACTGCTCAAGCTGCATCAGCGTCTGGGGGATCTCGACTACTTCGGCTTCATCGACATCCGCCCCGAGCCCGAACCCGACACGCTCGACGCGCCGGTGCAGGTCGAACTGGCGCCGGCCAAGCGCGACATCTACAGCGCGGGCGTGAGCTTCGGCACCGATTCGGGCGCGGGCCTCAAGCTTGGCCTCGACCGCCGCTGGGTGAATACGCGCGGGCACAAGTTCAGCTCCAGCCTGGATCTCGCCCAGCGCCGCAGCGCGCTGAACAGCCTGTACCGCATCCCTGCCTTCGCGCCGATCGAGGGCTGGTACCAGCTCGGCGCCAGCTACCGCGAGGACCAGAGCGAACTGGTCGACAGCGAGACCGCCGAGCTGTCGGCCAGCCGCATCGGCCGTCTCGGCGACTGGAACCTCGAACTCGGCCTGCATGCGCTGCGTGAGCGCTATGCCATCGGCGTTGAGCGCAATCTCGAGACCAGCGGGATCTCGACCCTGGTGTACCCGGCCCTGCGCGCGCGCTGGCAGCGCTACGACGATGCCAACTACGCGACCCGTGGCTTCAGCTTCACCGGTGAACTGAAGCAGGGCCTGAGCGCGCTCGGCTCGGACGCCAACTTCACCCAGCTGCTGGTGCACGCCCGCTACATCCGCGGCTTCGGCGAGCGCAACCGCGTGCTGCTGCGCGGCCAGCTGGGCCGCACCTTCTCCGGCGATTTCCTGCGCCTGCCGTCCTCACTGCGCTTCTTCGCCGGCGGCGACCGCAGCGTGCGCGGCTATGGCTATCAGGAGATCAGCCCGCTGGGCCTCGGCGGCAACCCCATCGGGGGTCGCAGCCTCGCCGTGCTGAACCTCGAGTACGAGCGCCTGTTCACCGACACCTGGGGCGCGGCCGTGTTTGCGGACGCGGGCAGCGCATTCAACGACGGCGGCGTCGATCTGCGGCGCGGCGCCGGCCTTGGCCTGCGCTGGCGCTCGCCGGTCGGCCAAGTCTCGCTGGACGTGGCGCGCGGGCTGGACGAGCCGCGCGAGTCCTTCCAGATTCATCTGAGCCTGGGGCCCGAGCTGTGAGCCGCGCGCGCCGCTGGCTGCTGCGGGCGGTCCTCGCGCTGGGCGTAGTCTTGCTGCTGGCGGGGCTGGTCGGCGTCTGGCTGCTGGCCACCGAGACCGGCGCGCGCGTCGCGCTCGCACGGACGCAAGCCCTGCTGCTGCCGGACAGCCTCGAGTGGCGCGCGCAAAGCGGCAGCCTCGCGCGGGGGCTGAGCTTCGAGGGCCTGCGCTATCGACAGGATGGCGTCAGCATCGAGGTCGAGCGCCTGCAGCTGCGCGCAGCGCTGGGCGCGCTGCCGAGCGCCTGGCTGCGCATCGAGCAACTGGAGGCCGAGGGCATTCGCATCGTGCTGCCGCCGGATGCGCCCGCTCCGCCCTCGCCGAGCTTCGCGCTGACCCTGCCCGACACGCTGCCCAAGCTTGCTCTGCCGATTGCTGTTGCGATCGATGCGGCTGAGCTGCGCGGGCTGCGCATCGAGCGCGCGCCGGTCGTGCTGGTGGCCTCAGCGCCCGCGGCCCCCGCGCAGGGCGCATCGACGGCCGCCGCCGCCGATCCATCTGTCGCAGCGCCCGCCGCGGCGATCGACACCCTGCTGTTCGAGGCCGAACGCATCGCGCTTGCGTCGCTGACCTTGGCCGAAGGCCAGCTGCGCGTTGCCGAGTTCAGCCTGGAATCGCCGAGGGTGGAGCTGCGCGCACAGGGCGAAGTGGACACGGCCCGCGACTGGAACACGGCGCTGCAGCTGAGCGGCGAATGGCGCGCGGGGCTTGACGCGGCGCAGGTCTTCGAGGCGAGCCTCGAAGGCGCGCTGCAGGCTGCCCGTCTTGAGCTGCGGCTGCCCGATGCGCCGGCGTTCGCGCTGACGGTCGACGTTCGCGAGGCCCTGCCGCGCCCGCAGTGGCGGCTGGATCTTCGCGCTCCGGCGGCACCGCCGGCCCTACTCGCGCTGTGGCCGCTCGGGCTCAGCGCGCTGCAGCTGCAGGCCGAGGGTGGGCTGGATCGCGCCGGGTTCTCCGGCAGCTTCGCGGTCGACGGCCGCGCCTATGTGCTCGATGCCGCCAGCCTGCGGACCGAGGCCGCCACCCTGCATATCGAAGCCCTGCGCCTGCGCCAGGGCGAAGGCAGTGCCGCGCTGCGCGGCTGGCTGCAGCTGCCGTCCGCCGCCCAGCCGGCGCGCTTCGAGACGCAGTGGGACTTCGAGCGCTTCGAGCTGCCGCTGGCCGAAGCCCCGCCGCTGCGCATCGATGGCACGCTCGAAGCGCGCGGTGCGTTCGACGATGCCGAACTCAGCCTGGCCCTGCAGCTGGCCCGCGGCGAGCTTGCGGGTGCGCTCAGTGGCGGCCTGCGCGTGCAGGGCCAGCAGGCCCTGCTGCAGGCGCTGGAGCTGCGCACCGACGAGGGCCGCCTGCGCGCCGACGGCGAGCTCGACTGGCGCGAGGGCCTGCGCTGGCGCATCGAGGCCGAGCTGGCCGAGCTGGACGCCAGCCTGCTCGCGCCCGAGTGGCCGAGCCGCGTCTCCGCGCATCTGCGCAGCGAGGGCCGCGAGACGGCCGCGGTGCGCGAGGGCGTGCTGCAGCTCGAAGACCTCGACGGCAGTCTGCGCGGCCAGGGCCTGCGCGGTCGGATCAGCGCAGGCTGGAGCGGTGCGCCTGCGCCCGCGGAGGCCTCCTTGCCGGTGACTGCGGGCGAGGCCGAGCTCGATCTGCGCTGGGGCGAGAGTGCGCTCAGCGGCAGCGCGAGCCTGGGCGACTCTCTGGCGGCCGAGCTGCAGCTCGCGCCGCTGCAGCTCGACAGTCTGGCAGCGGGCCTCGCGGGCATGCTGCGCGGCGAGCTCCGCCTGTCGGGCACGCCGGCCGCCCCCCGCCTCGGCCTCGACCTGCGCGCGGAACGCGTGAGCGCGGCGGGCGCCGAGCTCGATGCGCTGCAGCTGCGCGGCGAGCTTGGCCTCGCGCCCGATGCGCCGCTGCGGCTGCAGCTGGACAGCGCAGCGACGCGCATCGCGGGGCGCGCGCTTGGCGCGCTCGCCCTGGAGCTTCGCGGCGCCGTGTCCGCACATGCGCTGTCGCTGCGACAGCCCGTCGACGGCGGCGGACTCGCGCTGGAAGTCTCCGGCGGCTGGCGCGCGGACGAGCAGCGCTGGCTGGGACGTCTGCAGCAGCTGGCCTGGCGTGCACCGGATCGGCGCGGCCGCGGCGGCGACTGGGCCCTCGCTGAACCCGTGGCGGTCGAGCTGGGCGCGCAGCGCCTCCGCGTCGATGATTTCTGTCTGGAGGGCGTGCAGCGCGATGTGCGCAGCCCGTTGGCCGTGCCGCCTGACGCAGGCGGCAGGGTGTCGTCGGCCGCGCGCTTGGGCGAGCGCGAGGCGGCGCTCGCAGGCGCCGGCGTGCCCGGCGCACTCGGTCGGCTTTGCGCCTCGCTGCAGGGCCTTGGCAGTGAATCGCTGAGCGCTCGCGTCGAGCTGGATGCCTTGCCCCTGGCGCTGCCGCTGGGTTTTCTTCTCGATCGCGAAGGCTCCGTGCGGCCGCGTTGGCAGGGCGAGCTGGGCGGCGCACTCGAGTTTGTAGCGAAAGGCGGCGACTGGCAGGTCGAGGGCCGCCTGGCCTCGCCGCAGGGTGCGCTGTCTCTGGGCCAGGGCGAGGATCGCGAGCTGCTGGCTTGGCAGGACTTCGCGCTGGACATCGCGGGCGACGCACAGCAGCTGCGCGTGGGGCTGGGCGCGCGCTTCGGCGCGGACGGCCTGCTGCAGGGCGAGCTGCGTGCGTTCGAGGCAGGCGGCGCTGACGCGCGCATCGAAGGCCAACTCGCCCTGCAGCTCGACCAACTCGGCGCGCTGGAGCTGCTCAGCGAAGCAGCGCTGATCGCGCCCTCCGGCCGACTGAGCGCCGAGATCGACATCAATGGGCCGCTGGCGGCGCCGAACCTGCGCGGTGGCGTGCGGCTCAGTGATTTCAGCGCTGAACTTCCGGCGCTGGGCATTCGCCCCAGCGAAGGCCGCGTCGAGCTGCGGTTCGAGGGCGCGAACGCGGCGGATTTGGAGTTCACGCTGCGCTCGGAAGGCGAGCTGCGCGGGCGCGGCCGGATCGACGTGTCCGAGGCGGCCGAACAGCCCCTGCGCCTCAGCATCGAAGGCAGCGAGGTGCTGCTGTCGGACACCGCCCAGCTGCGCCTGATCGCATCGCCTGCGCTTGAGCTGGAGCAGCGCGATGGGCTGCTGCGCCTGCGCGGTCGGGTCGAGGTGCCGCGCGCCGAGGTGCGGCTGGATCGCTTCGAGGGCAGTCAGCAGGTCAGCGCCGATGTCGTCGTGCTCGATCCTGCCCAGCCCGAGGGCGTGGTCGAGGCGGCACGGCGGGTCGACGCGGACGTCCGCGTGGCCTTGGGCGAAGACGTTGCGCTGCAGGGCTTCGGCCTGAAAGGCAAGGTGCGCGGGGAGCTGCGCGTGCGCGATCGGCCCGGGCGCGCCACCCGCGCCAGCGGCAGCCTGGATGTCAGCGGTCGCTACAAGGCCTACGGTCAGGACCTCGACATCACTCGCGGCCGGTTGGCGTTCGCGCAGTCGCCGCTCGACAACCCGGGGCTCGATATCCGCGCCGAACGCCGGCTCGATGAGGTGACGGTCGGCATCCGCGTCACCGGCACCGCGGCAGCACCGGTGCTCGGTCTGTGGTCGCAGCCGAGCCTGGATCAGGCCGATGTGCTGAGCTACCTGATGCTGGGCCGACCGGTGCGGTCGGTGCGCAGCGGCGAGGGCCAGCAGCTCAATGCCGCGGCTGCGGCACTGGGCGCGGGGGGCAGCTACATCGCCGAGCGGCTGGGCGCGCGCTTCGGTTTCGATCAGGCCAGCGTCGAGGATTCCGCCGCGCTGGGCGGTGCCGCGCTCATGCTCGGCAAGTTCCTGTCGCCGCGCCTGTACGTGGCCTACGGCGTGGCGCTGTTCGGCGAGGGCCAGGTGTTCAGCATCAAGTACCTCCTGACCGAGCAGTGGGACCTGCAGATCGAAGCCAGCCAGCGCGAGACGCGCGGCTCGGTCAACTACCGTCTGGAGCGTTGAAGCGGCCCGCCGTGGGCGGCGTCGCCGGGAGCCGGGTGGAGGCGCCGGTTCGGTGATCCGGGTGGACGCGTTGAGGCGACGGTTCGGTGGGTCAAGACCCACCCTATGAGTGCGCGCGGCGACGCGGATTCCGGCAGTCCCGCCTGCGCCGCAAACCCCGCCCCTCCCGCATCGGACGCACCCAAATCCCTCCCAACCCATAGGGTGGGTCTTGATCCACCGGAACGCAGCGCAAGCTTCCATCAGAAAGGCCCAAAGCCCACCCAACCCATAGGGTGGGTCTTGACCCACTGAAACGCAGCGCAAGCTTCCATCAGCAAGGCCCAAATCCCACCCATCCCATAGGGTGGGTCTTGACCCACCGCAATCCGCCGCAAGCTTCCATCGGCAAGGCCCAAAGCCCGATTGGATGGTCCGCACCCGCGTCGCCCGATCCGCCGTGCAGGCGTGCTCAGCGGAAGGTGCCGGCTTGCCCGCGTCGGCAGATCCGGCGCTCGTCGTTGATCAGCTTGCGGCGTTCGGCGTCGCTGATGTTGGAGACCATCTTGCGGCGAAGATCGGCGCAGGTAGCGCCGCCGCCGGCGCCCAGGCCGACCAGGCTCAGCACGGCCTGCACGCGATCTGCGGGGCTCACTTCTTCGCGCACGTGGAAGCCCTCTACGAAGGCCTGGTCTCGGCCTGGCAGCACCTGTGCAGGGCGATCGAGCGGGCCTCGCTGGTACTGCGCTGCCGGTGCGCCTTCGCGAACAAAGGCGCCGATCTGCGCCGACAGCGGGCGCGCACTGGGCGACTCGCTATCGCTGGCCGCGTCCTCAGCGGCCGATGCATCGGCAGCAGTCGCGAGCGGCGGCGAGGGCGGGCGATCGGCTGCTGCCGGGCGCGCGCGCGGATCGGACGCTGCTCGCCGCGGCGCCTCGGGCATGGGCGGGATCGGCGGCGCCTCAGACGCGCGGCGTATCCACTCGACCTGCAGCGGCGTGTCGTCCGCCGCTGGCAGTCGCTGTCGATCGCCGGCCAGCAGCCACAGCAGCATGAGCCCATGTACGCCCAAGGTGATGGCGGCGGCACTGGCTGGGCGCTGCAGCCAGACCGGTGCGGGCCGCCGCAATCGCGAGCGCGGCGGCGGGCTGGGCGTATGCGACAGAGCGTCGGCGATGCGGGGCATGCGGCGGCCGGAGGAAAAGCAGCGCGCATGCTGGTGAGGTCCGCATTAAGTGCGGGTTAGCCGGAGAGCAAACCGCCGTTATCCGCCGCACAGGGAAGCTCTGATCTCTCGGAGCTTGCCGCGCGTTGCGGGTCGGCGCGCTCGCGGATCGAGCACCCAGGGGCCTGATCCCGCAGGGGTGAGTCCGGACCCGCGCCCGGCTCGCGACGCCTGATCAACGCCAGGATGGCGTGGATTACACCTTGCCTACGTTCAAGGCGTGGTCTCGAAGCCGTTGCGGAAGATCAGTGGTGAGGCCGCATGTTCGAACGCGCCGACGTCGCATTCGGCTTCGCCATCGCCGTCGCCGTCGATCGGCCGCTCGGTGTCGCGCGCGTCGGAGAGCGTGCAGGCGAACTGCCGTCCGCCGCGATCGATCACGCCGCTGCCTGCAGGGAACACCAGCACTGGCATCAGGTTGGCGGCGCTGTCCAAGGTCGCCGTCACGCCGGCGGCCAAGGCGGTCGCTCCAGCGGACGCGAGGCCGCCGCAGCTCGCAGACTCGGTGAACAGATTGCCGCCGAGCGGTCCGCCCGCGCTGACGGTTTCGGCGAGCTGGCAGCTGCTGCTGCCGCCGGCCGGGTCGACGCGGCCAAACACGCTGTTGGTGAGCCGGTCGAGCGCGAAGCCGGGGCCGGTGCGCAGGTGGGCGCCGCTCGTAGCGCGATTGTTCTGCAGACTCAGATTGCGGGCGTCGATGCCGGTCTGGGCGAGATACAGGCCGCCGCCGCTGTCCGCCAGGTTGCGCTCGATCGTGAGGTTGGAAAAGGCGGCGCTGAGTCCGATGCCGCTGAAGCCCTGCCGCAGCGCGATGGCACCGCCCAGGCCGGCCGAGTTCTGGCCGAAATAGCCCGAATCGAGATTGACCACGCAGCCAGCGCAGTTGACTTCGAGCGCGCCGCCGAAGCCGGCGCTGCCGGCAGTGACGCCGTTCTGGCTGAAGCGATTGCCGCGCGCGAAGACGATGTTCACCGCCGTGCCGGCAATCGACACCGCACCGCCGGAGCGGGCATCGCTGGCGCCGCCGCCGCTGACCAGGTTGCTCTGGAAGCGGCTGTCGCGCAGATCGACCGAGGCTGCACCCGCGGCGATTGCGCCGCCGCGCTGGCCGCTGCCGGTGCCGCTGGCGCTGTTGCCCAGAAATCTCGAACCGATCACTTCGAGCGAGGCGCCCGCGGGCATGTTGACCGCGCCGCCCAGGGCGGGGCCGTCGGCGCGCGCCGCGGTGCAGGCCTCGAAGAGCACGCCATCGAGCAGCAGCTCGGCGTCGGCGCGATTGGCGATCTGCAGGCAGCCGCCGCTGCTGGCGCGTCCGCGCCGCAGCTCGATGCCGCGCAGCGTGAGGCGCTGGTTACCGGCGGCGGTTTCGAACACGCGGTGCTGGTCCTGGCCGTCGATGCGGAAGCCGGTGCTGGCGCTGGCGTCGATGGTGAGGTCATTGACGGCGATCGCCGGCAGGGCCGAGCCGAGGCTCAGCGTGACCGCACTGCCGGGCACCTGGATCGCAATGGTGTGCGGGCCGGGAGTGGCGTTGGCGAGGCCGATGGCAGCGCGCAGGCTGCCCTCGCCGCTGTCCTCGGCCGAGTCGACGACGAAGGTAGCGGCGCCCGCTGCGGGCAGAAGGCCGATGCAGAGGGCCAGCGTGATCGCTGCGTGCAGACGGGGCGAAGCTTCGGTGCGCATGCTTGTTCCGGCTCAGGACGAAGTGCAGGGCGCGGAGCATACCGTTGGCGCGCGCCGCGCGCGCGCTGCATCGCCGCAGCCGGCCGCTGCGGCACAATAGCCGCCCATGGACCGACACGAACGCACCCTCACCCTGCACCGCATCCTGAAAGTCGCGCGCTATCCGGTCTCGGCGCAGCGCCTGATGGACGAGCTGCAGTGCTCGCGCGCCACGCTGTACCGCGACATCGCCTTCCTGCGCGACAGCCTGGGTGCGCCGATCGAATCCAGCGAAGACCCCTCGGGCTTCCGCTATGGCGATGACGAAGCCGAGCGCTTCGAGCTGCCGGGGCTGTGGCTTACGTCGGACGAACTGCATGCCCTGCTGGCGGCGCAGCAGCTGCTGGAACGCACCGGCGCCGGCGTGCTCAGCGAGGCGATCGAGCCGCTGCGCGGTCGCATCGACGCCCTGCTGGCCGAGCAGAGCGGCGGCAAGCGCTGGCCGCTGCAGCGCGTGCGCGTGCTCGGCCACGGCAACCGGCCGCTCGACCAGCAGAGCTTCCGCGGCGTCGCCAGCGCCGTGCTCGAACGCAAGCGTCTGAGCTTCGACTATCGCGCGCGCTCCACCGACACGCCAACCCGGCGGCAGGTCTCGCCGCAGCGGCTCACGCACTACCGCAATCACTGGTATCTCGACGCCTTCGATCACGAGCGCGAGGGCCTGCGCAGCTTCGCGCTCGACCGCATCCGCGCGCCGCGCCTGCAGGAGGAGACCGCCATCGACATGGCCGAGGCCGAGCTGGATCAGCAGCTGTCCTCCAGCTACGGGATCTTTTCAGGCACGCCCAAGGCGGTGGCGACCATCCGCTTCTCGCCGCACGCGGCGCGCTGGGTGGCCGATGAGCATTGGCACTCCAAGCAGGAAGGCCGCTTTCTCGAAGACGGCAGCTACGAGCTGAAGCTGCCCTACAGCAATCCGAAAGAGCTGCTGATGGATGTGCTCAAGTACGGCCCCGACGCCGAGGTGATGGCGCCACCCGCGCTGCGCCAGGAAGCCCGCATCCTGCTCAAGCTGGCGGCCTCGGCCTATGGCGACTGAGCCGGGCGCGCTCGCCAGCGCCAAGCGCGTGTCGCTGGTGCTGGGCGCCGGCGGGGCCCGCGGCCTGGGCCACATCGGTGCCATCGAAGTACTGCAGGAGCGCGGCTATCGCATCGTCGGCATCGCCGGTTCCTCGATGGGGGCGCTGGTGGGCGGCATCCACGCGGCCGGTCGCCTGCCGAACTACAAGGAGTGGGCCTGTGCGCTGGAGCGTGGTGATGTGCTGCGCCTGCTCGACTTCAGCTTCGGTTTTCCCGGCCTGATCCGCGGCGAGCGGGTGATTGGTGCGCTGCGCGATCTCGTCGGCGAGCACGCCATCGAGTCCCTGCCCATTCCCTTCACTGCAGTCGCCACGGACCTGCAGAGCCAGCGCGAAGTCTGGTTGAACCGCGGTCCGCTGTTCGATGCGATCCGCGCCTCGATCGCCATCCCGATGGTGTTCACGCCCTACCGGCTTGAAGGCCGTGACCTGGTCGACGGCGGCCTGCTGGCGCCGGTGCCGATCGCGGCGACGCGCCAGGTGCGCGCGGATCTGGTGATCGCCATCGATGTGAACGGCCCGCCGGCGGCGCGGATGGCGCGCGCAGAGCCCGTGGCCGCTGCGGCGCCCGCCGTCGCCGCCGAGGACGCGATCGGCTACCGCGCCCGGATCGCTGCCTTTATCGAATCCTTGAGCGCCAGCTTCTCGGATGCCAAGCGCAGCGAGGCCAGCGTGGAGCAGGCCAAGGCCCAGCCCGGCCTCATTGATCTGATGGGGCGTTCGCTGGACACCATGCAGGCGCAGATCGCGCGCATGCAGCTGGCGCTGGATCCCCCGGACCTCTTGATCCGCATGCCGCGCGACCGCTGCACCTTCTACGAGTTCTGGCGCGCCGCCGAGCTGATCGAGCTGGGCCGACAGTGCACCCAGCGCGCGCTGGATGCCTTCGAGGCCGGGCAGCGCGAGCGCTGAGCCCGGCGCGGCGACGTGCGGGGCGCCCAGGGAGCAGCGACGAGGTCTCAGCTCCTGAGATGGAGGCCACACAGAGTCCAGGCTCCCGAGCGATCCGGAGTTCGCCATGTCCCTGCTGCGCCAGCGCGTTCTGTTGCCCTCTCCGTTGGAGCCCGCGGTGCCGCGGCGTGCAGCGCGCCTGCCTGCCGCCTGCGACCTGCTCGCACCGCTGCTCTATATGTGGCTCTGCACGGGCCTGATCGCCAGCCTGCTGTTTCCGCCGCTGCGCGGCAGCGATCCGCTGATCGGTTGGTGGCCGTTCTGGCTGCTGCTCTGGCCCGCCAGCTCGATGGCCCTCTTGGCCTGGTGCCGACGCCAGCGCGCGCAGCGACCGCGCTGAGGCCGCAGTCCCCGGACCGGAAGAGCAACCTCAGCGGCCCTGCACGCTGAGGTCGATCGCGCCGGAAAAGGTCTCCAGCCGGATCCGCGCCGCGCCTTCGCCGAGCGTGGCGTCGAGGCTGGAGCCGGGGCCGTACTCTTCGCGCTCGACCTCGCCCACCGGGCTGCGGATGCGGCCGCTGAAGCTGTCGGCTTCGATCCGCGCCGAGGTGCTGGCCGGCAGCTCAAGGCGCAGCGCGCCGCTCAGCGTTTCGATACGCACCAGCCCGCTCGCGCTCGGACCGCCGCTGGCCCGCACCTCGCCGGAGACAGTCTCCACACGCAGCTCGTCGATCGCTTGCAGCAGGCGGATGTCGATCCCGCCCGACACGGCTTCGGCACGCAGGCTGCCGGCCGCGCTGGCCTCGATCGTGATGGCGCCGCTGACCGAAGACACGTCCAGCTCGGCCGCACCCGCGCTGATGCGCTGCGCGCCGCTGACGGTTTCCAGCTCCAGCTGCTGCGGCGCGCTGTCGCGCAGTTCGATATCGCCGCTCACCGCGCTGATCTTCAGGCTGCGGCCGTTGATTCCGCGCACGTCGACGCCGGCGCTGACCGATTCGATGTCGAGGCGGACATCGCTTGGCAGCTCGATCTCCAGATCGGTGTCGCCGCCCGAGGACATTCCCCAACCCCAGCCCGAACTGCTGGGGTACTCGATCTCGATGCTGAGCGCCTGCGGATCTTCCTCCGACAGTTTGAGCTGGGCGTTCTCGCCCAGCTGGCCGCGCAGGCGCAGCGTGTCGCCCTCGCCGCCGACCACGCGGATGCTGCCCTTGATGTTGCTGATCGACACCCGCGCGTCGGCCGACAGCGTGCGGGTTTCGTCGATGGCGGTCTGCGCGAAGGCGCAGGGCAGGGCGCTCAGCAGGCTCAGGGCCAGCGTGGCGCGGGCGAGACGGCGGACGATGGGCGTGTACATGGCGGGGTCTCTCACAGTTCGTGTTCGGTGTGTCTTGCCCGCGCGGCGCGCGCAGGCGGAGCGCTCAGGCGTTGCGTTCAATGCCGCGCAGCAGAAGATCGAGGCGGCGCTGGTGCAGGCGCCGCAGTTCGTCGAGCAGACGCGACTGTCGAGGGTGTTCGGCCAGCGCGGCATGAATGCGTTGACTCTCGACATCGAGCGCCTGCAGGCCCGGCTGCAGCGCGGCCGGCAGCGGCGCGCCTTCAAACTGGGCGAAGGCGGCGGCGTACTCGCGTTCAAGTCCTTTGGCCTCACGCAGCAGCAGGGTGTCGAGCGGATGCGTCTGCGCCATTGGCGAAGGCGCCACTCGCGCGGGCTCCTGAAGCGGCAGGCCGAGCACGATCAGCGCCAGCAGGCAGGCGCTGGCCAGCAGCGAGGCCGCGATGGCGCGGCGGCGCCGCCAGCGCCCGGCGCGAGCCGAGCGCACCGCCGCCGCCGGCACGCTGCCCGCGTTGGCGCGCGCATCCGAGTCTTGGACCGCAAGCCGCGCGGCGATGCCGGGCCACAGATCCGGTGTTCGCTGGGGCGCCGGCGCGTCGGCGCGCAGACGCTCGCGCCAGGCCAGGTCGTCGTCGTGATCGGGCAGGGAGTTCATTCGGTGTCTCCAAGTGCGCGCCGAAGATGCTGGCGCGCGCGGTGCAGGTGGGCTTTGCAGCTGCCGGGCGCGATGCCCAGCGACTCGCCGATTTCCTCGTGGGTCAGACCCTCGATGTCGTGCAGCACCAGCACGGCGCGGGCGCGGGCCGGCAGCTTGAGGATCGCGGCCTGCAGATCGATGCGATGGTCCTGGCTCTGGCGCGGCGCCACCTGCAGGGTGAGCGCGCTGTCGTCGACTTCGAGGTCCTCGGCTTCACGCCGCCCTCGCAGGTCCATCAGCGCGGTATTCACCGCCAGGCGATGCAGCCAGGCGCCGACCGGCGCTTCGAAGCGAAACGCGGGCAGCGCCTTCCAGGCGCGCACGAAGGCGTCCTGGGTCAGTTCTTCGGCGCGTGCGACGTGACCGCCGACCAAGCGCCACACCGCGGCGAAGAGGCGCCGATGTTCGGCGCGGTACAGCGCCTCGAACGCGAGCACATCCCCCTGCGCCGCGCGTCGCGCCAGCGCTGCCAGCGGATCGGACGGCGCGCAGTCATCGGCTGCGGGCACGGTGGCATCGGTCACGGCAGACGCATCAGGCAAGGACAGGGTCGCGTTGAGCATACGTGCACGGATGCCCTACGGCGGCGAAGGGTTTACCTGCACGTTCGAAGCTCGATAATGCGCGGCCGTTCGCGCCTCTTCATCCAAACCCCCCCCCGCATTGGAGCCCCGCTCATGAGCCAGCAGACCGTGTTGAACGCCCGCCACCGTGAACTTGGCGCCCGCATGGTCGATTTCGGCGGCTGGGACATGCCGATCGCCTACGGCTCGCAGATCGAAGAGCACCACCAGGTGCGTCGCGATGCCGGCATGTTCGATGTCTCGCACATGACCGTAGTCGATCTCCACGGCGAGAACGTCCGCGCCTTCCTGCGGCAGCTGCTGGCCAACTCGGTCGACAAGCTCAGGAAGCCCGGCAAGGCGCTGTACTCCTGCATGCTCAACGAGCGCGGCGGCGTGGTCGACGATCTGATCGTCTATTTCCTCGCCGACGACTTCTTCCGTCTGGTGGTCAACGCCGCGACCCGCGACAAGGACATGGCCTGGATCATCGCCAAGGCGGCGCCGTTCGGCATCGAGGTGCGCGAGCGCCCTGAGCTGTCGATGATCGCTGTGCAGGGCCCGAACGCGCGTGAGCGCGTGCTCGGACTGCTGAGTGCGGAAGGCCGTGCCGCGGTCGAGCCGGTCGGCAAGTTCGCTGCCGCGGAGGTGCAGGGGCTCTTCATCGCCCGCACCGGCTACACCGGCGAGGACGGCTTCGAGATCATCGTTGCCGAGGGCGAGGCGGTGGCGCTCTGGAACCGCCTGCTCGACGTCGGCGTGAAGCCCTGCGGCCTCGGTGCGCGCGACACCCTGCGCCTGGAAGCCGGCATGAATCTCTACGGTCAGGACATGGACGAGGACACCACGCCCTGGGAGGCGGGTCTCGCCTGGACCGTCGCGCTGGACGAAGGCCGCGACTTCATCGGCCGCAGCGCGCTGGAAGCGCAGAAGGCTGCCGGCGCGCCGCGCCGGCTGATCGGCCTGGTGCTGGATGACAAAGGCGTGCTGCGCCACGGCCAGACCGTACGCACGGCGAGCGGCGACGGCGAGATCCTCTCGGGCACCTTCTCGCCGACGCTGGGCAAGGCCATCGCCTTCGCGCGCGTGCCGGCCGGCGAGCCCGGGCCGCTGGCCGTCGACATCCGCGGTCGCGATGTGGCGGTCCGCCAGGTGACGCCGCCCTTCGTGCGCGAGGGCAAGCCGCGCGAGGGCATCTGAACCCACACATCCGACTGATAAACTCCCGCCGCCTGCAATGCCGCTGCGCATCGCCCCACTCCGAACCACCGCCTGCCAAGGAGCAGACCCATGAGCGAGATTCCCGGCGACCTGAAGTTCCTGAAATCCCACGAGTGGGCGCGGCTGGAGGACGACGGTCGCGTCACCGTTGGCATCTCTGACCATGCACAGGCTCAGCTGGGCGACCTTGTCTACGTCGAGCTGCCTGGCGTCGGCGATGAAGTCGAAGCCGGCAAAGGGGTCGCGGTGGTTGAATCGGTCAAGGCCGCCAGCGACGTCTATGCGCCGGTCTCCGGCACCATCGTTGCGGTCAATGAAGAGCTGGCCGACGCGCCCGAGACCATCAACGGCGACGCCTACGGCAAGGGTTGGCTGTTCGTGCTCAAGCCCTCCGAGCCCGCACAGCTCGAAGAGCTGCTCGGCCCGGATGAGTACGCTGAGCTGATCGAAGAGTGAGGCTTCGGCGCCCGCTTCGGCGGTCACATGCACTTCAGAGAACGGGGCGCTCAGCGCCCCGTTCGCGTTTCTGTCGTCCGAACTGGCGCATGGATCTGCACGGATCAGTCGCCAGCGTCCGAGGTCCCAGCCGGTGCCTGCCTGTGGCGGTGCGCGACCTTCGTAGAGGCCTCTGATTGCCGCGTCGATGCTGCGCATCAGCTCGCACACGCATGCGTTTCGAGGCGCAGTGCTCGCGCAAGTTCGCGCACTTTCGCGCAGATGGAGCGCTTAAAGGCCCTGCGAGCATGAACCGAAGCAGGTCGTGCATCCTTTTCGCGGCGCAGCACGAAGTGGTGCTGGCGAAAATCGCGATCATTCGATGCTGATTCGCGAAGACGATTGCGCCGCAAGGCTTTCGGCGTTTGGTTCTGCTACTTATCGAAGCGGAATAGGGTCCGCCCGAGTGGCTTGCAGGGCGCTTTCGATGCTTCGAATCGCGCATGCGAGAAGGCTTTGCGCGAAGCGCGCGCGACAACTATGTTGACACTGCGAAAACCGCTGATTAGTTTTCGCGCAGCGTGTCAAGAACAGAACACATGGCGTTGAACATAGCGAGCCATCGAAGCGGTCTCCGGCAGAGCACTCTCTGCAATTCCCTGCAAAGGGTGGAGCCGCGTTCTCTTCGGAAAACACGCTCGCCCGGAACGTCGCCGCCTGCGGCACGTCGCCGGATCCGCGGTCCGAACCCGGTCCGCATCACGCTGCTCGCGGCGGTCGCCGCGGCATTCGACTCGTGCGTTTGGACGCGTGGACTTGTGGTCTCGCGCGCGTGATCGGCTGGGCATCCAGGGAAGGAGCTCAGACGCGGAACCGGACGCGGTGTCCGGGAATGGAGTGGTGGCGGAACCGGATGTCCGCGCCGCAGTAAGCGTGTTGAAAGAGTTGCGATCAACCCTGACGAGGAACCCGACGATGGCTATCAAGAAACCTGCTGCGAAGAAGGCCGCTCCGGCCAAGAAGGCTGCCGCCAAGAAGGCGGCTGCTCCGGCCAAGAAGGCCGCTGCTAAGAAGGCCGCTGCTCCGGCCAAGAAGGCTGCCGCGAAGAAGGCGGCTGCTCCGGCCAAGAAGGCCGCGGTGAAGAAGGTGGCGGCCAAGAAGGCGCCGGCCAAGAAGGCTGTTGCCAAGAAGGCCGCTCCTGCCAAGAAGGCTGCGGTCAAGAAGGCCCCCGCCAAGAAGGTCGCTGCGAAGAAGGCTGCTCCTGCGAAGAAGGCTGTTGCCAAGAAAGCGGCTCCTGCCAAGAAGCCTGCGGCAAAGAAGGTGGCTGCCAAGAAGCCGGCGGCAAAGAAGAAGCCCGCTGCTCCGCTCGTGCCGCCGCCGGCTGCTCCGGTGGTCTGAAGCGTCGCGCTGCAAGCTCGCACGTGAGGCGACTTCGCGGTCGCCTCACGGCAGAACATCAGCCCCGGTGTCGTCTGGCATCGGGGTTTCTTTTTGGGACGCCAGACAACGCGATCAGCCCAGTCTGCATTCGGCTGCGGGCTTGAGCTTCGCCGCTCCGGCGCGATGCACCGAACGACCCTCTGCCGCTCTGCAGGGGCGCCTGAGCCTTGGGCTGACAGATCGGCAGCGTACGCACGCTGCGGCGATTCAAGCGGAGCAAGGCGCGGATCAGCGTGAGCCAGGGGCCGTTGTCGCGAGCTGGCCTGAAACGCCGCCGAGACGCAGCGATGCCCCCGTCGCACCGGGGTGAGCGCTTATCGGAGAACGGTCTGAGTTCGCTGCGTATCTCTTCAAAGCCATCCGCGCTGGCGGGCAACGCGGTAGGCCTCGATGCGGTTCTCGGCGCCGAGCTTGCCAATCGCTTCGCTCAGGTAGTTGCGCACGGTGCCCTGGCTCAGATGGAGGCGCGCGGCGATGTCGGCGCTCTTCGCCCCTTCGCCGGCCAAACGCAGGACCTGGCGCTCGCGCTCATTCAAGGGATCGACGTCGTCCCAGGCGGCCATCGCCAGCTGCGGATCGATGGCGCGGCCACCGCGGTGGACTTGCCGCAGCGCCTCGGCGAGCTTCTCGGCCGGCGCGTCCTTCAGCAGATAGCCGCGCACGCCGGCATCGAGCGCGCGGCGCAGATAGCCGGCGCGGGCGAAGGTGGTGACGATCACCACGCGGGTCGGCAAGTTCAGCGCGCGCACGGCCTCCGCAAGCTCCAGCCCGGTGCGGCCGGGCATCTCGATGTCGGTCACCAGCAGCTCCGGTTGCAGCCGCTGCACTTCGGCGAGTGCGCTATCGCCGTCGGCGCATGCGGCGACTACCGCAAGGTCGTGTTCAAGTCCAAGCAGTGCGGCCAGGGCGCCGCGCACCAGGGCCTGGTCTTCAGCGAGTACCAGTCGAATCATTGATTGCGCCCCCTCTTGCAGAAGCTGACCCGGCCTGCGGTAGCGTCGCGGGCGCACTCAGCAGCAGGCGTGTACCGAGTCCGGGCGGGCTGTCCAGCTCGACGCGGCCGCCGATGGCCTGCAGTCGCTCGGCGAATCCCGGCACGCCCTGATGGCCGTCGCGGGCGCGCGCGCCACCGATGCCGTCGTCGCTGATCTGCAGCTGCCACACGGCGTTCGCATCGTTGCCGACACGGCGCAGCTCAATGTCCACGCGGCTGGCGCGCGCATGGCGGATCACATTGGTCACCGCCTCGCGAAGCGCCATCGCGAAGGCCTGATCCAGCGGCGCCGGCAGCTCCAGCGCGGGCAGCTGCGCGTCCAGCTTCACCTCGGCGCTGAGCAGCGCAAGCCGGGCGGCGGCGATCTCGGACTGCAGGCCACCGGCGCGGATACCGCTGACCGCTTCGCGCACCTGGTCGAGTGCGCCGCGTGCGGCCTGTTCAAGCTCGGCAAGCTGCTCCTCTGCCGCGTGCGGATCACGGTCCAGCAGGCGTCGCGCGAGCTGGGTCTTCAGCACCACCAGCGACAGCGTATGCCCCAGCGCATCGTGCAGGTCGCGACCGATGCGCTCGCGCTCGGCCAGCGCAGCGAGGCGGCGCACTTCGTCCTGGCTGAGCTTGAGCACCGCCTGGTGGCGTTCGCGGGTGCGGCTGGCGAGGATCCCCGCGCAGGCCATGCCGCCGATCATCGCCATCGCGATGCTCACGCCCAGCGCATAGCGCCAGTCCGGCATCTGCAGGAAGAACTGCGCGGTCATCAGCCCCCAGAACAACAGTGCTGACAGCACCGCCCGCCGCGGCGCCCACACCGTGGCCGCCATCGTCATCGCATAGATCACGAAGGTGTTGCCGCCCGGGTTCACCGTCATCAGCGCATACCCCAGCGCGGCGCTGCCGTAGATGCAGAGGTCGCGCGTGCGGGCGCCAGTGTGGCGGTCGCTGAAGCGCAGCCACAGCGGCAGGAAGATCGCGCAGGCCGCCAGCGAGGGCAGCAGCAATCGGCCGAGCTGCTGCGGCACGAAGAACAGGGGCAGGAAGACGAACACCAGGTACAGCAGCCCCCACCAGCGCTGCGGCTCGTGCTCGTTGAGGCTGTGCTGCGGCGGGGGAGCTGCGAGCGCGGGTTTCATGGGGATAGCCTAGATCGGCTGCGTGGCCATAGGGTGGGTCTTGACCCACCGGAGCTCAACACTCGCCTCAAGCAGTCAGCATGAAGCGAGTTCATGGGGTGGGTCTTGACCCACCATAAGCTCAACATTCGCCTCGGTTCTGCTTCGTCGTCGTGTCGCTTCAAGCAAAGAGCAAGCGCTTCCGGTCAGCCCTTTGGCCCGCCGTATTCCGCCGCACTCACGCGGCGAGCCCTGGCCCACCGTGGCAGCGAAGGCTCGCCCCGGTGTGGCGGAATCCGATGTCCGAAACGATGTGCGGTGAATGCATTGCTGCAAAGACTGCGGCGAATGTTGAGCTCTGGTGGGTCAAGACCCACCCTATGCGGACGGCCCTGGTCGCGTGGGCCGATGTCTCACCTATCGGACTTCAACCTCGTCGATATCGAACTGCTGCGCGCCTCTGCCGGTGGCACTGAGGCTGATGCCGCGCAGGCGCGAGCGGTCGAAGCCTGCCTGCGTCGACAGGTCGATCTCGACGCTTCGCCATTCGGCGCTGGCGGCGATCGGCACCACCGCTGGCGCGCCTTCGCCGGAGAACAGCAGCAGCTGCAGCGGGGCCGCGCTGCGCACCTGCAGCCGCAGCGTGGATATTGAGCTGGCGTCGACCGCGGCCATGGGCGTGGCACCCGGGCTGAAGAACACCCCGGCCCAGGCCGGCTGGCCACCGACGCCCTGCTCGGTGAGCTCGACCTCGACGCGCAGCGCGCCCGCGCTGTCTGCCGCGCCGCCTTCGATGCGTGCCATCCGCGCGGTCGAGCGCCCGCCCTGCATCTGGTCCGACGCCGGCATCCAGGTCTGCGGAAGGGCGTCTTCCTCGAAATCGGCGAGCATGCCGGCGGCCAGCTTCGCCACGGATTCGGCCGGCGGGCGCGGATCGACGCGGCGCCCGTTCTTCCACACGTTCACGAGCTCGCGGGTGGCGCGAATGTCCGCGCTGGGATCGCCCTCGACGAGCACGAGGTCCGCGCGCAGGCCTGGCGCGATGCGCCCGCGGTCGGCGAGGCCGAAGTGCTGTGCCGGCACGGACGTCGCCGCACGCAGGGCATCGATCGGGCGCAGGCCGGCCTCGACCAGCAGGGCCAGCTCATCGTGCATGGACGCGCCGAAAGCCGTGCCGGGATTCGGCGCATCGGTGCCGGCCAGCACCGGCACCCCGGCCGCGTGCAGGGCGGCAACGCGGGCCTTGGCGCGATCGATCAGCTGGGTCGCCAGTGGCCCGAAGCTGGGCCGTCCGCGCAGCTGTCCGCGCTGGTTGGCCGACAGGCGCTCGGCCAGGCGGGGATGCTCTGCCAGAGTGTTCTCGCGGCCGGAGAACGCGGCGATGACCGAGAGCGTCGGCGTGACGAAGGCGCCGCGCGCGCGGGCGGCCGCAACGAAGGCGCGGTCATCGCCCGCGTCCTGGGGCACGTGCACCAGGCCATCGGCGCCCTGTTGCAGCACCTCGATGGCATTGGCCACGGTGGAGACGTGCACCAGCGCGCGCAGGCCCTCCGCTTGGGCGGCGCTGATCACGGCCTGCGAGCGCGCAGCGTCCAAGGTGGGCAGACGCTCGGTGTCGCGGTAGGCGGACAGGTCCTCGCGCACCAGCTTGATGAAGTCCGAGCCTTCGCTGCGCCGCGCCGCGACCCACTGCGGGGCTGCGTCCGGCGAGTCCAGCGTGGGCACCACCACGCCGAACTGGGTGCCATGACCGCCGCGTGCAGTCGCAAGAAACCCCGCGCCCCACAGGTCGGCGCGGTCGGTGAGCTCAAGCGACTCCCGTTCGACGCGCGCGCCTTGCAAGTTGCTCGGATCGCCGAACATGTCGAGCACGGTGGTGGTGCCGAAGCGCAGGGCCTCGCGGCGGCCGTCGCCGTAGGCATGCACGTGGGCGTCGATGAATCCGGGCAGCAGGGTCTGGCCGTCGGCTTCGATCACGCTGAGCCCATCGGTGGACAGTGACTCGGCGATCGCTTCGATGCGGCCGTCGCGCACGGCGACATCGGCGCGCGGCCAGAGCGTGTCGCCGTCAAACACGCGCGCGCCGCGGATCACGAAGGCCGCGGGGCCAGGGTCATGGGCGGGCGCTTTCGCAGGGGCTTTCGGCCCGTCGCTCAGCGCGATCAGTGCGACCAGGGCGACACCGCTGAGCGAGGCGATCAGGGCAGGGGTGGAGAGGCGTGCCATGGCTTCAGCGCCCCCGCAGCCGCAGCGCGGCGAGCGCCAGGAAGAACACGGTGAAGCCGATCAGCACCGCGCTGTGCAGCAGCACGTTGACGCCCTCGATCTGGCCGCTGATGCCCAGTGCCAGCTGGGCGAGGTGCCAGGCTGGCCAGATCACTGCGAGCTTCTGGATGATCTCGGGAAAGGCGAACAGCGGCATCCACAGCCCGGACAGCACGGACATCGGCAGGTAGATCAGGTTGACGATGCCGACTGCGGCCTGGCCCTTGACCAGGCTTCCGATGAGCAGGCCCAGCGCGCAGAAGGGCAGGGCGCCCAGCAGCAGTGCGCCGAGCAGCAAAGCCCAGTCGGCGAAGGCCATCCGCACATCGCCGAGCCCCATCGCCGCAGCGCTGAGCAGCAGCACGACGCAGAGCGCTGCGATCAGGCTCATCGCGATCTTGGCGGCGAAGTAGGCGGCGATGGGCATCGGCGACACCCGCTTCAGCTCCAGCAGCCCGCTCTCGCGCTCCATCGCCATGCCGACGCCGAAGCCGAACAGGGCCGGGCCGATCACGCCGAACACGCCGTAGGTCGCGAACAGATAGGTCGCTTTCTGGAAGCTGCCCCACTGGCCCGGAATCAGCACCGCGAACATCAGGTAGAAGGCCACCGGAAAGGCGAGGGTGGGAATCACGAAGGCGGGTGTGCGCGCCATGCGCAGCAGCTCGTACCAGGCCTCCAGCGCGTACAGGCGCAGCGTTTGCGCTGCCGACATGGGCAGGGTCGAATGCAGGCTGGGGGCGTTCATGCGGCGTCTCCGGTCAGGGCGAGGAAGGCGTCTTCCAGGTTCAGCGGGCGGATCTCGATGCCCGACAGCGTCGGATCGAGATTCAGCAGGCGGCGCAGCAGGGCATCGCTGTCGCTGCAGAGGATCGATATGCGGCTGCCTTCGGGCTCCACCGACTGCACGTCCGGCAGGGCGGCGAGCTCGGCGGCGGACAGGCGCGTCACGCAGCGGATGCGTGCGCCGCGGGCGCGGGCCTTGAGGCTCGCGGGTGTGCCCTCGGCCAGCACGCGCCCGCGCTCGATCAGCACCACGCGCTCGGCGAGTGCGTCGGCCTCTTCGAGGTAGTGGGTGGTCAGCACGATCGAGGTGCCGGCCTCGCGCAGGCTGTGGATCACCTGCCAGAAGCCGCGACGGGCTTCGACATCCAAGCCGGTGGTGGGCTCATCCACGAACACCAGTTCGGGCGCGCCGCAGATCGCCAGCGCAAACTGCACGCGCCGCTGCTGGCCGCCGGACAGGGCGGCATAGCGGCGCTCGGCGAGGTCGCTCAGGCCGGCCAGGCTGAGTGTTTCGTTCACCGCGCGCGGCGACGGGTAGTAGCTGGCGAACAGATGCACCAGCTCGCGCACGCGCAGGGTCTCGGGCAGCCGGGCTTCCTGCAGCATCACGCCGATGCGCCGGCGCGCCGAGGCCTCGCGCGGGTCGGCGCCAAACAGACTGACCTCGCCGGCATCCGCGGCCAGGCGACCGGTCAGCAGCCCGAGCGCGGTGCTCTTGCCGGCGCCATTGCTGCCGAGCAGTGCGAGCAGCTCGCCGCGGCGCAGTTCCAGATCGACGCCGTCGAGGGCAGTGACCGGGCCGTAGGTCTTTCGCGCGGAGCGCAGGTGGGCGATGGATGGCGAGAGCATGCGAGATCTCCAGAGGCGGCGGTTGCCGCAGGGCGCATGTTCCCGATTCACCGCAGGGCGAAGCAGTGGAGGCTGTCAGCTTGTGCAGGTGACATTCGTCATCTGCGCTGCCCGCCGCTCCGAAAAGCAAAGCGGGCCCGGAGCGCGGGTGCGCGCCGGGCCCGCGAGGGCTGCCCCTGGATGGTTTACGGGTTCGGGGCGGTCGCCTCGAAGCCGTTCCTGAACACCTGGGCGGCAAGCACCGTCACCGTCGCGCTGCCGGTGTTGTTGGCGCCGACAGGGTCCGGGTTGCCCGCCGATACCGTCGCGCTGACGGTCTTGGCGCCCGGTATCGCCGCAGCACTCACGCTGGCCTCGATCGCGATGACTGGCGAAGTTGCCTCGCCGGCGAGCGAGCTCCTTGTGCAGGTGGCTTGCTGGGGCGTGCCGATGCTGCAGGTCCAGCCGGTGCCTGTGGCGGTCTGGATCGTGAAGGCGGGATCCATCGCCAGGGCCACGGTGACCGCGCTGGCCGAAACCGTGCTCAGGTTCGCCACGGCCACGGTCAAGCTGGCTGTGCTGCCGACCACGGCGTTGGCGGGGGCTGTCATCGTGGCTGTGAGATCGACAGGGTCCCCGGCGACGCACGACTGCACGGCGATATCGTCGACGTACCAGCCCTCGCGGCCTTCCGAACTGTCAGTGCCCACGCGCCAGCGCAGGCGGACGCTGCTGCCCGCGTAGGGGCTCAAGTCCACCAGCGTGTTGGCGTACGCACGGCCCGGGTCGGGCTCGCACCAGCCGCTGCGGCCGCCCAGCGGGTTGCCGAAGCTGCTGCTGATGGGGCCGCGGTAAGGATCGTTGAGCAATGCCGTACCCGCGAGCTGGGTGAAGGCGCCGCCGTCCACGGAGATCTCCAGCAGGCCAGCGTCGTAACAGCCGGTGGCGGCGTTGTTTTCGAGATTGCGCCAGTTCTGGTAGCGCAGGGTCAGCGGCTGCTGGCCCGTCGGCAGGCTGATGGCGGGCGAGGTCAGCTGCTGATCTGAGACCGTTGCAATGCCGTTCGCGCGCATGGCGTTGCCGCCTGAGGCCGGGCTGGGGCGGGTGGTCGACAGCGCCCAGGTCTGCGCGCCCGTGCCGCCGACGGTGAAGCCGCCTGCGCCGGCGGTGAAGTTCTCCGTGAAAACGGTGCTCGCGATGGAGCCTTCGGCGCAGTCGCCCGGGGCCGGCTGGGTGCGGAAACTGAACACCGGCGAAGCGGTGCCAGCGCCGCACACGTTGGCGGGCCGCACCCGCCAATAGTGCTGGGCATTCGAAGCGAGCGCCGAAGTCACCGCGATACTGCTGCCGCTGCTGACGTTGCCGGTGAACACGATGTTGGTAAAGGCTGTGTCCGTCGCGACTTCAACCGTGTGCGAGCTCGACTGGGCACCTGCAGTCCAGCTCAGCGTGGGCTGCAGCAGCACATTGGTGGCGCCGTTCGCGGGGGTCACCGGCGCGGGCGCGCCGGGCGTCTGCGTCGCAACGTCGAGCTCGATGTCGAGGTTGCGCACGAGACTGCCCGAGGTGCCCCGGACCGTGACGGTGTTGAGGCCCGGAGCGACGCCCGCACCCAGGGTCAAGGCGAGGCTTGAGGTGCCCGGCGGCGTCACCGGGCTGGTTCCGATCGCACCCGTGATGCCGGACGGCAGGGCCGGATTGAAGGCCAAGGCAACCGGCGTGGTAAAGCCCGAGATCTGGCCGATGGTGAGGGTCGCAGGCGGCAAGGCTACCGGCGGCGCCGCGACGCAGACCGATTCACGGCGCAGGCTGGAGTTCAGAGTAAAGCCAGGCTCGCCGCAGGCATCGTGGCGGAAGCTGGCGATTCGCGTGTTGTTGGTGGTGCCGGCGGGGCCCATGTATTCGCCGGTGAACCAGAAGGTGCAGCCGTCCACCGGATCGACGCCCATCTGATGGTAGTCGCCCCAGCGCTCATTGCCCTGCGAGCGCTCGCCGCTGACGATGAGGTTGTCGCCGCCGGTCATGACGCCCGGCGGGTCCGAAGCCAGACGACCCGTGTAGCGCAGGCCGGGGAAGATGCCGGCAGGCGTGCCGGCCTGACGCACCACGCTATAGGCCAGCGCGATGTTGCCCGCGCTGTCGATGCCGCTGCCGCCCATCCAGCGATCGATGTTGCCGCCGGTGTCGGTGGGCGCGAAGGTGCCCTGGTCGTGCAGCTGCCAGGCGGTCGCTGCGGTGCCCGCGGTGCGCCGCAGCTCGAACCAGCGGATGGCGCCGCGGATCTGCGGATCGGTCAAGGTGTTGGTGGTGTGGTTGCCCACGATCGATTCATAGGTGCCGAAGTTGCGGTACATCAGCACATTCATGATCGGCTCGCGCAGCGGATCAAGACGCTGGCCGCTGGGCTGGGGAAAGGCGTTGAACGCCGTGAGGCCATTGATGCGCGAGTTGAACTCTGCGACCGGAATCTGGTGGACCGGCGTCAGCGTGCCCGTTGGGGTGGCTGGCGCCCAGTCCATGCTGAGCTGCCAAAGCTCCAGAAAGTCGTTGCTCGGGTTGTTCGTCCCCGCGTTGTGGGCCTCGTCGTCGCGGTGACGCATGATGATCCCGGGCGCGTTGGCTGGCGGCGGCGTATCGCCGACAAGGTGCGCGGGCGTCGACAGCTGGAAGTTGAATCCAGCCAGGTTGGGGACGGTCACGCGCACGAAACGGGCGGGCTGACCCTGCAGCATTGCCGCGCGCTCGAACGCGTAGATGGGCCGCGCGCCGCCGGTGCCGTTTTCATTCGCGGTCGCATAGTAGGCGTCCGTCCACACGCCGTACTTGGGATAGTCGGGGAACGCCGGCATCACGAAGGTGTAGCGAGACCAGTTGTTGGCCGCCGTGTTGGCGGCGTCTTCGGTCGCGCTCACGTACACGCAGAGGGCGCGGCCGGCGGAGGGCGAGAATTCAGTCACCACCCAGCGGCGGGCAACGGCGTCGAACAGCACGATGGGATCGCCGAGGCCGCTGTCGCAGGGCGAGGTGCCCGTGAGGGTCGTCGCCAGGATGAAGTTGGCCTGCAGCTCACCGGTCGCCTTGTTGTAGACGCGAACGCGCGAGCCGCCGGAGGCATTGACGGCCTGCACGTACTGGGTGGTGCCGATATCGCCTGTCGGGTCGGGCGGCAGGGTGGTCCCCGGCGCGCCTTCGAAATTCTGCAGCGGCGTGGTGAAGCCCGCGCCGCGCTGCGGCGGCAGACCATCCAGCGCCTGCTGCAGGGCTGCCAGTGGATCGGCCTCGGGCGGATTGACCGGTTCGCGCTGCTGGGCGGCAAGCACGGCCGGGTCGTCCCAATGTCGACGCGGAACCTCGCGAATGGGATCTCCAGGCTGCCACTCCAGGCCGACGGGATCATTGCGGACATCCACGCTCAGCACTTCCGGCTGCACCACGCCGAGGAACTCGGTGCTTGCCGGTGCATGCAGGGGGTCGGCTGGCTGGGACTGGCCCGGGCCTTTGGTTTGCGCCGCATACCCTGGCGCCGCCATGGAGAGCGCGAGTCCGCTGGCAATCGCGGCGGCAAGAACACGTGGTGCGAGCTTCATTGAACGTCCTCCCGGGGGTGCCGGAGTGGGTGGGTGCCGGCGTGAGCCGACGGGATCGGAAAGGGTTGCAGTGGGGCTCAGCGCGAAGCGCTGGATCAGGGAGGCTGGTGCGGGGTCACAGACTGCAGCAGGATTTCGCCGCGATAGCTCTCGATATCGAAGCTGCGGGGCATTGAGCCGCTGCCGTCCGGCAGCTTCAGACCAGCCTCCCAGGCCCCGGAGGGGTTCTGCTCAAGACGGTCGAAATCGAAGTCGGCGCGCACGCCCGAAGCGGCGCGTGCGCTCAGTTCGAGCGGCGCGATCAGGTGCACGTCGACAACGATGCCACCGGCACTGCGGATGCGATTGTGGCCGGCACCGCGCGCCGACATCGGATAGACCCGCAGCTCGCCGGTCGCACTCTCGATATCCATCGGCCCATGCGCCGCCACGGTGATTCGACCGCTGCGACTGCGCGCAGTCACAGGATTGTCGATACGCCGCACGACGATCTCGCCGAAGTCACTGCGCAGGAAGACAGGGATGCCCGCAGGCACGAAGGCGTAGAGATCGACGCGTCCTTTGCGGCGGTCCGCGGGGGCGTCCGGATCGATCCCCGGATAGCGAACGCGCACGCCGCTGTCGTCTTGCTCCTGGTACCACTCGATGCGGGCGATTCGGGGCTGTTCACCGATGCGCTGTTCGACGCCTTCGAAAGCCACGGCGCTGGCAGAGGTCTGGCGAAGCTGGATGTCGCCGTAGGGGTTGTCGAGGACAATGCGCTGCAGTCCCGCGGGCAACTTGTGCTCTTCGCGGAAGCGCTCCAGCGTATAGGCGACCCCGTTGACCGACTGCGCGGCGGCGATCGGCGTCGGCGGCTCGACGGGTTTGGATGCACAGGCTGCAAGCAGCAGCCACCCCAGCGACGAGGCGGTCTTCGCGATTCGACTCACTCCGTCTCCCCACGGCGTGATGAAGGCGTGAGGGTAACACGCTTGCGCGCGCTGACAAGTGTGAGCCGGCCTGAACATTCTCGCGACTGCCCGCAGGCTTGGGCGTGCCCCGCGCACCGACTCAATCGACCGCGCTGCGCCTTCCTGCGGCTGTCGGCGGATGGTCTTGCTCGATGAGCTCCGCTACCCTCGCGCGGCGTGGCCGTCCTCGACCGAGGCGCTGGCCCGACCGTGATCCGATCGATGCATTGGCCGCAACGCCTAGGCCCTGGAGCGAGTATGCGTTTTCCCCTGCACGTCGTTGCCCTCCTGCTGCTGGTCGCTTCGCTGCTGATCAATCTCGCCTTCTGGGGCGGCGTCAGCACTTCGAAGGTGCTGGGGCCCATCGTCCCCGATGCCATCCGGCTGCAGGCACCGCTGGCCTACACCTGGCTCGTGATCGGTGACGCGGCGGCCCGCGCGCTGGGCGTCGAGGAGCCTCTCGCTCGCTTTGCCGAGTCGCAGTTCCACGATCCCTTCCGAGTCGTCGAGTCGCGTCCCCTGGCCGGGGTCCGAGTCTTGGACGAGCGCAGCGGCTGGCTGAAGCTGGTGCATCCCCTGCCGCTGATCCTGCTGCCGATTGCGCTGCTGCTGTGGTGGCGTCGGCCGCGCGGGCTGAAGACGTTCGGCGGCAGGTGATCAGTCGCGGAGACTTCCGTGGTGATCCCGCCGCGCGCGCCTTTTGAATGGCGAGGCGAGCAGTGCGCTGAGGTCCAAGGCCTCCGGATAGGCCGCAGGCGCGTAGACGCCAACCGCCTGCACGTCGCCGCGGCGGTAGGTGCGAAACACGTGGTCCCAGAGCGGCAGGACGGTGCCGTAGTTGCCCGCCTGCTCCGGGGCGCTGCTGTGGTGCAGTCGATGCAGTTCCGGCGTGCCGATCAGCAGACTGAGACGGCTGCTCCGCGGCAGCGCGATGTTGGCGTGTACCCACAAGCCCTGGGTGAGTGCGAATGCGCTGATCGCGAGTATTGCCTCGGTCGAGAAACCCAGCAGCAGCAACGGCGCCAGTCGCGCCAGCTTGTCCCAGGCGGCATTCAGCGGGTGCGAGGTCAGTGCATTCGCCACATTGAGTTTGTCCGGGCGATGGTGCAGGACGTGCGCCCGCCACAGCCAGCCGCCGCGGTGGCTCAGGCGATGCAGCCAGTAGGGGCCGAACTCGGCCAGCGGCAGCGCGATCAGCAGCTGAATGCCCAGGGGAAGATCCAGTGCGGGCCGGGCCAAGCTCATCAGCGCCAGCGTGAGTACCGCGCCAACCGCCGTGTCCGCAAGCAGATTCAATCCAAGCGCCTGCGCGTCGCGCTTCAGCTCAACTGTTCTTGGAGCCCACTCGTCGCGGTGCGGTTGCAGTCGCTCAAGCAGGCCCAGCAGCGCATAGGCAAACAGCAGCCAGGGCAGCAGTCGTGCTTCCTCGGTCCAGCCGCGCGTGACGAGCAGCCACCCGGCCAGTGCCGCCAGGAGCACACTGTGGGTGAGCGCATTGAAGTGGTGGAGAGGCATGTCGAGCGAGTCGGATAGCGGAGGCGCGGGCAGCTTCGATGCGCCAGAGCGTCTGCGCATTAACCCGGGTTCAGAGCTGCCGGACCGATTGCGCGAGCTCATCGAGCGCGCGCCGCTCCGACGACTTGCTGCGGGTGAGGTCCTGATGCATCCGGGGGCCCTGCAGGACCGGGTCTGGTGGCTGCAATCGGGCGCGCTGCGCCGCTTTTCCCTCGGCGCGGACGGCAGCGAGTTCACGCACGATTTCGTGGGGCCCGGCGAGTGGGCCTGGGGAGCCTTGCGCTTGGGTGCCGAAGACTGCTGCGTTGAAGCCGGCCCCGGCCTCGCGGCGCTTGCTGCCTGTCAGGTGCGGACGCTGGAGGTCGATGCGTTGCAGCGGCTGCGCGGCAGCGATGCCGCGAGCGCGGACTACGTGCTCACGCTGCTGCTGCGGGCCAGCGCGCGGCGCCTGCAGCGTGAGGCGGACCTCGTTCACCGGAGCGCCGAGCAGCGCTACCAGGACCTGTTGGACCAGCGGCCAGACATCGAGGCGGAGTTGAGTCAGAAGCAGATCGCGCTGTGGCTTGGGATCACGCCGGTCGCCCTGTCGCGAATCCGGCGTCGGCGCGCCGATGGCCGTTGAGGCACCGCCGGCCTCGCTGCAGTCTGGATCCGCAGCAACCTGAACGGAACTGTCCGCTGAGCCCGGATTGTTTCGTCGAGACCGAGGGCGCTGTGTGCACTGTCAGTCAGAGCTGCCGCAGTAGATGCGATGGAGGACTGCGATGATTTCCTGCACAGGCCCCGGTGACAGCGAGTAGAAGATCGTCTGCGCCGAGCGCCGGGTCTGCACCAGGCCTTCCTCGCGCAGCACGGCAAGGTGCTGCGAGAGCGCTGACTGCGAGAGATCCATCCCGGCGTTGATGTCCGACACCGCCTGCTCGCCGCCGGCCAGCATGCACAGGATCATCAAGCGCTTCTCGTTGGCCATGGCCTTCAGGAGCTGCGCTGCATCGGTGGCGTGGCCGCGCATCTCTTCGGCGTCGGTGGGGGCGATCGGTGGCATGGCGTGAGAGCGGAGATTGGGGATTGGGGGGGCGAGCCGCGGCGGATTCCGGCTCGGTGCGTGCCCAAGCTGCCGAAGCGCCGGCTTGGAAGCGTGGACGTCCGGCGCGTGAGAGTAGAGGGTTCGCCGACGCCTGTGGAGTCCGGCCCGTAGAGCAGCCGGCATCCCTCCACGCCAGAAGTCCCTGGCTCTCGCGAATCCTGAATCCCGAATTCTCAATCCCCAATCCCCAATCCCCAATCCCCAATCCCGGCCTTTCAGTGCTGCGTCACCGGCATCCCTGCCGCAGTCCAGGCGGTGATGCCACCGGCCAGCGAGCGCACCCGGGTGAATCCCAGCCGCTGCAGACTTTCTGCGGCAAGCGCCGAGCGCCCGCCGGTGCGGCAGTACAGGACGATCGGCTGCTCGCGCACGGCCAGCGCGGGCTCGGTGACGCAGGCGATGGCGGGGTTGGCTTCGACCTGGAACTCGAGCACGCCGCGCGGGATGGGAATCGCACCGGCGATGTGGGCGGTGGCGAACTCGCCGGGTTCACGCACGTCGATCAGCACGTAGCTGCCGTGGGCTTCGGCGGCCAGGGCTTCGACGCTGACCTCGGCGATGCGAGCGCGGGCTTCTGCGACCAGTTCGGCGGGGGACTTGGGCATGAACGGCTCCTGGCAAATATAAGTTGACTCTAATATTAGAAACATCTAAATTGCCCTTGGTCAAGTCCAGCCGCTGCCAAAGCGCCCACGCTCGGCGCCTGCATCGGCAGACCCAGGCTGACGCCTCCCTCCGGCGGAGACGCGACGCATGCCACAGGCCGGATCGGGAGGACTCGCGTCATGGCCAGGATCATCGTAGTGGGCGGCGGTATCGGCGGCATCAGCGTGGCCTACGAGCTGCGCGGGGGCGTGGGCAAGACCCACGCGATCACCGTGGTGGGCGACAGCCCGCGTTTTTCGTTCACGCCTTCCAACCCGTGGGTGGCGGTGGGCTGGCGCAAGCCTTCGGACATCCAGATCGAGATCGGGCCGTATCTGGCCAAGAAGTCGATTGGCTTCGAGAGCTGCGGCGCGGCCGAGATCGTTCCGGGTGAGAACACGGTGATCCTCAGCGACGGCCGACGTCTGGGCTACGACTATCTGGTGATCACCACCGGCCCGCGGCTGGCGTTCGACGAGATTCCGGGTCTGGGCCCGCACGGCGGCCACACGCACTCCGTGTGCACCACTCCACATGCGCTTTCCGCCTGGGAGGCCTACCAGGCTTTCCTCAAGGAGCCAGGCCCGATCGTGGTCGGCGCCGCCCAGGGCGCGAGCTGCTTCGGCCCGGCCTATGAGTTCGCGATGATTCTCGACGCCGATCTGCGCCGCCGGAAGATCCGCGACCGCGTGCCGATCACCTATGTCAGCAGCGAGCCCTATGTCGGCCACATGGGCTTGGGTGGCGTCGGCGACAGCAAAGGCCTGCTGGAGAGCGAGTTCCGCCAGCGCCACATCAAGTGGATCGTCAACGCGAAGATCGCCGAGGTGCGGCCGGGCGAGATGCTGGTGCACGAGATGAACGAAGCCGGCGAGAAGGCGCGCGAGCACACGCTGCCCTTCAAGTACTCGATGGTGCTGCCGGCGTTCACCGGCGTCGACGCGGTGCGTGCGGTCAAGACGATGTGCAATCCGCGCGGCTTCGTGCAGATCGATCGCCACCAGCGCAATCCGACCTTCCCGAACATCTACTCGGCCGGGGTCTGCGTGGCGATTCCGCCGGTCGAGGTCACTCCGGTGCCAACGGGCGCGCCCAAGACCGGCTTCATGATCGAGTCGATGGTCACCGCCATCGTCGAGAACATCCGCGCCGAGCTGGAAGGCAAGGCGCCGGAGGCAGTGGCGACCTGGAACGCCATCTGTCTCGCCGACATGGGCGACACCGGAGCCGCCTTCGTGGCCCTGCCGCAGATGCCGCCGCGCAATGTCACCTGGGCCAAGGTCGGCAAGTGGGTGCACGTCGCCAAGATCGCTTTCGAGAAGTACTTCCTGGCGAAGATGAAGTCCGGCAACACCGAGCCCGTCTACGAAAAGTACGTCCTGAAGGCGCTCGGCATCGAACGCCTGAAGTAGCCGCTCCAGACATGGGCCCGAAGCGCACCCATGAGCTTCGCCGAACGCGCTCGAAACGAATCCCGAATCCCCAATCCCGAATCCCGGAGCAAAGCCATGAACATCGACCGCGCCATGTTCGTCTTCGCCGGCAGCCTGATCCTGATCAGCGTGCTGCTGACCCACTTCGTTTCGCCGTGGTGGCTGCTGCTCACCACCTTCGTTGGCCTGAACCTGCTGCAGTCGGCTTTTACCGGCTTCTGCCCCGCTGCCATCGTCATGGGCAAGCTGGGGCTGAGGCCCGGCTGTGCATTCGGCCAGAGCACCCGCTGATCCCCCTGTCCAGCCTGATGGAATTCGCCATGCGCACCACACCGCCCTTGTTTGGCCTTTCGTTGGCTGTAGGCCTGCTGCTCTCGGCCTGCGGCAGCGAGGCGCCGCTCGCGCCGCGCATTGCTGCGGCGCCCGATATCGAACTGATCGCGGTGATACCCGACACGGCGGTGCGCGAGCGGGTCTGGGATGGCGTGGTCGAGGCCGTGCACTCGGCCACGCTCTCCGCCCAGACCGGCGGACGCGTGCTGGAGCTGCCCTTCGACGTCAACGACTACGTCAAGGCCGGCGATGTGGTGGTGCGCTTCACCGACGTCGAGCAACAGTCGGCGCAGCGTCAGGCGCGGGCGGCGCTTGCGGCCGCGCAGGCCGCGGCCAGCGAGGCCGAGGCCGAGTTCAAGCGGATCTCCGAGATCTACGGGCGTCGCCTGGTCTCGCGCGCGCAGCTTGATCAGGCGACTGCGCGCCGTGACGCCACGCGCGCCCAGCTCGAGTCGGCCCAGGCGGCGGTGAAGGCGGCCAGCGAGACCCTGGATTACACGGTCGTACGCGCGCCCTATTCGGGCATCGTCACCCAGCGCTTCGTCGAGGTGGGCGAAACGGTCAGCCCCGGCCAGCCGCTGATCGCAGGCCTGTCGCTGGACCGCCTGCGCCTGCAGGTGCGGGTCCCGCAGTCCGATGTCGAGGCGATTCGCGCCAACGGTCGCGCCGTGCTGCTGCTGGACGACGGCCGCCGCGTCGAGGCCGAGAAGGTCACCGTGTTTCCGTACGCGGATCCCGCCACGCACAGCTTCAGCGTGCGCGTCGATCTTCCCGAGGCCGACACCGGCCTTTCGCCCGGCATGGCGGCCAAGGTCGCCTTTGTGGTTGGCGAAGACGAGCGCCTGCTGCTGCCGGCCTCCAGCCTGGTCAAGCGCAGCGAGGTGACCGCGGCCTATGTGCTCGGCGAGAGCGGGCTCGCTCTGCGCCAGCTGCGCCTCGGCCACCGCATGGGTGATCGCATCGAAGTGCTGTCCGGCCTGAGTGCAGGCGAGCGCGTGGCTGCCGATCCGGTCGCCGCCGGCCTGTGGCTGGAGCAGCAGCGCCGGGAGCGCGGCGATGGCTGAGCCGCAGGCCTCAACGCACATGGGCATCTCCGGCCGCCTGGCCGCGGCCTTCCAGAACAATCCGCTGACGCCGATCCTGGCGATCGCCGGCCTGTTGCTCGGCCTGATCGCGGTGCTGATCACGCCGCGCGAGGAAGAGCCGCAGATCGACGTCACCATGGCCAATGTGTTCGTGCCCTTTCCGGGCGCGCCGGCCGAGGACGTCGAGAACCTGGTCAGCTATCCGTTGCAGCAGGTGCTGTCGGAGATCGAGGGCGTCAAGCATGTCTACTCGGTCAGCCGGCCCGGCATGGCGGTCATCACGGTCGAATTCACCGTCGGTGTGCCGCGGGCGGCTGCCATCCTGCGACTGTACAACCAGGTCTACTCGAACGCCGACTGGGCGCCGCCGAACCTCGGCGTCGGCCAGCCGCTGGTGCGGCCGATGGGCATCGACGACGTGCCGGTGATGAGCCTGACGGTGTGGACCGACGACCCCGCCCGCGGCGGCGTCGAAGTCGCCGAGGTCGCGCACACGCTGGAGACGGAACTAAAGCGCGTTCCCGGCACCCGCGATGTCTACACGATTGGCGCGCCCGAGCGCGCGGTGGTGGTCGAGCTCGACGCCCAGCGTCTTGCCAGCTATGGCCTCGACATGAACGATCTGGCCGGCGCCCTGCAGGCCAGCAACGTGGTCATGCAGGCCGGCGAACGCGTCGAGGGCGGCCGGCAGATTCCGCTCACCGCGGGCACCTACCTGGCTGACGCCCAGCAGGTCGCCGAGCTGGTCATCGGCCTGCGCGAGGGCCGGCCGCTGTACCTGTCGGACGTCGCTGAGATCCGCCGTGGCGCAGACCTGCCCGCGAGCTATGTCTGGCACGCCAAGCCCGAGCGGGGCCAGCTCTCGGCGATGCACCCGGCCGTCACCATCGCGATCGCCAAGAAGCCTGGCGCCAATGCCTCCGACATCACCACTGCGATCACCCGCCGCATCGGCGAGCTGCGCGGCAGCCTGATTCCCGAAGGCGTGCAGGTCGACATCACTCGCGACTACGGCAAGACCGCCAACGACAAGGCCATCCAGCTGATCCAGAAGCTGGTCTTCGCGACGATGGCGGTGGTGCTGCTGGTGCTGTTCGCGCTCGGCTGGCGCGAGGCGGTGGTGGTCGGCACGGCGGTGATCATCACCCTCGCTCTGACCCTCTTCGCCAGCTGGGCGATGGGCTTCACCATCAACCGGGTGTCATTGTTCGCGCTGATCTTCTCGATCGGCATCCTGGTTGACGACGCGATCGTGGTGGTCGAGAACATCCATCGCCACATGGCGCGTGGCGGCAGATCATTGCTGGAAGCGATTCCGCCGGCGGTGGACGAGGTGGGCAGCCCGACGATTCTTGCGACCTTCACGGTGATCGCGGCGCTGCTGCCGATGGCTTTCGTCAGCGGGCTGATGGGCCCGTATATGCGGCCGATCCCGATCAATGCTTCGGTGGGCATGCTGCTGTCGCTGGCCGTGGCGCTGATCGTCACGCCTTGGTTGTCGCTCAAACTGCTGTCGCGGCACCTCGGTGCAGCCGGTGATGGCGACGGGCATGCGGCCCACGGCAGCGGCATCGCGGCGCGCCTGCACGGTCTGTTCGAGCGGCTGCTGCGGCCCTTCCTGCATCGCGAGCGCGGCGCGCGCCGACGCCTGTGGTTGTTCGCCGGCATCGTCGGCGCGGTGGTGCTGTCCGCGAGCCTCGCCGTCGTGCAGCTGGTGGTGCTGAAGATGCTGCCCTTCGACAACAAGTCGGAATTCCAGGTGGTGGTCGATCTGCCCGAGGGCAGCACGGTGGAGCGCACCAGTGCACTGCTGCAGGAGCTGGCGCTGACGCTGGCCCAGGTGCCCGAAGTGGCCGACATGCAGGGCTATGCCGGCACGTCCGCGCCGGTGAACTTCAATGGCCTCGTGCGCCAGTACTACCTGCGCGAGGGCGCCAACGTCGGCGATCTGCAGGTCAACCTGGTCGACAAATCCGAGCGCAGCCGCAAGAGCCACGACATCGCCCGCGCCGTTCGGCCGGCCCTGCAGCAGATCGCCCAGCGCTATGGCGCGGCGCTCAAGGTCGTCGAGGTGCCGCCGGGTCCACCGGTGCTGTCGCCCCTGGTCGCCGAGATCTACGGCCCCGATGCAGGGGGTGCGCGCGCCATCGCGCTGCAGGTGGCCGAGGTCTTCCGCGGCACCGAAGGCCTGGTCGATATCGACACCACGGTCGAGGCCGAGGCCTCGCGTGAGGTGCTGGTGGTCGACCGCGAGCGTGCAGCAAGGCTGGGCATCAGCCAGGCGCAGATCGCGCAGGCCTTGACTGCCGCCGTCAGCGGTGTCGATGCGACCTTCCTGCGCGACGGTGCGTCGAAGTATCCGGTGCCGGTGCGCCTGCGCCTGCCGGCCGGCGAGCAGGCGCGGATGGAGGCGTTGCTGGCCCTGCGCATTCGCAGTGCCGACGGACGTCTGCTGCCGCTGTCGGAGGTCGTGCGGGTCGAGCGCACCGACTGGGAAGCGGCGATTTACCACAAGGATCTGCTGCCGGTGGTCTACGTGATGGCCGACGAAGCCGGCGCGCTCGACAGCCCGCTGTACGGCATGTTCTCGGTGGTTTCGCGCTTGAACGACGGCGGCGATCTGCCCTGGCCGATCGAGCAGCGCTTTTTCTCTGCGCCCGAGAGCACAGCCGGCTTCAGCCTGAAGTGGGACGGGGAATGGCAGATCACCTTCGAGACCTTCCGCGATATGGGCATCGCCTATGCCGCCGGCATGCTGCTGATCTACCTGCTGGTGGTCGCGCAGTTCCGCAGCTACGTGGTGCCGCTGGTGATCATGGCGCCGATTCCGCTGACCGTGATTGGTGTGATGCCGGGCCATGCCCTGCTGGGCGCGCAGTTCACCGCCACCAGCATGATCGGCATGATTGCGCTGGCCGGCATCATCGTGCGCAATTCCATCCTGCTGGTGGATTTCATCAACCACGAGATCGCCCACGGTCGGCCGTTGGACGAGGCCGTAATCGAAGCCTGCGCGGTGCGCGCCCAGCCGATTGCACTCACCGCGCTGGCGGCGATGGCGGGTGCGTTCTTCATCCTCGATGATCCGATCTTCAACGGGCTTGCCATTGCGCTGATCTTCGGCATCCTCGTCTCCACCGTGCTCACCCTGGTGGTGATCCCGCTGCTGTACTACAGCTGGTTGAAGTTTCTGGCCCGCAAGGAGGCCGCATGAGTGACGACAGCATCATCCTGGCCTGCCCGCACTGCCATGGCCTGAACCGGGTGCCGCAGGCGCGCCTGTACGACGGCCCCAACTGCGGGCGCTGCGGCGGCGCGATCTTCGCCGGTCGGCCCTTCGACCTCACAGGCGAGAGCTTCGAGGCCCATGCCGGGCGCGCCCAGCTGCCGGTGCTGGTCGACTTCTGGGCGCCCTGGTGCGGGCCCTGCCGACTGATGGCGCCCGCGTTCGCGCAGGCGGCGCAGCAGCTGGAGCCGCAGTTTCATCTGGCCAAGGTCGACACCGAGGCGCAGCCGGCGCTGGGCCAGCACTTCGGCATCCGCAGCATTCCCACCCTGGTGCTGTTCCATCACGGCAACGAGGTCGCCCGCCAGTCGGGAGCGCTGAATGCTGCAGGCATCGTCCAGTTCGCGCGCAGCGCCTTCATGCAGTACGCCCAGGGCCAATGACATGAGCGAAACCCAGAGCTTCAGCATCACCGTCGAGCAGGAGCAGGACTACGTCTTCCGCGTGCGTTTCGAGGGCACCGAGATCCCCGACCTGATGACCGACGAGCCCGAGCCTTTGGGCGGCGGCAGCGGCCCGAACCCCTCGCGCATGCTGGTCGCGGCAGTCGCCAACTGCATGGGCGCGAGCCTTCTGTTCGCGCTGCGCAAGTACAAGAATGCCCCGGGGCCTGTCCAGGTGAAGGCGATCGCCACAATGGGCCGCAACGAGGCCGGCCGCATGCGCGTGGCCCGCGTGGATGCGCAGATCCTGCTGCCGGAAATGGCCGGCAGCTACCAGCAGTTGGAGCGCATCCTCCAGCAGTTCGAGCAGTTCTGCGTAGTCACCGAAAGCGTGCGCGCCGGCGTTGCCGTGGAGGTCAGCGTGGTCGATGCCGCCGGCGCGCTGCTGCATGGGCCGGGGCTGCCTGCGGCGTAAAGCTTGGCGGGGTCACGCCAACGCGGCCGAATCTGTCAGGATTGGGGCGACGACGACAGCCGTTTTCGCCTCCGATCAGGGATGCGCCTGCTGATGGCCTCACGTGTGCTCTGCTCGCTGCTGCTCTCGTGCCTGCCCCTGCTGCAGGCCAGTGCGGCCGACTGTCCAGCCGATGGCAGTCTGGATCCGGCCGCGCTGGAAGCCGCGGGCGCGGTGATCGGTGAGCTGCGCTTCCTGCGCCGCAATGTGTTCGACACCGAGCTGCCGGAAGAGAACAAGGCGCTGTTCCGTGCGGCCAATCGCCTGCACCGGCTGAGTCGCGAGTCCACCCTGCGGCGGCCGCTGCTGATCGAAGAGGGGCAGCCGTACCGGCATCGTCTGCTGCAGGAATCGGCGCGTCTGCTGCGCTCCACCGAGTATCTGCGCGAGGCCGAGCTGCGGCCGGTGGCCTGCGTGGACGGGCGGGTCACGGTCGAAGTCGAGACCCGCGACGTGTGGTCGCTGAACCCCGGCATCGCCGGCAGCCGTCGCGGCGGAGAGTCGAGCTTCGGCATCGACCTGGAAGAGAGCAATCTCGCCGGCCGCGGCGCGCTGCTGCGGCTGTCCAGACGCGGCGACGCTGACCGCAACAGTACGGCGCTGCGCTATCGCAACGACCATGAGCTGGGGCGCTGGCGCGGGGTTGACGTCGCCTACGAGAACAACAGCGATGGCCGTGGTTTTCTGGTGGGAGTGCAGAAGCCCTTTTACGCCCTCGATGCCCGCGAGGCCTGGGGCCTGCGCGTGGATCACCTCACCCAGGTCGAGAGCTTCTACGAGCTGGGCGAGGAGGTCTCTGAGTACCGTCAGCGCAACCGCGATCTGGATGTCTGGTGGGGCCGCTCGGCCGGTCTGCTCGATGGACGCGTGCTGCGCTGGAGCGTGGGATTGCGCGACCAGCAGCGCGACTTCCTGCCGGCGCGCGACCCCGAGCTGCTCGGCCCGGTGCCGGAAGATCGCCATCTCGCGGGGCCTTGGGTGGGGCTTGAGTACATCCGCGACGAGTGGGAAGTGCTGCGCAACTACGATCAGATCGACATTACCGAGGACGCGCTGCTGGGCACTCGCCTCAGCGCGCGTCTCGGCCGCTCGGAGGAGTCGTTGGGGGCGGATCGTGATGCCTGGTGGCTGGAGGGCGAGGGCAGCCGGGGCTGGCGCTTCGCGCGCGGCGACCTGCTGCGGTTCTCCAGCCACTTCGGCCTGCGCCAGGAGGCGGGGAACACCCGCAACTTCAGCCTCACCGGCGACCTGCGCTACTACCGTCAGACCGGGCCGCGCCGACTCTTCTTTGCCGAGCTTGAGGGCCAGTACGGACACGATCTGGACCTCGATAACCGGGTCTATCTGGGCGGCGATACGGGTCTGCGCGGCTACCCGCTGCGCTGGGTGGGTGGCGAGAGTTCTGCGCGGCTCAGCATCGAGCAGCGTTACTTCACCGACTGGTATCCCTGGCGGCTGTTCCGCGTCGGCGGTGCGGTGTTCGCCGACGTCGGTCGCGTCTGGGGCCGCGACCCGCTGGATCGGCCCAATCCGGGGCGCCTTGCCAATGTCGGCATGGGCCTGCGCCTGTCCAACACCCGCAGCGCCTTCGCGCGCCTGATCCACATCGACATCGCGGTGCCGCTCGACAGCGATCCGCGCTTGGAGAGCGTGGAGTTCGTGCTGGAGGCGCGCCGGGCGTTCTGAGGGCTTGGGCCGGGAATCGAGAGGGAAGAGACGAGAGGCAAGAGACGAGAGGCGAGGCATGGCCGGCCCTCCCCTCCTCATTGGGTGGGCCCGGGCCCACCGTGAGCGCCTCGCTGGCTGCGGTCCGCTCAATCGAAAGCGCCCCCCGCGAGGGCCTACGAAACGCGAGTGCGGTGAACCGAGCCCGCTGTCCATCGCTCGGTGGGCCGGGGCCCACCCTGTGACCGTTTGCTTGGGTCCGGCGCGACGCACCTGTCGCTGTCCTCGCTCAGGATCCGCGGTTGGGCCGGCGCGCGTCGGCGTGCTCTAGCAGCTTGTTGAAAAGCTCCCTTCCGGGGAGTTTTTCAAGTCGGCGGTCCGGCGCAGGTCCGTACCGCCTCACGACACATCAATCGCTTGCGCGCTTGTTTCGTCGTCCCGGCCATCCCTGGCCTGACTAGCAGGCTGTTTTTCGACAGCCTGCTAGTCTCGCGGCCCCGATTCGTTTTGAGCCGAAGCCATGGCCCAGCCGCTGCGACGCGTCCTACTGCTGTTCCTTTTTCTGGTGGGCGCGCAGCGCGCGGTGGCGGCATTGCCGGATCTCGACGCTTTCGACGAGCACTTCCGCGAAACGCTGGTCGAGCAGGGGATACCCGGTGGCGCCTATGCGGTGGTCGGGCAGGGCCGCGTGCTGCGGGTGCAGGGCCATGGCCTGCGCGCGGTGGACGGCACGCAGCCGGTGGACGCCGACACCGTGTTCCGTCTGGCCTCGGTGTCCAAGACCTTCGCTGGGCCCTTGGCGGTGCAGCTGGCGCAGGAGGGGCGCATCGATCTGGCGGACTCGCTTGCGGAGCAGCTGCCGACGCTGCGCTTCAAGCGCGACGCTCTGAGCCAGCGCCTGCGCGTCGAAGACCTGCTCGGGCAGTCGACCGGGCTGGTGCCGAACGCCTACGACAACCTGATCGACGATGGACTGGCGCTGGAGCGCATCCTGCCGCGCTTCCGTGAGCTGGACGCCATCTGCGCGCCGCGCAGCTGCTACAGCTATCAGAACATCGCCTTCGCCCAGGTCGAACCGATCCTCGCTCGCGCCGGTGGCGCCGGCTATGCCGAGCTGATCGAGCGTCGCCTGTTCCGGCCGCTTCGCATGCAGCGCGCCAGCTTCGGCCTGGAGGCCCTGCTCGCCGAGCCCAACCACGCGCGTCCGCATCGCCGGGAGGCGGGCCGCTGGATCGAAGCCGAACTCAAACCTGGCTACTACCAGCTGGCACCCGCCGCAGGCATCAACGCCAGCGCCCGCGACCTCGCGCAGTGGCTGCTGGCGCAGATGGGTGCGCAGCCGCAGGTTCTCGCGCCGTCGGTGGTCCAAGCCGTGACCACGCCGCGGGTGCGCACGCCGCGCGAACTGAAGCGTCGCCTGTGGGGCCAGCTGTTGGACGAGGCTCACTACGGGCTCGGCTGGCGCGTGTATCGCATTGGCGACGCGCCGCTCAACTACCACAGCGGCTGGGTCAAGGGTTACGTGGCCGAGATCGCATGGTCGCCGCGGCATCAGCTCGGTCTGGCCCTGCTGCTGAACGCTGAAAGCCCGGCGATCGGCCGGATCAGCACCGAGTTCTGGGCCAAGGTGCACGGCCGGCCGGTGCCGACGCCGTGAGGCAGGGACGTGCGCTTGCGTGCATGCGGGGTCTGCTGAGGCGCATCCTGCTGGGAGGCTTGCTTGCCGCGTCGCTTCCGGTGCTGGCCGAGGCGCCCAGCCGCTGCTTTGGTACGCCTGCCGCGGGCCGGCTGGAAGGCGCGCGCAAGCTGCCGCTCAGCGGGGTGAACTTCCAGAGCTTCAGCGGCCTCGCCGCCAGCCTAGGCCGTACCCATACGCATTCCACCGTCGAAGCCATCGTGGTCGAGGCCTATGCCGAGCTGGCCGCCCGCCGCCCCGAGCTGCGCTTCGTCTACGGCGAGGCAAGCTGGCCGAAAGGCGGGCGACTGGCGCCGCACCGCACCCACCAGAACGGCACTTCGGTTGATTTCTTCGTGCCGGTCCGCGATGCCCGCGGCCGCAGCCTGCCCGTGCCGACCAGTCCGTTCACGCGCTTCGGCTACGACCTGGAGTTCGACGACGCGGGGCGCCTGGACGATCTGCGCATCGACTTCGAGGCCTTGGCGGAGCACCTCTACGAACTGCATCGCGCAGCGCAGGCGCGTGGGGTCGGCATCCGCCTGGTCATTCTCGACACCCGCTACCTGCCCCTTCTGGAGCGAAGCGAGCGCGGCCGCTGGGCGCGCCGTACCCTCAGCTTCATGCCGCGCCAGGCGTGGGTTCGCCACGACGAGCACTACCACATCGACTTCGACATTCCCTGCGCACGCTAGGGCTGGGCGATGCGCGGAGCTCTGCATGGAGACTTCCAGGCCAATGCGCTTCGGCTTGTTGCAGCGCTCGGAGCGCAGTGCCAGGACGTCCAACGCCCTTCACACCAATCCCCAATCCCGAATCCCGGCTTCACACGGGTACCCCTGGAAACCGGTCCAGCGGCAGTTTGAGGTAGCGCACGCCGTTGTCCTCGGGGTCGGGCAGCCGCCCGGCGCGGATGTTGATCTGCACCGAGGGCAGGATCAGTCGCGGCATCGGCAGGGTGGCGTCGCGCGCTTCGCGCATGGCGACGAACTCGGCCTTGCTGCGACCGCCGCCGACGTGGATGTTGGTGGCGCGCTGGGCGCCCACGCTGGTTTCGCAGGCGGCCGCCCGACCGCCGGGAGAGTAGTCGTGGCAGACGAACAGCCGCGTCTCGTCGGGCAAGGCGAACAGGCGCTGGATGGAGCCGAAAAGTGTGGCCGCGCTGCCGCCGGGGAAGTCGCAGCGAGCGCTGCCGCCGTCCGGCATGAACAGGGTATCGCCCACGAACACGGCATCGCCGATGCGATAGCTGAGGCTGTCGTTGGTGTGGCCGGGCGTGGCGATGACCTCCACGTCCAGGGCGCCGAGCGCGAAGCGCTCGCCGTCACGGAACAGGCGATCAAACTGCGAGCCGTCAACCGGGAAGTGCTCGCCCAGATTGAAGATCTCGCGAAAGGTCGCCTGCACCTGGCGGATGCCTTCGCCAATGGCCAGTCGTGCGCCCGGGTACTGCGCGCGCAGCCAGTGGCCGGCCGAGAGGTGATCCGCATGGGCGTGGGTTTCGAGGATCCACTCAAGGCGCAGCCCGCGCTCGCGAGCGGCGTCCAGCACCTTCTGCGCCGATGCGGTTGCGGTGTTGCCCGATTTCGGATCGAAGTCGAGCACGGGGTCGATGACCGCGGCGGCGCCGCTGGCTGGATCGCTGACCAGATAGGTCCAGGTGCAGCTGTCCTTATCGAAGAAGGACTGGATGTGCGGATTCATGGGCTCTCCGGGTCGGTTCAGATCAGCTGCGGCGCCGTGCGGGCGATGATGTAGACGCCCATCAGCAGCAGAAAGAAGGCGAAGGCGCGCTTCAGAGTCTGCTGCGGCAGACGGCTGGCCAGCTGCATGCCAAGCAGGGTGCCACCCGCGCCGATGGCGATGAACAGGCCGATCAGCGGCCAGTCGAGCTGCAGGCCCTGCTTCTCCAGCATCGGGAGGTAGCCTGCGAAGCCGGTGAAGGACTTCATCGCGATGATCCACAGGCTCGTGCCGATCGCCTTCTGCATCGACAGGCGACCGAGCAGCACCAGGGCCGGGACGATCAGGAAGCCGCCGCCAACGCCGACCAGTCCGGTGATCGCGCCTATCGCGAGACCGTCGCCGACGATCGCGAAACGCCCGCGCGGCGGGCGCGCACCGGCGGACGTCGACGCGGGGCTGCGGAACATCATCGCCGCGGCGAGCAGCATGACCATCGCGAACAGTGCGAGCTGGGCCGCGCCGGAGAACGACTGCGATGCCCAGGCGCCTGCCCATGTCCCGGCCATCCCGGGCAGACCGAACCAGAGCAGGCTGCGCAGATCGACTTCGCGCTTCAGCGTCCAGGGCAGGGCGCCCGCGAGGGCGATGCCGCCGACAATGGCCAGCGAGCCGGCGATCGCGAGTTTCTCCGGCTGTCCGACCAGATAGACGAGGATCGGCACGGTGAGGATCGAGCCGCCGGAGCCCAGCAGCCCAAGGGCCAGGCCGATCAGAAGGGCGCCGAAAAGGGCGAGCAGCATTCGGAGGTTCCTGCGGCGGGCACGGGGCATAATATTAGAAAAGTCTAAATTAATGGAACCCGCTGCGGCGCTGGCAGTCGGAGCAGCGAATCCCGCTACGACTTGGCAGCCCCGGCTGCGTGGCTGACACTGATGACATGCCCCTGACTACTTTCCTCCCGCTCATCGCTGCGCCCGCTCGCTGCGCGCAGGGCAGTCACCGCCGCGTGCTTTGGGGGCTCCTGCTGCTGCCGTTGGCCGCTGCGTTCCCCGCGCAGGCTTCGACCCTGTTCCGCTGCGTCGGCGAACAGGGCGAGACGGTGTTCACCTCGGACGCAGCGGGCTATCGCGACTGCAAGCGCGTGCATGTGCCCACCAGCCTGAACTCGGGCCAGGTCGGCGCGGCGCCCGCTGCCGCGCCGGCGCAGACGCAGACGACACCGGCAAGCCCGCCCGCAACGCCGGAGCCGCCCGCCATGGGCGGCGCGTCCGCCGGCACGCCTGCCACAGGCGGCGCGTCTCCGGCCGCGCCTGCGCCCAATCCGGAGCGACGGGTCGAGTTCCGCACCCGCAGCGACGGTGCGGACATCGCGGCGCCGCGCGATGCTCAGGCCAGCGGCGCCCGGGTCTCGCGCGGGGCCGTGTATCGCTACGAGCGCGATGGCGTCGTCCACTACACCAATCGGCGGCCCGCGGGTCAGCGCGCCGAAGTGCTCTTCAGCTACATGGAAACCTGCTACGCCTGCTCGGTCAGCAGCAGCGTCGACTTCAATGCGGTCGGCCTGAACCTCACCGCCTACGCGGACGAGGTGCGCGCGGCGGCTGCCCTGCATGGGGTCGAGGAAGCCTTCGTGCGTGCGGTCATCCACGCCGAATCAGCGTTCAAGCTCAATGCGCTGTCGAACAAGGGGGCTCAAGGCCTGATGCAGTTGATGCCGGCCACCGCCGAGCGCTTCGGCGTCGTCGATCCGTTCTCGGCACGCGACAACATTCACGGCGGCACGGCCTATCTGGCGTGGCTTCTCAAGCGTTTCGACGGTGATTTCCGACTGGCGGCGGCGGGCTACAACGCGGGTGAAGGCGCAGTCGACCGCTTCGGCGGCGTGCCGCCCTATGACGAAACTCAGGTCTTCGTCGAGCGGGTGGGCGTTCTGCTGTCGCGCTACCGCACTGAGCTGGCCGCAGCGGCCAGTCGCGAGGGCAAAGGCTGATCAGCGGTTCGCGCTGGGACGCTGGATCAAGTCGAGACGGGCGACGAAGGGAACGCCCGCTCGAAGCCCCGCCACTTCCACTGAACTGCCCGGCGGTTTGGCGGCCTCGCGCGCGCGCAAAGCCGCCTGGTCGTCGATGGACTCGCCGTCGAAGCTGAGCAGAACGTCACCCGGCATCAGGCCTGCGGCATGGGCCGGGCCGCCCACATAGATCTCGGTCAGGGCCACGCCGCGGGGGCTCAGCGCATCCGAACTGCCCGGCAGCACCGGCGCGTCGCCGTACTCAACGCCCATCCAGCCCCGTCTGACCACGCCGGTGTCGCGGATCTGCGCGAAGACGTCGGCGGCGACGCTCATCGGGATGGCGAAGCCGATGCCCTCGGCGCCGCTGCGCCGCCCCAGCACGAACGTGTTGATGCCCACCAGCTGGCCGCCGGCGCTGATCAAGGCGCCGCCGCTGTTGCCCTCGTTGATGGCGGCATCGGTCTGGATGAACTCCTCCTCGATCGCCTGATTGAGCGGGGTGCGCCCCAGGCCGGAAACGATACCCAGGGTGACCGTCTGACTGAGTCCCAAGGCATTGCCGATCGCCAGCACGACGTCGCCCACCTCCAGTGTGACCGCGGGATCCAGGCCCAACGCCGGCAGCCCGTTGCCTTCGACCTTCAGCACGGCCAGATCCGTTTCGGCGTCGCTGCCGATCACACGCGCGTCTGTCACTCGACCGTCCCACAGAGCGATGCGGATCTGCTGGGCGCCGGTGATCACATGGTGGTTGGTCAGCACGTAGCCGTCCTGGCTGACGATGACTCCCGAGCCCAGAATGGACTCGCGGCGCCGCACGGTCGGGCCCACCGTGAGGCCCGAAAAACGCTGGGTGATCGGATCAGGCGGCAGCAGCACACGCTCGGTCACGATGCGATTGGCGTAGAGGCTGACCACCGCTGGCGAGGCGTGCTTGACCGCCGCTGCGTAGCTGCTCGGTGCCGGCCCCGCGGCCTGGGGATCACTTCCGCGCAAAGGCTCCACGAGCCCCGGCGCGAAGTGCAGCACGACGAAGGCCAGTGCCAAACCGGCGACCGCGCTCTGCAGGAGAAACACCGGGACTCGGAAAGGGCGGGACATCGGCGGACTGCGCGCGTGGACAGCCGGCATTGTGCCCTGCGCAGGGCGCTTGCGCAGCCCGGCCGCGTTGTCGCTGGGTTCAGCCATCCGCTACACTACGCCGCTTTACAAGGCCAGCTGCGCCGGTCTTGTTACCGATTCCCTTTGCGCAAGTGCGGAGAGCCGTATGGCTAACCAAGGCGTCAACCCAGGCCGCCGCCGCTTCCTGACCGCCACCACCGCTGTGGTGGGTGGCGCTGGAGCCATCGCGGCCGCCGTGCCCTTCATCGCTTCCTGGCAGCCGAGCGCTCGCGCCGAGCTTGCCGGAGCCCCGGTCACTGAGAACATCTCCAAGCTCGAGCCCGGTCAGCGTCTGACCGCGACCTGGCGCGGGCAGCCGGTGTTCGTGATCCGGCGTACTCCGCAGACGATCGAGCAGCTGCCGGGTCTGGACGGTCGTCTCCGCGACCCGAATTCCGACGTGGTCGACCAGCAGCCGACCTACGCCAAGAACCCGCACCGTTCGATCAAGCCCGAGTACCTCGTGCTTGTCGGCCTGTGTACGCACCTGGGCTGCGTGCCGCTGTTCCGTCCTGAAGTGCAGGCCGAGCCCTTCGACGCCGACTGGAAGGGTGGTTTCTACTGCCCTTGCCACAACTCGCGCTTCGATATGGCAGGCCGCGTTTTCGAAGGCGTGCCTGCGCCGACCAATCTGCGCGTGCCGCCTTACCACTTCGTCGACGACAACACGCTGATCATTGGCGTCGATCCGAAGGGAGCTGCGTGATGTCCAACCTGATCAATCGCACCGTCGAGAACGTCACCCAGTGGGTCGACGATCGCGCGCCCGGCCTGAAGGGCGCCTACAACAAGCACGTCGGTCAGTACTACGCGCCGAAAAACTTCAACGTCTGGTACTACTTCGGCTCGCTGGCGATGCTAGTACTGGTCAATCAGATCGTCACCGGCATCTGGCTGACGATGAACTACAAGCCGTCCGCCACCGAGGCCTTCGCTTCGGTCGAGTACATCATGCGCGACGTCGAGTGGGGCTGGCTGATCCGCTACATGCACTCCACCGGTGCCTCGCTGTTCTTCGTGGTGGTCTATCTGCACATGTTCCGCGGCCTCGTCTACGGCAGCTCGCAGAAACCGCGCGAGCTGGTGTGGGTGATCGGCGTGGCGATCTTCCTCGTGCTGATGGCCGAAGCCTTCCTCGGCTACGTGCTGCCCTGGGGCCAGATGAGCTACCACGGTGCGCAGGTGATCATCAATCTGTTCGGCGCAGTGCCGGTGATTGGCGACGATCTGACCCAATGGATTCGCGGCGACTTCCTGGTCTCCGATGCGACGCTCAACCGGTTTTTCGCTCTGCATGTGATCGCACTGCCGCTGGTGCTGCTGCTGCTGGTCGTGCTGCACCTGGGCGCCCTGCACGAAGTGGGCTCGAATAACCCCGACGGCGTCGACATCAAGAAGAAGAAGGGTGCCGACGGCAAGCCGCTGGACGGCATCCCCTTCCACCCCTACTACACCGTGAAGGATCTGTTCGGCGCGGGCTTCTTCCTGACCATCGCCGCCTTCATCGTGTTCTTCGCACCGACCTTCGGCGACCTGTTCCTGGAGTACGACAACTTCGTCCCGGCGAACCCGATGGTGACGCCCGATCACATCAAGCCGGTGTGGTACTTCACGCCGTACTACGCGATGTTGCGCGCGGTGCCCGACAAGCTGTCTGGCGTGATCATCATGGGCGGTGCGGTGATGATCCTGTTCCTGCTGCCCTGGCTGGACCGCAGCCCCGTGCGCTCGGTCCGCTACCGTGGCCCGCTGTCCAAGATCCTCATCGGCATCTTCGTGGTGGCTTTCGTCAGCCTCGCCTGGCTGGGCCTGCAAGCGGGCAGCGAGATGCAGACGCTGATGGCGCGCATCTTCACGATCTACTACTTCGCGTTCTTCCTCTTGATGCCGCTTTGGTCCAGATGGGACTCCTACAAGCCGGTGCCGGAACGGGTGACCACCCATGATTAAGCGTCTCTACTCGCTGGCGCTCGGCGCCGTGCTGCTGGCTGCGGCTGGTGTTTCCCAGGCTGCCGGTGGCGCTCCGATTCTGGAAAGCCACGTGAACATCAGCGACCGGGCCTCGCTGCAGCGCGGCGCGGCGCTGTTCATGAACTACTGCGCTGGCTGCCATTCTCTGGGCTTCCAGCGCTACTCGCGAACGGCCAAGGATCTGGGTCTCACGGAAGAGCAGGTGATGTCCTACCTGAACTTCACCGGCGCCAAGTTCGGCGAACACATGAAGTCCGCCATGGACCCCGCTGACGGCTCTGCCTGGTTTGGCAAGGCTGCTCCGGATCTGTCCCTGGTGGCGCGCGCCAAGCCCGGTGGCCCGGACTGGACTTACACCTTCCTCAAGTCCTTCTATGTCGACGAAACCCGCCCGGCCGGCTGGAACAACACCGTGCTGGTGGGCTCCTCAATGCCGAATGTGCTCTGGAACCTGCAGGGCAGTCAGCGCGCGGTCTACGGCGAGCATGGCGAGGTCACCGGCTTCGAGCTGGCTCCGGCGGGCAGCCAGAGCCCGGAAGAGTTCGACCGCACCATCCGCGATATCAGCGCTTTCCTCACGTATGTCGGCGAGCCGGCGGCGTTGAAGCGCGAAGCCTACGGCGTGTGGGTTATCCTCTTCCTCACGGTCTTCACTTTCCTCGCCTGGCTGCTCAAGACCGAGTACTGGCGGGATGTCCACTGAAGTGAGCTGACCGTACGGCGGCCGGTGTCGCATGCGGCACCGGCCGAACCCTGATCTGCGTGGGAAGGGGGATACGGGATGGCTTCGAGTTCGCGTCTGCGCAATGCGCTGACCCTGTTTTCGGCGCGCGATTGCGCGACCTGTCACCGCATACGCCTGGTGCTGGCCGCCAAAGGCGTGAGCTACGAGCTGGTCGCGGTGGATCCCGCCCAGCCTCCCGAAGATCTGCTGGACCTCAACCCCACGCTGAGTCTGCCCACGCTCGCCGATCGCGATCTGGTCCTGTACTCCGCTTCTGTGCTCAGCGAGTACATCGATGAGCGCTATCCGCATCCCCCGCTGATGCCGATCGACCCGCTGTCGCGGGCCCGGCTTCGCCTCGCCATGGCGCGCTTGGAGCAGGAGTGGGTGCCGGAGCTCGAAGCGATCAGCACCTCCAGCAAGACCGAGGCCGAAGCCGCTCGCAAACGCATGCGCGAGCTGGTGCTGGCGTCGCTGCCTCTGTTCAAGGCATCGCGCTTTTTCTTGAACACTGAGCTTTCCCTGGCCGACTGCGCTTTGGCCCCGATTCTTTGGCGGCTGCCGGCGGCAGGCATTGACCTCGCCCGCGAAGCCAAGCCGATCGAGGACTACGCGCAGCGCATCTTCCGCAGCCCCCTCTTCGCACGCAGCTTGATGCCGGAGGAGCGCCACTACCGCGAACTGCCTGCATGAACCACGCAACCCCGCCGCCGACGCCCCGCATGAGCTCGAACCGCCCGTACCTGCTGCGAGCCATGTACGACTGGATCACCGATAACGGTCTGACCCCGTATCTATTGGTGGATGCGCAGCAGCCGGGGGTGCAGGTGCCAGCCTTTGCCGTCAAGGACGGCAAGGTGGTTCTGAACATCGCGATGCGCGCGGTCGATCAACTGGACCTTGGCAATGATCGCGTCCGCTTCCAGGCGCGCTTCTCGGGTTCCAGCCACGCGCTCTCGATTCCGCTGCCAGCGGTGGAGGCCATCTACGCCCAGGAAAACGGGCAAGGGATGATGCTGCCCCCCGACGATGCTGCCCTGAGCGAGCCTTCCGACGAAGACCCCGCCGCGACCGCGCAATCTGCGCCCGAGGGCGACGAACCGCCGCCAAAGCGATCGCATCTCCGCGTCATCAAGTGAATCTGGCGGCTGTCGGACGACGCAAGTGTTTCCGCGAGCGCTGCTCGCGACCGCGAGGTCTCGGCAGCCGTGTCTGCGTGGATCCCGTTGAAGCCAAAGCAGACGTTCGAGCTGATCAATGTAGGGAGCGTGCCTGTCGGTCGACAGGTGGCTCCCGGCGCGGTGCCCTCACTGAGGATCAACCCCAGTGACCGAAGCTGCGCGGGGCGATCGCCGGGCGAACTTCAGCTGGCGGCGGCGCCAGCGGCTCGGGGGCGGTGATCCAGAGCAGCTTCAGGCCGTGCAGGGCGAGTGCGCCGCTGGCGCGGTCGTTGCCTTCGCGGCTGTAGTCGAAGCGGTACTGCCGAACGATGCCGAGTCGTCCGTCTTCGGAGCGCTTGAGCGCGAGCTTGACGAGCGCGACCGAGTGATCGAGCAGCTGCACGCCGGCGCGCTCGCAGGCCTCCAGCCCGTGCCGACGTGCAAGCTCGGCCGCGTCGCGGGCGCGGGCCCACGTGTAGAGGCCGAGGCCCAGAAGGATCAGCAGAATCAGAGTCGTGTCCATCGGCCAAGTGTGTGGGCGGCGGCTCGCGCTCGCAAGGCGAGCAGCGCGTATCGGTTCGCCGGTCACGTCAAGCGCGTGGCCGACTGCCAAGGCGCGCACGGCGACGCCTGCAACCAAATGTAAGATCGCGATCTTCCGACCGGAACGGCAGGTGCGCGGTGCAGGCAGTGGAGATCGATGGCTATCGAATCGAGGACGCCAGCGCGCCAGGACAGGGCGTGCAGCTCCTGCGCGCGCGCCAGCTGGTCAACGATTCGCCGGTGTTGCTGCAGATCTGGGAGGGGCCTGCCCAGCCGGCACGGCTGGCGATTCGCCAGCTCGCTGGCCTGCGGCATCCGGGGCTCGCGACCGTGCTGGATGTCGGCGAGACCCCTGAGGGCAGGGCGTATGCGGCGCTGACGGCGCCTGCCGTGCCCAGCTTGAGGCTTCGCCTGGCGCAGGGCCTGGACCTCGTCGATAGCCTCAGCCTGCTGCGTCGACTGGCGCTGATCGCGCGTTTCGTGGAGTCGCGGTGTCCGCTGCTGCCCGTGCTCGACGCGGCCGAGATCTTCGCCGATGCGCAAGGGCGACCGCTGCTCACGCGCCTGTGGCCTCCGGCATCAAGCCCGGAACACCACCGGCCATTGCAGCAGCTGCTGGTGCTCGGCTTTGAAGCCTTGACCGGCCGTCCGCCGGCCGACCTGAGCGACACGCTGCCCGACTACCTCGCCCGCTGGCAGCCGCTGTTCGGGCTGGACGGTCGCACGGCCGAGGTCGCGGAGCTGTTGGCCCTGCTCGACGAGCTGGAGGGCAAGTCGACCTCCAACCACAGCCGAACCGGCGCGGCAGCGGGCTCCGCCGCTTCGCCGCCCAGCGTCGCGCCGGCCGCAGCGGCGCATGCCGCCTCGACCGCGCTGCCCGTCCGCTCCGAAACGCCGGCGACCGTGCAGGCGGCAACCGCTCCGCCGCCCGGCCGCCCGAACCCGGCCGCCGCTGCGGCGGCGGTGGGCAAACGAGACAGCGCTGCGACCGCCGCTGATCGGGTTGCTATCAGCCCACCCGCGCCCGAACCCGCGCTAGCAGCGGATGCGCGTCGCACGGGACCCAGCAAGCGTCTCGAACCCGAGCCAAAGCGCGCGCAGCTTCCGCGTTCACCGGGGCAGACATCGGCACCATCGCCGCCCTCGCGCATGCCGCTGCTGCTCGCCGCTGGGCTCGCGCTGCCGCTTCTCGGTGGGCTGCTGTGGTGGGGGCTGGCCTCCGACACCCCGTCCGCTGCTCCTGAGGCGCGCGCGCAGGGCGGTCTTGAACAGGCTCGACCTGTCGCGTCCGGCGCGCCGAGCGAGCCTTCGACCGTGTCCGCTGCATCGCAGGCCGACATCGGCTTCCAAGCGCCCGATCCCGAGGCCGACTGGACGCCGACTTCGCCGATCGAACTCGACCCGACCACACTGCCGACCGTCGAGGATCCGCTGGAACGCCTGCTGCTGCTGGCCCGCACCAATCTGCAGGCGGGGCGCTTGGTCGCGCCGCCGGGGCGCAATGCGTTGGACCGTTATCTGCAGGCCCTGCGCATCGAGGCGGACCATCGCGCGACCCTGCAGGGCATCGCCGAACTGGCGTCGCTGTGCCTGCGGCAGGCGATGGATGCCCAGGAGTTCGAGGCCAAGCTCTCTGCGCTGGCCTGCGTTGACCGCGTGGTCGCCGCGCATCCGGTCGCGGGCAGCGTGCAGCAGGAGGCGCAGCGCTACCGCCAGGGCGAGCATGATCGCTACGTTCAGACCGCTGGCGAGGCGCTTGCCGCCTGGCGAGGACGTGACGCGACGCAGGGCTTCGAGCAGGCCAGGCGACTGCTGCCTGATTCGACCGCTGCTCGCGAGGGCTTGGCTCGCGCTGAGGCTTTGGGGCGCGCGGGCTATCGCTTCCGTGACGGCCTCCAGAACGGCGCTGAGGGGCCGGAGATGCTCGTGGTGAACGGCTTGGCCTGGGCGGTCAGCGAGACGCGCGTCAGCGAGTTCGAGACCTATTGGACCGCGGCCGGCGGTGCGCGCTTCGGTGCCGATCTGCCGGCCTGCCGGGATCGCGAATCGCTGCTGCGCAGCTCGCGTCGGCGCGACTGGCGCGATCCCGACTTCACGCAGGGCGCCGACCATCCCGTCGCCTGTGTCAACTTCGCCATGGCCCAGCACTACGCCGAGTGGCTGAGTGCAAGCAGCGGGCAGCGCTACCGTCTGCCCAGCCTCGCCGAGTGGCGCGCCGTTGCCGGGGTCGCGCCCAGCGGCTGCAAGGCGAATCTCCGCGACCAAACCGCCGCCCGGGTCTGGAATGCCCGCGTCCCCGCCGCCTGCAGCGATGGCTTTGGCCACACCGCGCCGGTCGGCTCGTCCGGTGAACAGGGAGGGCTGCTCGGGATCTGGGGCAATGTGGCTGAATGGCTCGCCGATTGCGAGGGGGCGAGCTGCCGGCAGCGGCTGGCCGCGGGGGGCAGCTGGTTCAGTGCAGCCGGCGAAGTTTCGCCGCGCGGCTTTGCAGCAGAACCCGCCTTCACTACCATCGGGATCCGCGTGGTGCGCGAAATCCCGCCGCGCGAATGAATCTGGCCGCTTGCGCGGTCAGCCCCGAATCCCAGCGTGCCGGCCCCGCCGGTACGCTTCGCGAGAACCACAATGAAGCTGATCTTCCCGAAGGGTGAACACGGCGCCGTCCTGCTGAGCCCTGGCAGCAACACGGTGGGATCTGCGCCGGATGCCTTCTTGCGCTTGGCCGTGGAAGGCATGCCCACTGAGCTGTGTGCGCTGGAGCTCGAAGGCGAACGCCTGTATCTGGTGGCCGCCCCCGGCGCCGATGGCCTCAGCGTCAACGGTCAGCCCGCCGACGCCCGGCACAGCCTGCGTGCGGGCGATCTGGTGGGCTTTGGGCCGGTGCAGGCGCGCCTTGTTGCCGTCGAGCGCGTCTCCAGCGCGCCCGCGGCGCGCGCTCCGCAGGTGGACGATGCCGGAGCTACCCGCGTGCGCGCGGCGCTGCCCAAGTACCTGCTGCGCGGTGTCTCTGGCGCCGCCTTCGGCAAAACCTATGCGGTGGTCTCGCCCCAGGTCATCGGTCGCCACCACGAATGCGACATCTCGATCCCGAGCGAGGAAATCTCTCGCCGTCACGCGCAGGTGAGGCCGACCGCAGACGGTCTGCTGGTCGAGGATCTGGGCTCGTCCAATGGCACCTTCATCAACGGCCAGCGGATGCAGAGCGGGCTCTTGAAGAACGGCGATGAGCTGCGCCTTGACGCCATCCGCTTCATGCTGGTGGTGCCGGGCCAGGAGATCCACAAGGTCAGTGCGCCCGCTGCCGTGGAAGCCAAGGGCGGCAGCCGCACCGGCCTCATCTTCGTCGCCGTCACGGTTGTCGTCGCGGCTGCCGTGGCAGCGGCTTTCCTGCTGCGCTGAGCGCGCCCGCGTTTCGCCCGATGTGATCAGCGCGCGCGCCGCTGCTGGCCGTGCGCTGACGTTTCGCTGTTCTGCAATGGCATGGCCCATCCCTGGAGGCCACCATGCAGATCCCACGTCCCGCCGCCCTCGTGTTCGCTAGGCGCGCCTTGGGCGCCGCTCTGCTGCTCGCCTGCAGCCTGGCCCAGGCCGACGGCCTCGCCCCGGCCGATGGCCTGGCACTGCGGGCCGAGGGCGCTGACGGCTGGCAAGCCGCTTTCGCTCTGGAGACCCACGTCGACCTGCGCGTGCGCGGGCTGATGACCGAGGTGCGGGTGCGCCAGCGCTTCAGCAACGCGAGCAGTGAGTGGATGGAGGGCCGCTACCGCCTGCCCCTGCCCGACGAGGCGGCGGTGGGTCGACTGCGCATGCAGGTCGGCGAGCGCCTCATCGAAGGCGAGGTGCGGGAGACGCAGCAGGCCGCGGTCACGTACGCCGAGGCGGCCAGCGAAGGCCGCACCGCCAGTCTGGTCGAGCGCGAGCGCCCGAACCTGTTCCAGACCCGAGTGGCCAATATCGGCCCCGGCGAGACCGTCGAGATCGAGACCGGCTACTGGCAGAAGGTGCGCTGGCAGGACGGCCGTTTCACTCTCGGCCTGCCCTTGACCTTCGTGCCGCCGTATCGCGGCGGTGGCGAGCAGGCCGATGCCGGGCTCGATGATCCGCAGCCTGCCGACGTGCCCGCGCAAGGCATCGCCCTGGGCTCGGCTGCGGCGCCGAAGTTCAGCCTCGGCGTCGATCTCGAAGCCGGCCTGCCGCTGATTGGCATCGACAGCCCCAGCCACGCGATCACGGTGCGTCGCGAAGGCGAGCGTCATCGCATCGAGCTGGCCGCCACCCGGGTCGACAGCGACCGCGACTTCGAGTTGCGCTGGGCGCCGCAGCCCAGCGCGCAGCCGCAGCAGGCGCTGTTCGTCGAGGACCGCGCCGACGCCCGCTACGCCTTCCTCACCCTGATTCCGCCGACCCGCCCGGTGGCGCCGGTGCCGCGCGAGCTGATTCTCGTGGTCGACAACTCCGGCTCGATGCACGGCGCATCGATGGCGCAGGCCAAGGCGGCGGTGGACCGCGCCCTGGCCGGCCTGCGCGCCTCCGATCGCTTCGCTGTGATCCGCTTCGACCACCGCTTCGAAAGCGTGTTTCCGCAGCCGGTCGAAGCCAGCGCCGCCCACGTGGCGCGCGCACGCGGCTTTGTTCAGGGGCTGATGGCTGAGGGCGGCACCGAGATGCTGGCGCCCCTGATCGAAGCCTTCGCCATGCCGGCGACGCCCAGTCATCTGCGCCAGGTGGTGCTGATCACCGACGGTGCCATCAGCAACGAAGCCCAGCTGCTGAACCACATCGAGCACGGGCGCGGCGAGGCACGGCTGTTTGCAGTCGGTATCGGCAGCGCGCCGAACGCCCACATCCTGCGGCGCATGGCCGAAGTCGGCCGCGGCGCGCAGGTGACGATCCGCCGCATCGAGGATGTCGCCCAGGTGACCGATCAGCTGCTGGCCAAGCTGGGCCAGCCCGCCCTGCGTGACCTGAAGGCCGCGTGGCCCGAGGGCGCCGAGGCCTACCCGGCGCAGCTGCCCGATCTCTATCTCGGCGAACCGCTGCAGGTGCTGCTGCGGCTGCCCAAAGGTGGCCAGCAGGGTGCGCTGGAAGGCAGTGGGCCCGATCTCGCCTGGCGCGCCGAGGTCAAGCTGGGCGAGCCGCGCCTGGCCTCGACCGAGGGCGTGGCGCGCCTGTGGGCGGCGGCGCATCGCCGAGCTGGAAGACAGCCTGCGTCAGGGGGCAAGCCCCGATGAGGTCCGCGCCCGCGTGCTCGATCTCGCCCTGGCGCATGGGGTGGCCAGCCGCTACACCAGCCTGGTCGCCGTCGACCGCACGCCGCGGCGTCCCGAGGCTGCCGATCTGGCCTCGCTGCAGTTTGCCAATGCCACGCCTGCCGGCACGCTCGACTTCGCTGCCGGTGCCACTGGCTTCGAGCGCAGGCTGCGGCTTGCGCTGCTGCTGGGCGCGCTGGCGCTGGTGCTGCTGATCTGGCAGCGCGAGCGCGTGCCTGGCCAGCCTCGACTGCTGGCACAGGACTAGGCCATGGTCAGTGCCAGCTCGATGGCTGCGCGGGCCGTGGCAGCGCAGCCTCGATTCGCCGGCCGCCGCGCGTGTGCGCTGGCGCTGCTGCTGCTCAGCGGACTGCTGCTGGCGCAAGCCCTGTGGATCCCGGCCAAGGCTGAACTGGCGCAGTGGCTGCTCGCACGCAGCTGGGACGAGGCGCGTGCGCGGGGCGAGGCGCAGCCGCCCTGGGCCTGGGCTGATACCCGCGCGGTGGCGCTCCTGCGTCGCGCGGGTGAACCTGACGGGCAGATCGTGCTGGCGGGCGACAGCGGCCGTGTGCTCGCGTTTGGGCCAGGCTGGAACGAAGCGTCGAGCGCACCGGGCGCGCCCGGGACCGTGGTCATCAGCGCCCACCGCGACACCCACTTCGCCTGGCTGCGCGATGTGGTCCCGGGCGCAACAGTCGAGTTGCAAGGTCTGCAGCGCACGCGCCGCTATCGCCTGCAGGACCGCCGCGTCGTCGACGTGCGCGAGCACGCGCTGGCGCCTGAGGCCGCCGAAGACCAGCTGCTGCTGGTCACCTGCTGGCCTTTCGATGCGGTGGACGCCGGTGGGCCACTGCGTCTGGTGCTGCGCTTCTCCCCGATGGTCGGGCCGACACCCACAGTCAGCCCGGCGGCAGCGAGCCCCAGCCCTCCGCATACGCCGGTGAGCCGTCGAAGCGACGGTGCAGGAACAGGTTCCAGCCATCGCGGCTGAGCGCGCGCTGGGCCTGCGTGCTGGCCGCACCGCCGACCAGCAGGCTTCGGTTGGCGTGATCCCACAGGCCGGGCTGGGCGAACCAGCGCGCGGTGTCCGGCGTCCACGACAGCAGATCCACCGGCAGCGGAAACACGCGCTCGCCGTCGGCGCTGTCGTAGGCCAACAGGGCGCCCACGCCGACAATGCGCCCGCCGATCGCGCGATCCCCCAGATGCGCATGGAGCATCGCCAGCGCATTGACCATGAAGCGCGCTTCGACTTCGTTCTGCGCCATCAGCGCGATTTCCAGCAGCACGTCGACGCCGGACTCCGGCTGCAGACGCTCCAGCCACTGCACCAGCGCGGTCTGCAGAGTCGGCGAATAGCGGCCGAACTGCAGGAAGGTGTAGCGCAGCTCCTCGTCGGCGCCCAGCGCCATCAGCCGCTCGTCGTTGCGGCGGCGCAGGTCTTCTGGCGGCAGCTCAAGCACCAGCCGGTTGACCTCGCTGCTGGTGCCCAACACTTCACTGGTGACCGGATCGAGTAGGCCCATGGCCTGGCCCACGCCCAGCTTGCCGGCGGTGGCCGCCCAGGCCAGGCGGTTGAGACGCTCGTGGATCAGCGGGTTGCCGGTGAACGGGTCGATGCCCAGCCGCGCGGCCAGCTCGCGGCGGGCACGGCCGTAGCCGGCTTCGCTCTTGGCCAGGCGCACCACTTCGTCCCCCACATCGCCGAACCAGCTGTCTTCCTGCTTCTCGCGCTGGCGCCGGCTGGCAGCCATCGGAGCATCGGCGTCATCGAAGGGCGAGCCCTCGTGGCTGATGCGCTGGTCGGCGCGCGCGCCCAGACGCTTGGCGCGCTGGCCGATCCGGGTGACGCGCTCGCTGAAGTAGCGCCACACGCCGCGAGGCAGGCCGGTGATGGCTTCGCCCGGCCGCTGCACCACGTTGGCCACCGCGCGCAGCGGGGCCATCACTGCTTCGGCGCCCGACTTGGCCAGCGCTTCGGTGACCGACTCCGCATGCAGCACCTTCAGCGCTTCCATCTCCTGCACGCGCAGGGTGAGGATCTCGACGCTCTCAGCGGTGAGTTCGCCGTAGTCCGTGTGCAGCACGAAATGCGCCTGGAAGCCATGCAGCTGCGCGCGCGACTCGACCCGGTAATCCGGGCCGGTCAGCAAGGCCGGCGGCAGCAGCTCCGCGCTGGCCAGCTCGGGTTCGGCTTCGGTTTCGTCCTCCGTGACGGCGGGCGCCGGCGCCTTGGGCGCTTCCAGCTCGATGTCGGCATCGCCGCCGAGGAAGGGATCGACGAAATCGTCGGCGCGGGCAAGCGCCGGGGTCGCCAGCCCCACGCCGACAAGCAGGGCCCCGCGCAGGGCACTACGGATCAGCTCCAACTGCAGACCACCTTGCCGCAGGCGCCGGCTTCCATCAGCTCGAAGCCGCGCTGGAAGTCGTCGATGTGGATCTGGTGGGTCAGCACCTTCTGCAGCGGAAAGCCGGTGAGCACCATCTGCGTCATCTTGTACCAGGTCTCGTACATCTTGCGGCCGTAGATGCCCTGCACCGTCAGGCCCTTGAAGATGATGCGGTCCCAGTCAATGCCGGCACCCTTGGGCAGGATGCCAAGCAGGGCGATCTTGCCGCCGTGGTACATGCAGTCGAGCATGTCGTTGAAGGCATGCGGGTTGCCGCTCATTTCCAGGCCGACGTCGAAACCCTCCATGTGCAGGTCGGACATCACGTCCTTGAGCGAAGTCTTGGCGACGTTGACCACGCGGGTGGCGCCCATGTCGGCGGCCAGCTTCAGGCGGTAGTCGTTGACGTCGGTCACCACCACGTTGCGCGCGCCGATGTGCTTGCAGATGCCGGCGGCGATGATGCCGATCGGGCCAGCGCCGGTGATCAGCACGTCCTCGCCGATGACGTCGAACTCAAGCGCGCAGTGCGCCGCATTGCCGTAGGGGTCGAAGAAGGCGGCCAGCTCGCTGGGGATCTGGTCGTGGATCGGCCACAGATTGCTGGCCGGCACCGCGATGTACTCGGCGAACGCGCCGTGGCGATTCACGCCGATGCCGACGGTGTGCGGACACAGGTGCTGGCGACCGGCGCGGCAGTTGCGACACACGCCGCAGACGATGTGACCTTCCGCCGAGACGCGCTGGCCCACTGTGTAGCCGGTGACCGCGCTGCCCAGCTCGGCGATGCGGCCGACGAACTCGTGCCCGATCACAAGGCCGGGCTTGATGGTGCGCTGACTCCACTCGTCCCACTTGTAGATGTGCAGGTCGGTGCCGCAGATCGCGGTCTTCTCCAGCTTCACCAGCACCTCGTTGGGGCCGATCTTCGGCATCGGCACTTCTTCCATCCAGATGCCCTTGCTGGCTTCGCGCTTGACCAGGGCCTTCATCATCATCGACATCGGGGCATCCTCGGGTGGGGGCAGCGGCGCGCTGCGCAGGCCGCGGATTATAGAAGCGCGGCGTGGCGGCGCCGTGGGCGGCTATGCTGCGCGTTCACGCACTCAACTCCAAACGCTGCCGCATGGACGTCGACGCCTGGCTGGATCACCAGCTGCGCCTGCACCCGAAGAACATCGAGATGGGCCTGGAGCGCGTGCGCCCGGTTGCCGAAGCGCTCGGCGTGCTGCGCCCGGCTGCGCGGGTGCTCACGGTGGCCGGCACCAACGGCAAGGGCTCAACGGTCGCCATGCTGGAGGCCGTGTGCCGCGCTGCCGGTCTCCGCTGCGGCGCCTACACCTCGCCGCACATCGAGCGCTATCACGAACGCATTCGCATCGGCGGGCGCGACGTTGAGGACGCCGACCTCATTGCCGCCTTCGAGGCGGTCGAGGCCGCGCGCGCGGGCGTGTCGCTGACCTTCTTCGAGTTCGGCACGCTGGCAGCGCTGTGGCTGTTCACCCGCGCCGCACTGGAGGTGGTGATCCTCGAAGTGGGCCTCGGCGGGCGACTCGATGCGGTCAATCTGGTCGATGCCGACATCGCGCTGCTGACCACGGTCGACCTCGACCACATGGAGTGGCTGGGCCCGACCCGCGAGCACATCGGCCGCGAGAAGGCCGGGGTGTTCCGCAGCGGTCGTCCTGCCCTCATCGGCGAGCGCGAGCCGCCGCTCAGCGTGCTTGAACACGCGGCGACGATCGGCGCGCGGCTGGAGCGCCGCGGCCTCGATTTCGATATCGAGGCCGTCGCCGATGGCTGGGCCTATCGGGATGCGCAGGGCGCCCTGCGGCTGCCGCGCCCGCAGCTTGCCGCCCCCGCCCAGTTCGACAATGCGGCGCTGGCCACGCGCGCGCTGCGCCTGCTCGGTCTGCCTGACGCGGCGATCGCCGCCGGCATCGCCGGTGCCGCGCCGCGCGCGCGCCTGCAGCGCATCGAGGGCGTGCCGGAGGTGGTGCTGGACGTCGGCCACAACCCGCAGGCGGCGCGGCAGCTGGCGGCGTGGCTGGAGGCCCATCCCAAGCCGACGATTGCGGTGTTTGCGGCGCTGGCCGACAAGGACATCGAAGGCGTGGTGGCACCGCTGCAGCACGCGATCGCGCGCTGGCATCTGGGCGGGCTGGACGTCGTCGGGCGCAGCCAAAGTGCCGAAGCGCTGGCCGAGCGTGTCATGCGAGCGGCGGTCCATGCGCGGCTGCATCTGCACGAGCACGTCGACACCGCCCTGCGCGCCGCGCTCGCCGAGGCAGGAGCGGACGCGCGTGTTCTGGTGTTCGGCTCTTTCCACACCGTTGGCGAGGCCTTCGCCTGCCTGCGCCAACTCGGACGCCTGCCTGCATGATCGTGCACTGCACCCACTACCTGCCCGACGGTCGCCGCGAAGCCATCGACTTCGAGCGCGTCTCCGATGTGCTCGGCACCCACGAGGGCTTCATCTGGATGGGCCTGGTCGAGCCCGATGCCGCGCTGCTCGCAAAGCTCCAGGAGGAGTTCGACCTGCACGAGCTGGCCATCGAGGACGCCCACAAGGCGCACCAGCGGCCCAAGGTCGAGCTGTATGGCAACAGCCTGTTCATCGCGGTGCACACCGCGCAGATGCCGGGCGAGGAAGTCGAGTTCGGCGAGACCCATCTGTTCCTCGGCGATCGCTTTCTCATCACCGTGCGCCACGGCCCTTCGCTGTCCTATGCGCCGGCGCGCGCGCGCTGCGAGCGGGATCCCGAGTATCTGGCGGCCGGGCCGAGCTTCGGTCTGTATGCCGTACTCGACCAGATCGTCGACTACTACTTTCCGATCGTCGATGACTTCCGCGCGGGTCTGGATACGCTGGAGCACGACATCTTCGAAGAGGACTTCAAGCGCGACACGGTCAAGCGCCTGTATCAACTGAAGCGCGAGCTGACCCGTCTGCGCCTGGCGGTGGCGCCGCTGCAGGACGTGCTGGCGCCGCTGGTGCGGCTGTACCCGAACCTGATCCATGCCGACACTCGCGTCTACTTCCGCGACGTGCTCGACCACGCCAAGCGCATCGATGACGCCACCGACACCCTGCGCGAGATGCTCACCGCCGCCATGAGCGTGAACCTGGCGCTGGTGACCGTGGCCCAGGGCGAAGTGGTGAAGCGGCTGGCCGGCTGGGCCGCGCTGCTGGCGGTGCCGACCCTGGTGACCGGCTGGTACGGCATGAACTTCGAAGCCATGCCCGAGCTGGCCAGCCGTTTCGGCTACCTCGGAGTGATGGCCTTCACCCTCACGGTCTGCCTGCTGCTGTACCGCAAGCTGAAGAAAGTGCGCTGGCTGTGAGCGCGCCCGCGCCTGAAGGCTTGACAACGCGCGTCATGCAATCCACCAAGGCGGCGTGTATCATGCGCGCCCGCTTCAACCATCCATCCATCCGAATACAAGGATAGAGCGCCGATGAGCAGCTACCTCTTCACCTCCGAGTCGGTGTCCGAAGGCCATCCGGACAAGGTCGCCGACCAGATCTCCGACGCCGTGCTGGACGCGATCCTGGCCAAGGACAAGCGCGCCCGCGTGGCCTGCGAGACCATGGTCAAGACGGGCGTCGCCATCGTCGCCGGCGAGATCACCACCGAAGCCTGGATCGACCTCGAAGCCCTCACCCGCAAGGTCATCCTCGACATCGGCTACAACAGCAGCGACGTCGGCTTCGACGGCGCCACCTGCGGCGTGCTGAACCTGATCGGCAAGCAGTCGCCCGACATCAACCAGGGCGTCGACCGCAAGAAGCCGGAAGAGCAGGGCGCGGGCGACCAGGGCCTGATGTTCGGCTACGCGACCAACGAGACCAAGGACTTCATGCCGGCGGCCATCCACTACTCGCACCGTCTGGTCGAGCAGCAGGCCAAGGCGCGCAAGAAGGGCAAGCTCGGCTGGCTGCGCCCGGATGCGAAGAGCCAGGTTACCCTGCGCTATGAAGGCAACAAGGCCGTCGCCATCGACGCCGTGGTGCTGTCGACCCAGCACGATCCGAGCATCAAGCAGAAGGATCTGGTCGAGGCCGTGCGCGAGCACATCATCAAGCCGGTGCTGCCGGAGAAGCTGCTGCACCGCGGCACCAAGTTCCACATCAACCCGACCGGCAAGTTCGTGATCGGTGGCCCGGTGGGCGACTGCGGCCTGACCGGCCGCAAGATCATCGTCGACACCTACGGCGGCTGGGCGCGCCATGGTGGCGGTGCGTTCTCGGGCAAGGATCCGTCCAAGGTCGACCGCTCGGCGGCGTACGCGGCGCGCTACGTCGCCAAGAACGTCGTGGCTGCGGGCCTGGCCGATCGTTGCGAGGTGCAGGTGAGCTACGCCATCGGCGTCGCCGAGCCGACCTCGATTTCGGTCACCACCTTCGGCACCGGCAAGATCGCCGACGACAAGATCGAGAAGCTGATCCGCAAGCACTTCGACCTGCGCCCCTACGGCATCATTCAGATGCTCGACCTGGTGCACCCGATCTACCAGCAGACCGCGTCCTACGGCCATTTTGGCCGCAAGCCCCACGAGGTCAGCTACGTGGATGCGGCTGGCAACACCGTCAAGGCGACGGCCTTCTCGTGGGAGAAGACCGACCGCGCCGAGGCCCTGCGCGCGGATTCGGGCCTGAAGTAATCCGCTCCGCTTGCTTGTACGACACAGGGGCGCCCTTGGGCGCCCCTGTGCGTTGAAGGGCCTGTCGAAGCCCCGGAAACCTGCCTGGTATCAGCCAGTCGGCATCGGCGCAGTGTCCGGATAGGGTGGCTCTCAATAGGGGGCTCTCACGCCACCGCTCTTGGCCCGCAACCGAGCACGCAAGGCTGCGCGCGGTTCCAATGCGAAGTGACGGCACGCTCCGGTCGTCGAGTCGCATAGGGTGGGTCTTGACCCACCGCTGTTGTGCCGCGAGCTATCACCCCACGGCGCGCCCATCGCGACGTGCGCATGCCGAACGGATGTAGGGCGTAGTCCGGCCGTCGAACGGAGTCTTTAGCTTCGGTGGGTCAAGACCGACCCTAGGCGCCGCGCCGCTCCGCCTTCAGCTGTGGCAGCAGACGCAGCTCGTCTTTCTCTTCACGGCTCAAGTTCGCCAGTCCGATTTCCCGGGCACGAACCTGCAGCTCGCGCTCGCGCTGCTCCAGCGCCATGAGTTCAAGGCCGCGCACGGCGCCGTCGAAATCGGCCGCCCATCCCTCCGGGGGAGCGATCATTTCAGCCACCGCGAGCTTGGTCAGCGCGGCCAGATCTTCGCTCTCGCTGTAGCTCTCCAGCAGAGCGCCGGTGCTGATGTCCGGCCGCGCGCGGCAGCGCGCCAACAGATCCAGCAGCAGCGTCACGCCAGGCTGGTCGAGATACGCGAACACGTACGGAGGCTCGATCCGCTGCGCCAATGCCGGCTGCTGCAGCAGCAGCTCGATGGCGATGCGCACCAGCGAACGCCGCGCATTGCGCGGGCGTGGCGCCTGTGGAGCGGGCCTGGGCTTGGCGACCTCGACGCGCGCGGCCAGACCGGTGAGCTCCGCGAGCTTCTGCCGCATCAGGTCGCGGAAGGCGCCGTCAGGCATCTGTTCGATCATCGGCTTGGCGCGTTCCGCCAGCCGCGCTCGGCCGTCAAGACTGTCCATCTGGATGTCGCGCCCGAGCTCGTTGAAGAAGAACTCCGAGAGCGGCATCGCCTGCTGCAGACGGCGGTCGAAGCCCTCCGCCCCTTCGCTGCGGACCACGGTGTCCGGGTCTTCACCCTCGGGCAGGAAGAGGAACCAGGCCTGGCGTCCGTCCTTCAGTCGCGGCAGGGTCGACTCCAGCGCTTTCCACGCCGCCGCACGTCCGGCGCGATCGCCGTCGAAGCAGAAGTAGACGTCGCCGGAATTGCGGAACAGCAGCTCGGCGTGGTCCGGCGTGGTCGCGGTGCCCAAGGTCGCGACCGCCTGCGTGACGCCGAACTGGAACAGGCTGACCACGTCCATGTAGCCCTCGACCACGATCAGCCGCGGGATCCGCGAATGCGTCTGCCGCACCTGCCACAGGCCATACAGCTCGCGGCCTTTGCGGAACAGCGGCGTCTCGGGCGAGTTCAGATACTTGGGGCTGTCGTCCGCCGACAGCACGCGGCCGCCAAAAGCGATCACCCGGCCGCGGCGGTCGTGGATCGGAAAGATCAGGCGATCGCGGAATTTGTCATAGGTGCGGCCGGCGTCGTTCTTCGACAGCAGTCCCACCTTGTCGAGCAGGGCGCGCTGCGCCTCGTCGCGGCCCAGCGCGGACAGCAGCGCATCCCAGCCTGCGGGCGCGTAGCCCAGCTCGAAGCGCGCTTGGTTGGCGGCGTCGACGCCGCGCTTCTGGAGGTAGCCGCGCGCGCTGCTGGAGGTCTTGAGCTGCTCGCGAAAGAACGTGCTCGCCGAGGCCGTGGCCGAGTACAGCGGGCCGAAGTCGTCCTCGCGGCCGCGCGCGGGCTTGTTCTCGCGCGGTACCTCCATGCCGGCGCGCTTGGCCAGATCCTCGACCGCATCGAGGAACTCAAGGCGGTCGTACTCCATCAGGAACTTGATCGCCGTGCCGTGCGCCCCGCAGCCGAAGCAGTGGTAGAACTGCTTGGTCGGGCTGACGTAGAACGAAGGCGTGCGCTCGTCGTGGAAGGGACAGCAGGCGGTGTACTCGCGGCCGGCGCGCTTCAGCTTCACGCGCGCATCGATCAGTTCGACGATGTCGGTGCGCGCCAGCAGGCTGTCGATGAAGCTGTCGGGAATGCGGGCCATGGGCGCGCAAGTGTAGGGCAGGGCAGGCTCTATACTCGCGACCGGTGTTCACCCCTAAGCCGCGGACGCGACGAAACCCATGGATGCAGCCCTGAAGCAGCGCCTGATCGGCGCCACCGTGCTGGTGGCGCTGGCCGTGATCTTTCTGCCGATGCTGGTCGACGGCCCCGAAGCCGAGCGGGAGACGGTGGGCGAGCAGCTCAGCCTGGACTTGCCGACCCCGCCCGACCGGCCGATGGAAACCCGAGAGATCCCGCTGCTGCCGACGCCCGCGGACAGCGCGGCCACGGCGCCCGTCGCCAGTGCGGACGGTGCCGAAGTGCTGCCGGTGGTCGATACCGGCGCCGAGCAGCGCACGGATGCGCTGAGCGGCCAGCCGGTGGGCGCAGGCTCTGATCCGAACGCACATGCAGCCTCAACGCCCGGCCCAGCGGGCGCGTCAGCACCGAGTGCGACGGGCGCGGCCGCGACGCCCAGCGCGACCACTGCAGCGCCCGCAGCGGCGGCTGTAGCAGACCCTGCAGCATCATCCCCCGCGACGTCAGCTACGGCGTCGAGCGCGGCGGCGGGCGCTTCGACAGCTACGCCAGCCGCAGCCTCGCCCCCGCGGCCTGTCTCCAGCGCACCGCCCGTCGCCGTCAGCAGCGCTGCGCCAGTCCCTGCGCGTCCGGCGTCGACGCCTCTTCCCGCGGCCACCGCCGGAGGCAGCTATGCCGTCAACGTCGGTAGCTATGCGAACGTGGCCAACGCCGAGAATCTGCAGAATCGACTGCGCAACGCCGGCATCGCCGTGTACGCCGAAAGCGTCACCTTGGACGGTCGGCCGGTGCGCCGCGTTCGTCTCGGGCCCTTCGCTCAGCGCGGTGAGGCAGAGCGGGCCCGACAGGCGGCGCTTGCGGTTCAGCGCGATCTGCCGACCAGCGTGATCAACCTCGATGCGGTCGGCAATGCGCCGGCGCCTGCACGCGCTCCCGCCACCGCGGGGTTTGCGGTGCAGCTGGGGGCGCTTCGCAGCGAGGTCGATGCCAATGCGCTGCGTGACCGCGTCCGCGGCGCCGGCTTCGTGGCCTTCGTCGAGCGCGTCAACGCCGATGCCGGCACACTCTGGCGCGTGCGTGTCGGGCCTGAGCTGGATCGCGCGTCGGCCGAGCGTCGCCGCGGTGAGCTGAAGTCGAGGCTCAACGTTGACGGCTTTGTCGTCAGCCATCCCTGATCGTCGCTCTCGCGCGTGGACACCCTGACTTGGGCGGACATCGTCCTGCTGGCCATCCTCGGCCTGTCGACCCTGGTCGGCCTCTGGCGTGGCTTCATTGTTGAGGTGATGTCGGTCGCGGTGTGGGTGGGCGCGTTCTGGCTGGCCTTCACCTACGGCGACAGTGCGGCCCTGCTGTACGAGGGCGTCGTGGAAGCGCCGTCGGCGCGGCTGCTGCTGGGCTACGCCACGCTGTTCGCGCTGGCGCTTGCGGTGGGCGGCTTGGCCACCTGGCTGATGGGCAAGCTGGTCAAGTCCACCGGCCTGTCGGGCACCGATCGCCTGCTCGGCCTGCTGTTCGGACTGGTGCGCGGCTATGCGCTCGGGGCCGTAGCCGTGCTGCTGGCGGGTTTCACCGCCTTGCCCGGCGACGCTTGGTGGGAGCAGTCGCGGGTGGTGCCTGCGTTCCAGCGCGGCGCCGAATGGCTGCGCGCTCATTTGCCCGCTTCGGTGGCCCAAGAGGTCAATTTCGTGCCGGTGCTGCGGCTCGACCTCTCTTCACCCGCACCCCCGCCTGCCCAGCAGGAGCCGGACGGGGGATAATGCGCGCCTTGCCGCGGTGTGCTCGCGGATCCTCGCCCCCAAGGACCTCCCCATGTGCGGAATCATCGGCATCGTCGGCACCAGCCCGGTGGCCCCGGCCCTGTATGACGGATTGACGGTGCTGCAGCACCGCGGCCAGGACGCGGCGGGCATCGCCACGGCCGACGGCCTGCGTCTGCGCGTTCACAAGGGCAATGGCCTGGTCAAGGACGTGTTCGATGAGCCGCAGATGCGCCTGTTGTCAGGGCGCATGGGCATCGGCCACTGTCGTTATCCCACAGCCGGTTCGGAGGGCTCCGACGAGGCTCAGCCCTTCTACGTCAACTCGCCTTTCGGCATCGCCTTGGCCCACAACGGCAATCTGATCAACACCGATGCGCTGCGTGCACAGGTGTTTGAAACCGATCGTCGCCACGTCAACACCGAGTCCGACTCGGAAGTGCTGCTCAACGTCTTCGCCCACGAGCTGGCCGAGCGCGGCACGCTGTCGCCGGAGGCCGCGATCCAGGCGGTGGCCGGCGTGCATGCGCGCTGTCGCGGCGGCTACGCGGTGGTCAGCCTGGTGCTGGGCCTCGGGCTGGTGGCGTTCCGCGATCCGCACGGCATCCGTCCGCTGGTGCTGGGACGTCGCGACACGCCTGAGGGCACCGAGTACGCATTGGCCTCGGAAAGCGTGGCGCTGGACATTCTCGGCTTCACCCGCGTGCGCGACATCAAGCCCGGCGAGTGCGTGGTGGTGACGCCGCGCGGTGAGCTGCACGCGGAGGTCTGCGCGCCGGTGGGCGAGCACTCGCCCTGCATTTTCGAGTTCGTCTACTTCGCCCGGCCCGACTCGATGATGGATGACGTCTCGGTGCACAAGGCGCGGATGCGCATGGGCGTCAAGCTGGGCGAAAAGATCCTGCGGCTGCGGCCGGATCACGACATCGACACGGTGATCCCCATTCCCGACACCTCGCGCACCTCGGCGCTGGAGCTGGCCAACGTGCTGGGCGTGAAGTACCGCGAGGGCTTCATCAAGAACCGCTACATCGGCCGCACCTTCATCATGCCGGGCCAGGGCCAGCGGGTGAAATCGGTGCGCCGCAAGCTGAACCCGATTCCCCTGGAGTTCCGCGACCGCGTGGTGCTGCTGGTCGACGACTCCATCGTGCGCGGCACCACCAGCCGGCAGATCATCCAGATGGCCCGCGAGGCCGGCGCGCGCAAGGTCTATCTGGCCTCGGCTGCGCCTCCCGTGCGCTATCCCAACATTTACGGCATTGACATGCCGGCCGCCGAAGAGTTGGTCGCCCACGGGCGCAGCGAGGACGAAATCCAGGCGCAACTCGGCTGCGACTGGCTGATCTACCAGGATCTGGAGGATCTGAAGGAAGCGGTTGGCGGGCCGAAGAAGCGCCTCACCACGTTTGATGCCAGCTGCTTCACGGGCGAGTACGTCACCGGCATCGACGCCGACTACTTCGAGCGCATCCGCGCCCAGCGTTCCGATGACGCCAAGCGTCTGCGCCGGCAGGCCTGAACCGATGCCACAGATAGGGCAGGGCGCCGCCGACCTGCACGCCGCTGCACTGCGGGTGCTGCAGCTGCAGCACCCGGCCGAGAAATGCGCCGGCGCCACTGAGCTCGCGCGCGCGCTCGAAGCGGGCGAGCTGGCGCCGATGGAATCGCCCGCAGCCATTGATCTTCCCGTGCCCGGCCGGCCCGAGCGCCCGCGGCTGGTGCCACCGCGGGCTCTGCCGCAGCGTGGGCTGGGCAGCGCCGAGGGGCGTGCGGCCTTTCTGCATGCCATCGCCCATATCGAGTTCAACGCCATCAACTTGGCGACCGACGCGGTCTACCGTTTCCGAGCGATGCCACTCGACTTCTACCGCGACTGGGCCCGCATCGCCGCCGACGAGGCGCGCCACTTCCGCTTGCTTGAAGCGCGGATGGCCGAGCTCGGGGCGGCTTACGGCGACTTTGATGCCCATAACGGCCTGTGGGACATGGCCTGCAAGACCGCGCACGATGGCTTGACCCGCATGGCCCTGGTGCCGCGGGTGCTGGAGGCCCGCGGCCTCGATGTGACGCCAGCAATGATCGAGCGCCTGCGCGCCGTCGGCGACATCGCCTCCATTGAGGTCCTGGATGTGATCCTGCGTGAAGAGGTCGATCATGTCGCCGCCGGCACCCGCTGGTTCGAGTGGTGCTGTGCCCGCGAGCGCTGCGAGCCCGCCTCAACCTTCCAGCGCCTGCTGGATCTTCACGCACCCGACGCAGTGCGGCCCCCCTTCAACGAACAGGCGCGGCTGGCGGCCGGCTTCACGGCGATCGAACTGGAACAACTTGCCACGCGGTCTGCGCGGCTGCGGACTGCCTGAAGCTCCAGGCCGTGCCGCTCATGTGCGAGGACGCACAGAACGAAAAAAAGTTCCTCCGAACCTGGCCTGAATCGTCGCGCGGCTGCGTATAAGCCCTCTGAGATCCCCCTGATCGGGGGCTCAAGTCTTCGACCGGACCCAATGCAAACAGGTGTTTCCTGTTGTGAAGTTCCTGTGCTAGCCTTTGGCGAGCGTGGGGGCGTCCGGGCGAAATCCGTCCAGATCAGTGGCTTGCAGCACATACTGCACAAGAGGGTGGAAATGAAAGCATTGACTCAGAGTGTCCTGGCCGCAGCGATGCTGATGGCCCTGCCCTTCGCTTCGGCGGAGGCGTGCAACAAGAACGCGTGGCTTGGCAACGCGGCCGCCGCCTCAGGTGTGCTTGCCAGCGGCACGGCGCTTCCGGCCGGCGACCCGAACAAGATTCCCGTGTACAGCGGTGAGTGCGCAATTCAGGCGTCAGCGGGTGAATTCGTCACCGACAACACGCCCAGCGCCGAGGCTAACTTCCGCGCGCGCTTCTACGTGTTCACCAGCACCAGCGGCAAGTTCTTCACCGCGACCGCCGGCGAGGACTCGGCGGGTGCGGAGATCGTCGGCGCAAGCTTCAACGGCTCCGCGATCTCCTTCAGTGGCCCCACGGGCGTCGCAACCGTGACGGCCCCGGCGAATCGGTGGTGTTCGGTCGAGGTGTTCCATTCGAGCGGAGCTGCATTCTCCGCGTCCGTGCAGTGCGCCGGAGCTGCCACGGCCACAACCGTGACGGGCACTTCCGTCACGGGGACGGTCGGCTCTGCTGCCATTGGCTTCATTGGCACCGGCCCCGGCGCCATGGTTTTGGATGACTACAACTCGACCCGCTCTGCCACGACGCCCATCGGCCGACTGTGCCGCGGAAACGCCGTGAATACGGACACGATCATCAATATTCAGGACCGTATCTCGCTGAACAATCAGATCATCGGTCAGACAACGGGTACGGGCGTAGCAAGGGGTCAGCCGGACATGAACGAAGACGGCGTGGTGTCCATTCAGGATCGCATCCAGGTCAACGGCATCATTTCGTCGGGCCAGGGTGGTACCTTCTGCGGCGGCGTTAACTGAGGATCCGGGAGAACAGTATGAAGAAGTCGATCGTTGCCGCAGTTGTCCTGGGTCTGTTTGCTTTCGCTTCCAGCGCAAGCGCCGACCAACTCCTTTTCACCAAGGGGATGAGTAAGAGTGGTTCCTCCGTCGCCGTTGACTACATGAGCGACGGGCGCGCTGTTGGGCTTCAGTTTGAAATCCTGGTTCCCGGCAAGGCGCAGGTGGATCTTTCGGGGTTCGCCAAGTCCCTTCCGAAGGGTTTCACTGCTGAGCACAACGTGGTGGATGGAAAGCTGATTATCATGATCGTCAACGACCAGAGCGTTCCTCTTCCAGCGGGCTTGATTTCGCTGGGAACGATCAAGGCGATTGGCGGCACCGGCGAATTCGTGCTGGAACGTTTGTACTCTGCTGACGCGCAGGCCCAGCTGATCGACGTTGAGACGGTTCAGTAACGAAGTGACGACAGCACTAGCCCTGTAAGGAAGAAAAAATGAACGTGAGCAAGAAGCTTCTTGCTGCGATGTGTCTGTCCGCCATCGGCGGCAGCGCGTTCGCAGGTACTGTATCAATCAGCCCGAGCACCGCCACCGCGCTTCAGGCGGGCGGTGCAACTTCTCCCACTCCGCATACGATCCAGTATGTGCCCGCAGCCGGCGATCAGACGGGCAACGTCCAGGGGCGTCTGATCTATGACCAGACGCGCCTGACTCCCACCCTGACGGCTGGCGATCCGGTTTGTACGAATCCGGCCCCTGGCCTCATCCTGATCGTTACCCAGAACAACACGACCACTCCGTTGGCATCGAGCACGCTTTGCACCATTGCGTTCTCGTCGGTGGCCGCAGCTCCCGTCGGCGCGACGTCGCTGGATCTGCAGTTCAATGCGGGTCTCGGAGACGGTTGCTTTGAGAACGCCGGCGGCACGGCTACGGCGTGCACACTCGTGGATGGAACGGTGAACATCATCACCGCCCCGCCGAACGTCACCTTGTCCTACGCGCCGGCAGCCGGTAGCACCATCACCTTCCCGGCTGGCACTGCTCTGACCACCCAGAATGCCTCGATCACCGTCACTGGCGGCGGCACGGTGGGTTCGGGCACGGTGACCAACTGCGGAATCACCGGCGCAGGCGCTGCCTCGTTCGGTACGGCTCCGGCCAACATCACTGTTGCCGCTGGCGCTACCGGCACGCTGCCCCTGACCTGCACCCTGCCCAACTCGGGTGGTGCTGCCAGTGCGACCCTGACCTGTACCGAAACCGACTCCGACAGCACCGCGGGTGCTTCTCGCACCTGGCCGCTGAGCTGCCCCCAGGGCACTCCGGTCCCGGGCCCGGGCTTCGGTGCTTCGCCGGCGACCAACACCCCGGCCACGGCGATCAGCTGCAGCGGTCAGGCGGGCACCACGGTGCAGCGCCAGATCGTCATCACCAACAACGGCAATCCGGGCGCGGGTTCGGCGCTTGATTTCACCTGCACCGGCGCTGGTGTTGTCACGGGCGTCACCGGCGGCGCGGCCACTGGCCTCGCGGTGGGTGCCTCGCAGACCGTGACGGCCACCTGCACGGTTCCCGCCGATGGCGTGACCACGACCGGCACCGTCAGCTGCACGAGCAACGCTCCGGGCGGCCCGTTTGTGTTCAACTTCACCTCGACCGGCAGCACGCTGCCGCCGCCGGTGCCGCGTCCGGCCGTCGTGCCGGCCAGCTCGACGTGGTCGCAGATCGCCCTGATCGCCCTGCTGGCGGGTCTGGGTCTGGCCTTCGTCGGCTTCCGCCGCGGTCAGTAAGTAGTCTCGCGTAAGGCTTGAAAGCGAAGGGCGCCCTCGGGCGCCCTTCGTCGTTTGGGCCTTGCGGAGTGGTTTGGGCGAAGCCTGACCCAGTGCTGACGCAGATCGTCGCCCCAGGAGCCAGAGCGGCAGAAGCAACCGGGCTGCAAACGCGCCTGAGCGGCCCGCTCTTCCGCCGATTCTTGGCCATGCAGCACCACTACAGGCCGGCGAATCGCCTGAAAACCGTTCTAGCGCCTCACGCTTTGCCTCGATGGGTTCTGACCCGCAGGCTTCTAGGCCCCCGCTGGGGCTGTGCTTCGCTGGGGTGCGCATACCTCGACGGCTGAGTTCGGCGCCGGGCCATTCACGCAGGCCACGGTTTGGGCGCTCCGATGCTTACAGATCGTCATCCAGCGACAGAATGATTCCGCCGTCTTCGGCGCGCTGCAGGCGGGTGATGCCCGGAAACTCGCTCTCAAGCCGGTCAAGTTCGCTTGCTACCGCCATCCGTCCGGTCGATGCAGTGTTCTTGGCGCTCGCTGCTCGGCTCAGTGCTTCTCGAATGATGCGCGACTGCACGAGCGTGCTTGCGACCAGATTGCGCAGCTCGCCGTCGTCCCAGGGCTTGCAGAGAAAGCGCGAGACCTGGGTCTCATTGATCGACGCCAGGATGGCGTCGCGATCCGCGTAACCCGACAAGATCATCCGGGCCACGTGCGGCTGCAGTCCAATCGCGCGGCTCAAGAACTCGACGCCATTCATTTCCGGCATGCGGTAGTCACTGATCACGAGGTCGAAGTCCTCGGACTCCATGCGTTCCAGCGCCATCTCGGTCGAGGTATAGGTTTCGACCTGGATACCCTGACCGCCGAGCATGTCGACGTTGATGAACGACAAGCAGCGCCGCAGTGCGTTCAGCACGTTGGCTTCGTCGTCGACGAGAAGAACGCGGTAGACGCCGGCTTCGCGGCTCATGGAACCTTACCCTCGATCTTGGGTTGGGTGATGGGAAGGCGGATAAGGAAAAGGGTGCCTTCGCCGGGAGTGCTGGTGACATCGATATTGCCGTGATGCTTCTTGATCAGTCCGTAGGAAATGGCGAGTCCAAGTCCCGTCCCCGTGCCCACGGGTTTGGTCGTGAAGAAGGGATCGAAAATCTTCGGCAGTACGTCCTCCGGGATGCCGACTCCATCGTCCCCGATCGCAACGACGACATGATCGCCATCAACGCTGGTGCTGACGGTGACGATGCCGCGTTCCGCGATGGCTTGACCCGCGTTGAGCAGAATGTTCATGAACACCTGGTTCAACTCGGAGGGAATGCACTCGATCTGCGGAACATCACCGAAAGTTTTGACCACCTGCGCCTTGTACTTGAGGTCGTTCCAGATGATGTTGAGGGTGCTGTCGAGCCCGCGATGAATATCGGCAAGCACGAACTTGTCGCGTGCGTCGCTACGCGAGAAATCCTTCAGGTCCTGCACGATTTTGCGAACGCGTTCGATGCCTTCGCGCGACTCTTCAATGAGCTGCGGAAGGTCGCTTTGGAGGAACTCGATGTCGAGGCGCTGCCGCAGATCGCGCACTTCGCCACGCGCCCGTTCCGGGTCGCTTGCGCCCAGAGCGCGGTCGTACGCATCGACGAGGGTCAGCAGGTGTTTGCTGTACTCCTGCAGCGTTGCCAGATTCGAATGGACGTAGCCGATCGGGTTATTGATTTCATGCGCCACGCCCGCGGCCAACTGACCGATCGAGGCCAGCTTTTCGGATTGCAGCAGCTGCTCCTGCGCACCCTTGAGTTTGCGGTACGCGACTTCCAGTTCGGCGTTGCGGGCCTGCAGCTCGGTCTTGCGTGCGTACTCGAAGCTGATGTCGCGGGCAGACACGCCGTAGCACTGAAGGCTGTGGTCCGCGGCGCGTACGGCACTGATCTGCAGCATCAGCACCAAAGGCCGGCGCTGCCCCAGGGGAAGGGCCACTTCGCCGTTCCACTCGCCTGCATTGGCCGCCATCTCGAGCGCGAAGGCTGGCAACAGGTCGGGATGCAGGTCAGTGATGCGACGTGTGCCCGGCTGACGGCCCGAGCCGACGGCGATCTGTACCGTGATGGCGTGGGCCGCCCGGTTCGCGTAGAGGATCTCCAGCTCGGGATCGATCAGGAAGATGGGATTCTGGCTGTTGTCGGCCACGACCTTGATCAGTGGCAGGAGCTCAGCATGGGCTTCGGGTGCAGCGGTCATGGGCGCCTCCTGCGCCTGGGCAACCGCGCCACTGTCCGGTGCCGCCGAGATCGACGCAAGCGCCCCGAGCGGCCCCTTTGGGCTCGCTTCGGGAACAACTTGAGGCAGGAGACTGTTCAAGCGACATCGACCTCGCGCAACGATCAGACGGCCGCGCTTGGCCAGGGGCGAGGGCGCGGATCACCCGCGCAGAGCTGCAAGCCTCATGCCTCTGCGATGTGACGGGTAATCGCAGAGTCGCGGCGGTCGCCGCTGGCGTCATAGGCGGAGGCGGGATCGACCGCGCCCAGCATCTTCAGCAGCCAGGCAGTTTCCTGCTTTCGCCGCAGCAGAAACTCGGCGTTGGCTTGATGCAGCTCATAGGCCCTTTGCAGGCCGGCCTGCGCTTCGCCCTGGAAGTACCCATTCTGTGCGCAGGCCGCGATGTGATCCAAAGCCGCGAGCTTCGCCTCACCCGCGCGCACCAGGGCGGCGCCATCGAGCGCAACGAGCGCACCGCGCTCAGCCTCGATCGCCTGCATCAGGCCCTGCAGTGCGTCGTCCAAGCTCACTTCAGGCTGCCTTCGATTTCCATCAGTCGCGCGGCGAGCGCGCGCGCGTCCACGGTATAGCGTCCGGCTTCGATGTCGGCACGCAGCTGCTGGACCTTCGCGGCATCGAAACCCGCCGACGTGGCAGCCGTGGCGGTCGCGCTGATCTGCACCGAGTCGTCGTCCAAGCGAAGCGCATTGGTGCTGCTGATCGCACCGACCGAATCCTGCCCCGGGCTGCCCACGCGGCGCGCCTGCGGTTCGAGCCGCGGTCCGCCGAGTCCGTCGATCTTGGTGTTCATGCTGTACTCCCTGTGCCGCCATGTGCAGGGGTTATCGGCCGCCCGCGGCGGGACTTTAGCGGGCTGCTGAAAATCAGCCTGCTCGATGGGCCAAGGAGGGGCGAGTCGACAAAGCAAGCGCCTAAGCGATGGATTTGTCGGGAGGCGGTACGGACCTGCGCCGGACCGCCAACACGAACAACTCCCAACAGGGGAGCTATTCGACACGCTGTTGGGGCTTTCGCCGCGAGCGTCAGCGCTGAAGTCCAATGACCGAGCGGTGTGGCCCCAAAGGCACGACTTGAGCGCGCCCTCATCACAGCAGCACCTCAACCTCGCCGCGGGCGTTGACGATGCCGCGAACCTGTCGGCGCGAGCTCAGATTCTCGACGTTCACCTGTTCGGCCTCGCCGGCCTCGCCGAGGGCGCGACCCTGGCTGCGCACTTCCAAGCCCCCGCGACGCGCGATCAGGGTGACCTGGTCGCCGCGCTTGACGAGTCTTGGGGAGCGCAGATCCCCGGTCGAGAGAGCGCTGCCGGCGGCAAGCGGGCGCGCGGCAATGCGGCCAATGGCCTGCTCTGGTCGCTCGAGAGCACCGGCGGCAAGGCCCGCCTGGTCGCGGGTTTCGACGCGCACGAGGTCCGCGGTGACGGGTTGTCCCGCCGCGAGCGGTCGGGCAAGCACCAGCGTGTCTCCCATCCGCGAGACCTTTACCGGCACGAACAGCTTCCAAGCCATTGGGCCTGAGCAACTCACTTCGGCAACGCCGCGGTGGCCCACGTGTGCACTGAGGCCGCCGCTGCATTCGGGCATGCGAAGACCGCTGTCGATGGCGGCCTCGGCGCGCACGCGCGGGTCGATGCCGGCGTCCGGCGCAACGGCTGAGACCGCCGCTGCTGCGATGCGCTCAACCGCCTCGAAGCCGCCCTCCGCCCAGGCGCACGCGGGCAGGGCGAGCAGCAGGAGCAGTCGGACCATCAGGCGCTTGCAGGACATGGGACACCGGGCGAGCGAGGGGACAGCCCCTGCGTGCAAGCTGCATGCCCGTCGATGCGCGGGCGCTGGCGCGCCGTCGGCGCAAACCTTGCACGCCGTGGGCGGAATGGCTGGGCCGCGTGACCACAGCGCCGCGCGTGCTCCCCAGCAAGGCGTTGGGCCCGTTCGAGGGTCAACGGCAAGCGTTTGATTCGCGCGCATTTTGCTCGAGTTGGCGAGTGCGCGCGGGGGTCTTCCGGCGGGGCAGCTCGCCCCTCATCAGGAGTGCGCATGAGCACCGATCTGCTGGATCGCATTGAGCAGCGGACCCGACTGGCGGGTCACAATCGTCTGGCCCTGCTGCTTTTTCGTCTGGGCGGGCGCCAGCTTTTTGGCGTCAATGTTTTCAAAGTGCAGGAGGTATTGAAGCGTCCGCCGCTGCAGCCCCTGCCGCAGTCGCGCCCACCGCTGCTGGGCCTCGCCGATATCCGCAAGCGCTCCATACCGGTGCTGGACCTCGGTGCAGCCATCCGGCATCCCGAGTCCAGCCTCGACCGCTCCGACTACCTCGTCGTTACCGAGTTCAACCGTTCGGTGCAGGGCTTTCTGGTCAGCGCGGTCGAGCGCATCGTCAACATCGCAGTCGAAAACGTGAAGCCGCCGCCGGACAGCAGCGGCGGTTCGTATTTGACGGCGGTCACGCGCTACAACGAGGACCTCATCCAGATCATCGATGTTGAAAAGGTGCTGGCTGAAGTCATAGGCGGTGCGCCGCAGCTCTCCGAAGAGATGCGGCTGCAGGCCGTGGCTGGAGCGGGTGTGCGTGTTCTCATCGTTGATGACTCGCGCGTGGCCCAGCATCAGATCCAGGGCGTGGTCGAGACCCTCGGTGCCAGCTGCGTGCTGCTGCCGGATGGACGCAAGGCGCTGAACCATCTCAAGGACCTCGCCAAGCGCGGGATCAAGCCGTCCGAGCACTACGCCATGGTCATCTCCGACATCGAGATGCCGGATATGGACGGCTACACCCTGACCACCGAGATTCGTCGCGATGCCGAGTTGTCCGATCTGTGGGTGATGCTGCACACATCGCTGTCCGGCATCTTCAACACCGCGATGGTTGAGCACGTGGGCGCCAATGCGTTTGTTGCCAAGTTCAGTCCCGACGACCTCGCTGAGGGCGTGTTGGACCGCTTCGAGATGCTGGGCTTGACCGAAGAGGTGTAGTTCCGACGCCGACCTCCGCGCAGAGGGCGCCACAAAAATGACGTCAGAACTCTGACAAAAGCTCTGGCACAGCTCTTGCCGCTACTCCAGCGAGCCTGGCAACAGGCGTTCCGGAGAGCCGGACATGAGCGAGTCCAATCCCATCGGCGGCAACCTGTTCGGCGTGCACGGCGCGGCCTTGAGCCTGCGTCAGCAGCGCCTGCAGGTGCTCGCTTCCAACATCGCGAACGCCGACACGCCCCACTACAAGGCGCGCGACGTCGATTTCCAGGCTGCCCTGCAGCGTGCCATGGGCGAATCGCCGCCCGGCGCGCCAGTCCAGACGCAAGCCGGGCATCAAGGCGGAGTGACCGAGCCCGGCCCGGACAATCTCGTCTACCGACTGCCCCTGCAGCCCAGCCTGGACGGCAACACCGTTGACGCCGAGTACGAAAAGGCTGCCTTCGCTCGCGCTGCGTTCGAGTACCGCGCCAGCCTGAACTTCGTGGACGGTCGCGTGCGCCGGCTGTTGACCGCGATCACCGGGAACTAGCCGCCATGCCGTCGATGAAGATTTTCGATATCGCGGGACAAGCCATGGCCGCGCAGTCGGTGCGGCTCAATACGATCGCCAGCAATCTTGCCAACGCCGGCAACGTCACCGGCGATCCGCAGGCGGTCTACAAGCCGGTCGAGCCCGTGTTCCAGAGCCAAGTGCTCGACCCCTCCCAGCCCGGACTTGCCGGTGTACGGGTTACCCGGATCGAGCAGAGCGAGGCCGAACCGCTGAAGCGCTACGAACCTGGCAACCCGCTGGCAGATGCGCAGGGCTACGTCTACGCGCCGGACATCGACCCGGTCGCGCAGATGGTCAACATGATCTCGGCCGCCCGCGCCTACCAGGCGGACGTCGAAATGCTCAACACGAGCAGGGAACTCGCGCTCGCCACCCTCAACGTGGGCCGCTGACCGCGCGCCTGCACGCATTGGAGCATCACCATGAGCGTCAACAGTGCAGACCTGTACACCCAGCTGGGCGTGCGACAGCAAGCCTCGATCGGGCCGCAGCGGCGGACCGAGATGGGGCAGCAGGATTTTCTGCGTCTCATGACCGAGCAGCTGAAGAACCAGGACCCGCTGAAGCCCATGGAGCAGGGCGAGTTCATCGGCCAGATGGCCCAGTTCTCGACCGTCAAGGGCATCGAGCAGATGAACACCGGGCTGCAGAACCTCGGCCTGATGTTTGGCGAATCCCAAGCCCTCCAGGCGGCCTCCATGGTCGGTCGTAGTGCCTATATCGGCACCAACATCGCAACCCTTGAGGGCGAATCCGGCGTGCAGGGTTCGCTCAAGGCCCCCGGCCCCGGCCCCGTGACGGTGGAAGTCCGCACCCCGGGCGGACAGCTGGTGCGCAGCTTCGTGGTCGAGGCCCGCGCTGGCGGCGCCGCCGATTTCCGCTGGGATGGCCTGAACGCCAATGGCCAGCCTGCGCCCACCGGCGAGTACCGGATCACCGCCAAACAGAACACCACGGCGGCCCAGGTGCAGGTGGCGACCCGCGTGGAAAGCGTTTCCTACACCTCGCAAGGGGTGGTTCTGAACCTGGTCGGGGTCGGCCCGACCACCTTTGACCGCATCACCCGCATCGGACAGGCCTGAGAGGCCGGAAGAGGACTACCGCCATGAGCTTTCGCATCGCACTGAGCGGCATCAATGCCGCTTCCGCCGGCCTCAACACCACGGCCAACAACATCGCCAACGTCAACACCGTCGGCTTCAAGCGCTCGCGCGCGGAGTTCGGTGATCTTTTCGCCAACTCCGGCTACGGCCTGCAGCGCAATGCCATTGGCGCGGGCGTGCGCGTCACCAACGTCGCCCAGCAGTTCGCCCAAGGCACGATCAACTTCACCGACAACGCGCTCGACATGGCGATCTCGGGCAATGGTTTCTTCACCCTGAATCGCGATGGCCAGACCGTCTACTCGCGCGCCGGCAACTTCGGCGTCGACCGCGCAGGCTACGTGGTGAATCCGGTCGGCGACCGCCTGCAGGTGTTCCCGCCGACGGTGTCCGCCACCGGCCAGATCACCGGCTTCAACAACGGCCAGCTGACCGATCTGCGGCTTGCGCTTGGCGAAGCGCCGCCGCTGGCCAGTTCGATCGTCGAGATCGGTACCAATCTGCCGGCCGATGCAGTGCCTCCGACCGTGGCGCCTTTCAATCCGGCCGACGCGCAGACCTACAACTTCGCCACCACGGTCACCGTGTACGACTCGCTGGGCGTGTCGCACAACGCGACCTTCTACTACGTCAAGACCGCCAACCCCGGTGAATGGCAGCTCCACACCCAGATCGATGGAACCGCCGTGGGCGGTGCGCAGACCCTGGAGTATGGACCCGCGGGTGAACTGGTCACGCCCGCGACCGGCGAGATCACGCTGCCGCCGTACACGCCCACCACGGGCGCCAACGACATCGAACTCACGCTGCAGCTTGGCGAGTCTACCCAGTACGGCAGCACCTTCTCGGTGAACCGTCTGGTGCAGGACGGCTATCCGACGGGACGCCTGTCGAACCTCGACATCTCGGAGGACGGCATCGTCTCGGCCCGCTACACCAACGGCCAGGCCATTCCGCTGGGGCAGATCGCCATGACCGGCTTCTCCAACGTGCAGGGCCTGCAGAAGCTGGGCGACACCAGTTGGGGCGAGACCAGTGAGTCCGGGCAGCCGCAGCGCGGTGCGCCGGGCAGCGCCAATCTGGGCCTGCTGCAGGCCGGTGCGCTGGAGGCCTCCAACGTCGACATCACCGAGCAGCTGGTCGAGATGATCAACGCGCAGCGCAACTTCCAGGCCAACGCGCAGATGATCTCGACCGCCGACCAGATCACCCAGACCGTGATCAACATCCGCTGATCGTCGAAGCCCCGGAGCGAGCGTCATGGACAAATCCCTCTACGTCGCGATGACCGGTGCCGCCAGCACCCTGCGTGCGCAGGGGGCGGTGTCGCAGAACCTCGCCAACGTCAGCACGCCCGGGTTCCGGGCGCTGCTGTCGCATACCGAGACCTTCAAGATCGAAGGCCACGGCCTGAAGTCGCGCTACGACGCCACCGGCGTCGACGGCGGCTTCGACAACCGCATGGGCCCGCTGCTGTCGACCGGCAAGGACACCGACGTCGCCCTGCGCGAAGGCCTGTGGCTGGCGGTGGCCGACGGCGAGGGCAACGAGGCCTATACCCGCAGCGGCGAGCTGCAGGTCAACCAGAACGGCCTGCTCACTACGGCAGGTGGGCGTCAGGTGCTGGGCGAGAACGGCCCGATCGCGATTCCGCCGCACGCCAAGCTCGAAATCGCCGGCGACGGCAGCATTTCGATTGTGCCGCTGGGGCAGGGGCCCGAGACCCAGGCCATCGTCGCTCGCATCAAGGTCGTCGAGGCCCCGGCTGCGGACATCAGCCGCGGGCCTGACGGCCTGTTCCGCCGCAGCGACGGCGAGCCGGCGGCGCCCGTGGGCGGCGCGGTGCTGATGACCGGCGTGCTCGAAGGCAGCAACGTCAATGCCAGCGATGCGCTGGTGAAGATGATCGAACTCTCGCGCAGCTTCGAGATGCAGATCCGCTCGATCAAGACCGCGGACGAAAACGCCCGCGCCAGCAACAGCCTGCTGCGGATGGGCGGCTAGCCCCCCGGCATCGGAGTACAGCCATGTTCCAGTCCCTGTGGGTTGCCAAGACCGGTCTCGATGCGCAGCAGACGCGCATGACGGTCACCTCGAACAACCTCGCAAACGTCAACACCACCGGTTTCAAGCGCGGTCGCGCCAGCTTCGAGGATCTGCTGTACCAGAACATCCGCCAGCCGGGTGGCGCTTCCTCGCAGCAGACCGAGCTGCCTTCGGGCCTGACCACCGGCACCGGCGTGCGCGTGGTCTCGACCCAGAAGAACTTCATCCAGGGCAACCTGCTGCAGACCGGCAACGCGCTGGACCTCGCCATCAACGGCCGCGGCTTCTTCGAGGTGCTGCTGCCCGACGGCAGCACCGCCTACACCCGCGATGGCAGCTTCCAGATCAACAACCAGGGCCAAATGGTCACCGCCTCGGGCTACACCCTGCAGCCGGGCATCCAGATTCCCGAGGGCGCGCAGAGCGTGACCATCGGCAATGACGGCACGGTGTCGGTCCAGCTCGCAGGCCAGGCCCAGCCGATCCAGATCGGCAACGTCAGCCTGACCGACTTCATCAATCCCGCCGGCCTGCAGGCCAAGGGCGAGAACCTGTTCGTCGAAACCGGCGCCAGCGGCCCGGCCCAGCAGTCGACGCCGGGCCTGAATGGCCTGGGCCTGCTGCAGCAGGGCGCGCTCGAGAGCTCCAACGTCAACGTGGTCGAGGAGCTGGTCAGCATGATCGAAACCCAGCGCGCCTACGAGATGAATGCCAAGGCGATCTCGACCACCGACGGCATGCTGGCCTATCTGAACAACAACCTGTGAGCCCGGCCATGATCGCGCGCACCGCCACAGTCGCCTGCTTCCTGCTGCTCACCGCCTGCGCCGCAAGCGGCCCCAGCCTGCCGCCCGCCGGCTTCGAGCCCAGCTACCCCTCGAATGCGCAGGCGCCAATGCCCGCGCCCGGCGCGATTTATCGCGGCGGCGGCACGGGCGGGCTGTCGCTGTTTGCCGACCAGAAGGCGCGCCACGTCGGCGATATCCTCACCGTGCAGCTGGTCGAGCGCACCCAGGCCAGCGCGACGTCCAGCACCAACGCGTCGAAAAGCTCCAATGTCGCGGTGCCGGCGCCGACCCTGTTCGGCGCGCCCGCCACAATCGGCGGCCGCACGCTCGATTCCGAGCTGGGCGCAGAAAGCGAGTTCGGGGGCAGCGGCAATTCCACCCAGAGCAATCGCCTGGACGGCAATGTCACGGTGACCGTCGCCGAGCGCTTGCCCAACGGCTATCTGGTCGTGCGTGGCCAGAAGTGGATCCGCATCAACCAGGCGAACGAGCACATCCAGATCCAGGGCATCGTGCGCCCGGCCGACATCGGCCCTGACAACACCATCCTGTCCTCGCGCGTGGCTGACGCACAGATCGCCTACCGCGGTCGCGGCAGCCTCGCCCAGGCCAATGCCCAGGGCTGGCTGACCCGCTTCTTCCAGTCCGCTGCCTTCCCGATGTGAGGTGCCCCATGCGCCGCCTGATCTCCGCTGCTTTCATCGGTCTGCTGCTCGCGACAACGCCGGCTGTGGCCGAACGCGTCAAGGACATCGCCCGCGTCAACGGCGTGCGCAGCAACCCGCTGATCGGCTACGGCCTGGTAGTGGGCCTGAACGGTACCGGCGACCAGACCTCGCAGGCGCCGTTCACCGTGCAGAGTCTGAAGACCATGCTCAACGAGCTGGGCGTGACCATCCCGCCGAACGTGAATCCGCAGCTCAAGAACGTCGCCGCGGTGGCGATCCACGCCGAGCTGCCGCCCTTCGCCAAGCCGGGCCAGACCATCGACATCACCGTGTCCTCGATCGGCAACGCCGGCAGCCTGCGCGGCGGCGCGCTGCTGATGACGCCGCTGAAAGGCGCTGATGGCGAGGTCTACGCGATCGCCCAGGGCAATCTCGTGGTCGGCGGTTTCGGCGCGCAGGGCGCGGACGGCTCGCGCATTTCGGTGAACGTGCCCAGCGCCGGCCGTATCCCCAACGGCGCGATCGTCGAGCGCGCCGTGCCTGACGGTATGAGCGTCAATGGCGAGGAGCTCGTGCTCGACCTGCACCGCGCCGACTTCACCACCGTCCAGCGCCTGGTCGAAGCGGTGAACCGCACCTACGGGCCGGAGACTGCGCGCGCCGTCGATGGCGGCAGCGTGGCCGTGCGCGCGCCCTTCGACGTCTCGGCGCGGGTGGGCTTCATGGCCCAGCTGGAGAACCTGGAGCTCACGCCCGGCGACGCGCCGGCCAAGGTCGTGGTGAACGCGCGCACCGGCACCATCGTGATCGGCGCTGGCGTGCGGGTGATGCCGGCCGCGGTGGCGCATGGCTCGCTTACCGTGAGCATCGCCGAGCGCGTCGAAGTCAGCCAGCCGAATCCGCTGGCCGAGGGCGAGACCGTGGCCGCGCCGGCCAGCAACGTGCAGGTCGAGCAGAAGGAGAGCCGCATGGTGCTGATGGAGGGCGGCACTTCGCTGGAGGAGATCGTGCGCGCGGTGAACGAGGTCGGCGCCGCACCGGGCGATCTGATCGCCATTCTTGAAGCGCTGAAGCAGGCCGGCGCGCTGCGCGCCGAGCTGGAAATCATCTGAGGTTTGCCGCCCATGGACGCGCGCATTCCTGATCTCGCACTGATGAACCGGCTGGCGACCAGCGCGCCCGCCGCGCCCAAGGCGGGCGACAAGCTGGCCGACACCGCGCGCCAGTTCGAGGCCCTGTTCGTCGAGCAGATGCTGAAGACCATGCGCGAGTCCTCGTTGGGCGAGGGCGACGCGCTGTTCCCGGGCCAGTCGGGCCTGTTCCGCGAAATGCACGACCGTGAGGTGGTGAAGAGCGCAAGCCAGGGCGCGGGCTTCGGTCTGGCACCGCTGATCGAGCGCTCGCTGCGCCAGCAGCAGGCCGCGCTCGAAGGCCGCAGTGACGAAGAGGCCTTGCCCGTGCACATCGCGCAGCCCGGCCGGGCGTATTCGCTCGAAGGCTATGCGCGGCTGCTGCCGGCGCAGCGGATCGATCGCGAGGCGGCACTGCATCAGGTCGGCGGGCGCGGCGAGGGTGCTGCCAGCGGAGCTGCCAGCTCGGCCCCGCGGAGCGATGCGGTTCAGGCCGCGCCGACACGCGAATCGCGTCCGCTGGAGCGGCCGGCGGCCGCCAAGCCACCGGGCGTGGCGGCGCTCAGCGCCGGCAAGTCGACGCCCGAGCAGTTCGTCGAGCGCATCTGGCCCTACGCCCAGCGCGCCGCCCAAGCCTTGGGGGTCGATCCGCGCATGCTGGTCGCGCAGGCCGCGCTCGAGACCGGCTGGGGGCGCCATGTGCCCGCCGCCCGCGACGGCGAGGCCGGGCACAATCTGTTTGGCATCAAGGCGGGCCGCGGCTGGAGCGGCGAGCGCGCCTCGCACCTGACCCAGGAGTTCCGCGACGGCCGCATGCAGGCCGAGCGCGCCGAGTTCCGCACCTACGACAGCATCGAGCAGAGCTTCAGCGACTATGTGGCCCTGCTGCGCGGCAGTCCGCGCTATGCACCAGCGCTGGCCGTGGCGGCGGACAGCCGAGCCTATGCCTCCGCCCTGCAGCGCGCTGGCTATGCCACCGACCCGCAGTACGCGCAGAAGCTGACCTCGATTGCCCACGGCCCGCGCCTGAACCGCGCCCTCGAAGCTCTGGCCGCGAACGGCTCAGACCTCCGCGCGCCGGTGCTGGCGCAGAACCTGCAGGGAGCTGCGGATTCGGCGCTCGGCCTGCGCGGCTGAATCCGCACGGCGCTGCCGCCCTCAAGTCCGGCGCGTCCTGGCCGCTAAGCCGGGAGAGGTGATCCCATGTCCGATCCGTTTTCGATAGGCACGTCCGCCCTGCTGGCCTTCCAGCGGGCTATGGCCACGGCCAGTAACAACGTCGCCAACGCGTCGACGCCGGGCTACACCCGCCAGCGCGTCGAGTTCTCATCGCGCGTGGGCCAAGGCCAGGGCTTCGGGTTTCTCGGCGCCGGGGTACAGATCAGCGGCGTCAATCGCATGCTGAACAGCTTTCTGGTGTCGCGGCTGGATGCCAGCGCCTCCGAGCTGGGCCGGCTGCAGGTGCTGTCCGGGCTCGCCACCCGCGTCGACCGCGTGGTCAGCGAATCGGGCACCTCACTCACGCGGCCGATTTCCGATTTCTTCGATTCCGCCCAGGGCGTGGCCACCGAGCCGACCTCGGCGGCGGCCCGGCAGTCGATGCTGGATGGCGGCGAAAACGCCGCAGGCCGCTTCCGCGCCCAGGCCAACCAGCTGAACCAGCTGGATCTCGAAACCGGCCAGCGGATCGGCAATACGGTGACCGAGGTCAACAGCCTGAGCGCCCAGATCGCGCGCTTGAATCGCGACATCGTCCGCGCCCGCGGCGAATTCAACCAGCCGCCGAACGACCTGCTGGACCAGCGCGACCAGGCCGTGCGCGAGCTCTCCGCCAAGATCGGCGTGATCACCTTCGAGCAGGACGACGGCGCCATCAACGTGCAGACGGCCTCGGGCGCGAGCCTGGTGCTGGGCAACACCGCCCAGACCATCGCGGTGACCCGCGACCCGTTCCGCCTTGACCGCCAGCAGCTGAGCATCACCGGCCCGGTCGGCGTCACCAGCCTGCCCACCGCAGGCTTGGGCGGCGAGCTGGCGGGCCTGTTCAACTTCCGCAACCAGGTCATCGACCCGGCGATGGCCCAGCTGGGCCGTATGGCGATCGGCCTGACCGAATCCTTCAACGCCCAGCAGCGCGCCGGCGTCGACTTCAACGGCAACCTGGGCACCGACTTCTTCCGGCCGATCGCGCCGACCGTGCTGCCCTCGATCAACAACGCCGGCACCGCCAACTTCAACGCCGGCATCAGCGATGTCGGCGCCATGACCGGCCGCGACATCGTGCTGCGCTGGGACGGCGCCAACTGGCAGGCGCGGCTGGCCTCGACCGGCGCCGCCCTGCCGATGACCGGCACCGGCACTGCCGCGGACCCCTTCATCGTTGAGGGCGTCAGTCTTGAAGTCACGGGCACACCGGCTGTCGGCGACGACATCCAGGTGCGCACCGGTTCGGATGCCGCGCGGCAGATGGCGATGGCGATGACCGACCCCAACCGTATCGCCGCCGCCCTGCCGGTGCGCGCGAGCGCTGCGCTCGACAACACCGGCAACGGGCTCCTGGGCCCGCTGCGCATCACTGACCCCAGCAACCCCAATCTGCAGGCGCCGGTGGTCATCGAGTTCACCGCCGCCGGCGTGTATTCGATCAACGGCGCCGGTGCGTTTGCCTATACGCCGGGCGACACCATCGCGGTCAACGGTTGGGAGGTCACGCTCGACGGCACGCCTGCGCCAGGCGACCAGTTCAACTTCGCCGCCATGGGCCCGCGCTCCGGCGACAACGGCAATGCGCGCCTGCTTGCGAATGTCGGCAATGTCGGCGTGTTCAACGGCGGCAACCAGAACCTGACCGCCGCGCTCAGCGAGATGACCTCGCAGTTCGGCGGCGCTGCGCGCCAGGCCGAGTTCACGCTCGGCGCCCAGCAGGCGATCGACAATCAGCTGCAGACCGAGCGCGATGCGGTGTCCGGCGTCAACCTCGACGAGGAGGCCGCCAATCTCCTCAAGTTCCAGCAGTCCTACCAGGCGGCGGCGCAGATCATCAGCATCGCCAACGCGGCGTTTGACTCGCTGCTCGCGGCCGTGAGGCGATAGCCATGCGCATCTCCACCAATCTGCAGTTCACCCAGAGCCTGAACGCGCTGCTGGCGCGGCAGGCGGAATCCTTCAAGACCCAGCTGCAGCTGTCGACCGGGCAGAAGATCAACACTGCCTCGCAGGACCCCGTCGGCGCTGGCTCGATCGTCCAGCTCGACCGCGCCCGCGCCGAGCTGGAGCGCTTTGGCGCGAACTCCAACGTCCTGGCGAATCGGCTCAACCTGGCCGAGGTCGCCCTCACCGCCACCGGCGATCGCCTGCTGCGCGTGCGCGAGCTGGCCGTGCAGGGCTTCAACGGCACCCAGAACGCTGAGTCGCGTTCCGCCATCGCCGACGAGCTGGAGCAGCAGCTGGAGGCCCTGTACGCGCTCTCCAACAGCGACGATGGCAGCGGCCGCTACCTGTTTGCGGGCAGCCAGGGCTCGGCGATTCCGTTCACCCCGGGCCCCACGGGCGTGATCTATGCGGGCGATCAGGTGCAGCGGCGCGTCGATGTCTCGCCCTCGCTGTCGGTGGCCGATGTGGCGCCGGGCAGCGAGATCTTCCTGCGCGTGCCGACCGGCAACGGCACCTTCGCGGCGCGGCCGGATGCGGCCAATGCCGGCACCCTGATCCTGGATTCGGCGGGCCTGTCGGGCAGCACGCCCTGGGTGCCCGACAACTACCGCATCACCTTCGATGGCGCAGGCGGCTACAGCGTTCAGGACGGCGCCTCGACCGTGATCGCCACCGGCACCTATACCGCCGGGCAGGCCATCGAGTTCGGCGGCGCGCAGCTGCGCTTCAGCGGTGTGCCGGCGGCGGGCGACAGCTTCACGGTGCAGCCCTCGGCCCGGCAGGACATGTTCGCCACGGTGCAGGGCGTGATCGACGCGCTGCGCATGCCCTCGACCACGCCGCCCGAGCGCGCCGCGCAGCGCAACGCCTTCTTCGCCAGCCTCGAAGATCTGGGCGTCGCCCAGGACCAGATCATCGACGCGCGCAGCAAGGTGGGCGCCGGCCTCAACACGCTCGACCGCACCACCGAAGAGCGCGCTTCGCAGGTGCTCAGTCTGTCGACCACGCTGTCGGAGATTCGCGACGTCAATTACGCCGAGGCCGCGAGTCGATTGAGCCAGCAGCTGCTGATGCTGGAGGCGGCCCAGGCCACCTTTACCAAGGTCCAGGGCAACTCGCTGTTCAACTTCATCCGCTGAGCCCGCGCGTTCACCCAAGCAGCGCATCGCGTATGCCGCAACCCGCGCGCCCGCGCGCAGTCGGCGCCGACGCGTGCTCGATATCAGCGGCCGCAGGCGCGGCAGACGCGCCCTCGCGGGTTCAGCCGACCGACTCGCGCGCGGCGCGCTCGTCGTACTGGCGATAGGCGTCGCGCACCTGCTCGCGCAGGTCCTCGTCGTCCCAAGGCTTGGTCAGGAACTTGTAGATCGCGCCGCGATTGATGGCGTCGGTCAAGGTCGCCAGATCGGTGTAGCCCGACAGCACGATGCGCATGGTGTCGGGGTACATCTCCTTCACTCGCGACAGGAATTGTGTGCCGCTGATGCCGGGCATGCGTTGGTCGGAGACGATCACCTGCACGCGGTTCTTCGCCAGCAGCTCGAAGCCTTCAGTGGCGTTGGTGGCGGTGTGGATCACATAGCCGTCGCGACGCAGCACACGCACCAGGGCGCGCAACACGTTCTCTTCGTCGTCGACCAGCAGCAGGCCGCGCTCGGGGCGCGCCAGGCTCATCACCATCGGCGCCACGTAGCGCTTGGCCAGGAGCGTCGTGGCCTCGTCGGCCGGCAAGGGCGGGCTGAACAGGAAGCCCTGGAACTCGTCGCAGTGGTTGCGCAGCAGATAGCCGAACTGCGCTTCGGTCTCGACGCCCTCGGCGATCACCTTGAGGTGCAGCTCGTGGCCCATCGCGGTGATCGCGCGGGCGATCGCGGCTTCGCTGCCGGCGAGCGCCACATCGCGCACGAAGCTCTGGTCGATCTTCAGGCGATCCACCGGGAAGCGCTTCAGCTGGCTCAGGCAGCTGTAGCCCAGGCCGAAGTCGTCGAGCGCGAGCTGCACGCCGAGAGCCTTCAGCCTGGACAGCACATCCAGCGAGCGGGCGAGGTTCTCGACGATCGCGGCCTCTGTCGTCTCCAGCTCCAACATGTGCGCAGGCAGGCCGGACCGCTCCAGCGCCTCGCGCACCTCGTCGACAAAGCTCATGCGATGCAGCTGCAGAGCGCTGACGTTGACGCCGATGCGCAGCTCGGTGTGGCCCAGGTCGAGCCAGCGCCGGCCCTGACGGCAGGCCTCGTGCAGCACCCAGCGGCCAAGGTCGACGATGCTGCCGAGCTCTTCGGCCACCTGGATGAAGCGCATTGGCTCGATCAGCCCGCGGTCTGCGGTGCGCCAGCGCACCAGCGCTTCCATGCCGGTGATGCGGCCGTCGCTGCCGTTGACCTGCGGCTGGAAGTACAGAACGAACTCGTTGGCGGCGATCGCGCTCTTCAAGCGGCTGCCCAAAGCGAGACGCTCGCGCAGCTCCTCGGCGTGCGAGGCCGACGAGGCCAGCACCGAATTGCGGCCGCTGCGCTTGGAGCGGTACATCGCCGACTCCGAGCACTGGAACAGCTCGACCGGGTCGCGCGCGTTGTCGGGATGCACGGCCACGCCGATGGTGCCGGACAGAAAAAGCTGCGAGCCAGCGACCGGGACGGGCACCTCCAGGGTCTCGCGGATCTGCTCCGCAATGGCCAGCGGCTCGCATTCGCCGCGCCGGAAACGCAGGGACAGCACGAATTCATCGGAGGTCAGGCGCCACAGCTTGCCGGCGGCGCCCGTCACGTAGCGGATGCGCGAGGCAAGCAGCCTCAGGACTTCATCGCCGCCCCGGTAGCCGACGCTCTCGTTGACGGACTGGAAACGGTCGATGTCGATGCACCAGAGCGCGACCTGCTCGTCGGCTGCGGCGGCTTCCTCGAACAGGGGCCGCAAGGCGTCGTCCGGATCAATGAAGCGCGGCAGCCCGGTGACCTGGTCGTGGCGGGCGAGATAGGCCAGCTCGGCCTCGTGGCGACGGCGGTCGGTGAGGTCGGTGGACACGCCGATGTAGTGGGTCACCTGCCCATCCGCATCGCGCACTGGCGCCAGCGTGAGCTGGTTCCAGAACAGGCTGCCGTCGCGGCGGTAGTTGCGCAGCACGACTTCGCATTCGCCCTGTTTGCCCAAGGTCTCGCGCAGGGTGCGCAAGGATTCCTGATCGCGGTCCTCGCCCTGCATGAAGCGGCAGTTGCGGCCGAGGATCTCGCTGGCCTCGTAGCCGCTCATGCGCACGAACGCCGGATTGACGTACACCGTCGGCAGGTCCGGGCCGCGGGCGTCGGCGATCAGCATGCCGCTCTTGCTCGATTCGAACGCGCGCGCCAGCAGCCGGGCCTCGGCTTCGGCCGCGCGCTTGGCGGTCACATCGTTGATCAGCACCAGGCGCGCCGGGCGCTCTTCGAAGCGGATGTCGTGCGCCGTGATCTCGACCCAGATGACGCTGCCGTCGCGTCGGATGTGGCGCACCGGTCCGCGCCGGTAGGGGCCGGGCAGGCTGGCGCGCACGCCCGCCAGAAAGGCCGGCACGTCCTCGGCGGGGCGCAGATGGGTGGAGTCCATCCGCGCGAACTCCTCGCGCGAGTAACCGTAGTGCTCCACGGTCGCTTCGTTGACGGCCAGGAAGCGCAGGGTCTCGTTGTCGCAGACCCACATCGGCATCGGATTGGATTCGAACAGCAGGCGATAGCGCGCCTCGCTGGCTTCGATGAGACGCACGTCTTCGGCGCGATCGAGGGTGTAGCGCACGGCCCGTCCGAGCCGTTCCGCGTCCAGCCCACCCTTGACCAGGTAGTCGGCTGCGCCGGCCTCCATCGCGCGCAGATCGACCTCGCGGCTGCCCTGGCCGGTCAGCAGAATGACGGGCACCCGCGAGTCCGAGCGGGCCACCTGCTCGATGAAAGCAATACCGCTGTCCGGGCCGATGCGGTAGTCGACCAGGCAGATGTCGAAGTCCGACTCGCCGAGCAGACGGAACCCCTGGTCAAGGCTGCCTGCGGCCACCACCTCGGCGCGGAAGTCGACGACCTCCTCGAACAGCGCCCGGGTGAGGTAGACATCGTCCTCGTCGTCGTCGATCAGCAGCACGCGAATGTGCGGGACTTCGCGCGCCATCATCGGACGTCCCCTCCCGCCGGTGACGGCAGCTGCAGCCAGCGCCGGGCGATCAAGCCGACCATGTCGAGCAAGGCGCCGTACTCGGCGGGTTTCACGAAATAGGCGTCGCAGCCGGCGCGGCGAGCGCGGCTGCAATCGTCTTCGGCGGCCGAGGTCGACATGACCACCACCGGCACCTGCGCCAGCACGGGGTCAGCGCGCAGCCGCTGCAGGGTCTCGCGTCCATCCATACGCGGCATGTTGAGGTCGAGCAGGATGAGCCGCGGCGGCGAGGCCGGCGTGCAGTCGCTGAGCGCCTTGAGCAGGCTTTCGCCATCGCCATGAAAATCGAGCCGGCAGCGGATGCCGCACTGCTCGAAGGCGTCCGCCAACAGGCGCTGGTCGTCGCCATCGTCTTCGGCGACCAGGATCCAGCAGGGCAGGGTGTCAGGAATGGACATCAGGCCGAATCCTCGCAGACGTCGCGCGCGCTGGAAAGAGCAGTGGAAGCCGGCAGGTCGAGCGCGAAGCGAGCGCCCTCGCCGGGGCGACCGTCGGCGTGGATCTGGCCGCCGTGGCGCTCGACGATCTTGCGCACGATAGCCAAGCCGATGCCCGAGCCTTCGTACTCGCTGCGCCCGTGAAGGCGCTGGAAGGGCGCGAAGATGCGGTCCTGATACTTGTTGTCGAAGCCGATGCCGTTGTCCTCGACGAGCAGACAAACGCGGCCTTCGCGCTGACTGGCGGACACCCGCACCCGCGGCGCGCGGCCGGGGGCGGCGAACTTCAGCGCATTGCCGAGCAGGTTTTGCAGCAGCTGGCGCATCTGCGTCGGATCGGCCTCGACCTCCGGCAGCAGTCCCGCTTCGACGACCGCTCCACTCGCTTCGATGCGGCTCTCAAGATCGGCAAGCACTTCCGCCAGCACGCGCGACAGCGCCACGCGCTGCGGCTGGTGGGCATTGCGGGAGACCCGCGAGTAGGCCAGCAGATCGTTGATCAGGGTCTGCATGCGCGCAGCCGCCGAGCGCATGCGCTGGATGTAGTCGGCTGAGCGCTCATCCAGGCGCTCGGCCAGATGCAGTCGCAGCCGATCGCCAAAGGCCTGGACTTTGCGCAGGGGCTCCTGCAGATCGTGCGAGGCGACGAAGGCGAAGTCCTGCAGCTCCTGATTGCGCGACTCCAGATCGGCGAGTGCGGCCTGCAGGGCGGCCTGGGCGCGACGCGCTTCGCTGACGTCGGTGCGGATCAGGAAGACGCCGACCGTGCTGCCGTCGACTTCGATGGGCAGGGTCGTGTTGACCGTGTCGACGCGAAGGCCCTGCATGTCCGCCCCCTGCAGCTCGAAGCGCTGGATGCTGCCGCGTGCGGCCAGACCGATGCGCTGCTCGAACAGATCGCGGGCCTCGCGGCTGACGATGTCGGTGAGCGCCTGGCCCAGCAGACTGTCGCGAGGCCGGCCGCTGCTCGCCTCGGCGGCGGCGTTGCAGTCCTCGATGCGACCGCTCGGGTCGAGTGCGAACACCGCATCGGGCACCAGGGTGAACAGCGAGCGCAGGCGCTGGCGGCTGTCCTCGATGTGGCGCCGGGCGGCGGCGGTCTTGAGCGCGATCGCCGCCACGGAGACCGCCGAGTCGATCGCCTGCAGCAGCTCGTGCGAAGGGCCGTCGGCGTGATCCAGATAGCAGGTCAGCACGCCGCTGACGCGCGCGTCTGTGCCCTGGACCGGAGTGGCGACGATGCAGCGGATGCCCTCATTGCGGCAGGCGGCGTGAACCTGGTGAAAGGCGGGCTCGGCCAGCACATCGGCGACGATGATCCGCTCCCCGCGCTCGGCGGCGAGCCGGCTGGGTGCGACGCCGGGAACGCCGCTCAGGCCGCGCATCACGCGCTGGAACTCCTCGCCCAGCGAGGGCGCTGCAATGCCGCGGGCGCCCCGGTTGAGATCCAGCCCATAGGCGACCGCAACGCGCACCGCATGGGCGCTCTCGAGGTGGCGGACGAGGCCATTGAGGCTCTGTTCGAGCGGAGCGCCGGCAGCGATACCGCGCAGCAGCTCGATCTTCTCCTGCTCGCGGCGCTGCTGTTCGCGCTGGCGGGTGACGTCCTGCATGGTCCCGAGCAGGTAAACCGGCCGTCCCTCCGCATCTCGGGCGATCTCGGCCTGGGTGTGCACCCACAGCTCGCGGCCGTCCGGATGGTGCACCCGGTAGTCGATCTCGAACACCTGCGCGCCGTGCTTTGCGGCCAGAAACATTTCGCGCAGCCGCGGCCGATCCTCGGGATGGACGCGCTCGTTGGCGAGATCGAGCGCCAGCGGCCCGTCCTCCATGCCGAGGATGCGCCGGGCGACCTCGGAGGCCTCGAAGTCGACGATCTGGCCGCCGAGGAAGTGCAGCTCCCAGGTGCCCAGCCCGGCCACCCGCTCGGCGCCCGCCAGCAGGGTGCGGTTGCGGGAGAGGGCATCGAGCTGCTGCTGCAGGTCGGCGCGGGTGGACTGCAGGGCTTCGATCAGGTCCGACCAGTCGCGGGCCAACGCGAGAATCTGGCCGAACTGGTCCAGCACCTCCAGTTCGTCCTGGCCGAATTCACCCTCCGACGGACAGGACAGCAGCAGCTGGCCTCCGGCATGCCCTCCGGGCGCGCGCAGCGGCACGCTGAGCAGCCCGGCCAGAGGCAGATCCAGCGCTGCCAGGCTCAACTCGCCGTAGGCCGAGTGCGCCAGAAGTTCGACCTTGCTGAGGCGGCGCGCGCCGGTGCCCGCGAGCTGACGCAGGAAGGCCAGCGTCGACGAGTCCATCGCGCGCGGCCAGGCGAATCCCGGGCGCAGGTCCATCAGCGCTTCGCGGCCGTCATCGAAGCTGCCGCCGGGGGCCTCGACCAGCAGCGCGACACCGGCATCGAACGCGCGGCGGACCTCGGTCAGCAGCACCGGCACCAGGTCCGGGTCGCCGAGTTTCTGGCTGGCCAGTAGCGAGACCTGGTGCAAGGCCTGCAGCTGGCGCGCCTGGCGCTCGGAGCGGGCCAGCGCGGCCTGCAGCTCATGCGCCTGGCGCTTCTGTGCGCTGATGTCCTGCAGCGTCCCCGAGATGGCGCGGATGCGTCCGCCGGCATCGCGCTCCGCGCGCGCCAGACTCAGTGCATCGACCCAACCGGCGTCGCTGCGCTGCACGCGGTGCTCGTTGAGCAGTTCGCGGCCTTCGCTGAGCAGGGCGTCGAAGGCGGCTGACAGCGCCGCCCGCTGCACTGCCGGCACGTGCTGCAGCAGCAGATCGCGCGAAGGCGGCAGCTGGCCGGGCACCAGGCCGAGGATGCGATACAGCTCGTCGCTCCACAGCCAGCTGTCGCGGAACAGGTCGTAGCGCCAGCTGCCCACGCGGGCCAGCCGCTGCGCGCCGCGCAGGGCGGCTTCGCTGGTGGCCAGCTCCTCGGCGCGCTGGCGCTGATCGCCGATGTCGCGAAGCAGCACCGCCAGCCCGTTGGGATGGGCGAAGGCGCGCACCTCAAGCCAGGTCCGAGCCTGCGGATTGAAGGCCTCGAAGCGGGTCTCCGCGGTCTGGCCGAGTGCCCGTGCCAGCTCGACCAGGCGGCCTTCGTTGGCCAGATCCGGCCACAGGCCCGCGAGGCTGGCATTGGGCGGCAGCTCGCCCTCGCCCGACAGCATGCGCGCCGCCTGCAGGTTGGCGAAGGACACCCGCAGATCGCGATCGAGAAACAGGAAGCCGTCGCTGATGCTGGACAGGATCAGGCCGATCTCGTCCAGTGAGCGGTCGAGCGCGGTTTCAGTCGCCTGGCGCGCCGCGACCTCGCGCTCCAGGCCGCGGGCGATCGATTCGGCGTTGCGCGCGCGCTGCTGGGCGACCAGGGCCAGACGAAGCGCGGCCGCCAGGCTGCCGCCCAGCAGCAGCCCCATGACCAGCACCAGCGAGGGCAGGCGCGACCCCATCAGCTGCACCAGGCCGGGCTGCGGCGCCACGTGCAGCGTCCAGCCCTCGCCCAGGCCGCTGAAGCTGCGTTGCAAGCCGCCGCTGGGCGGGAGCGCGTCCGGGCTGCCGAGAATGGTCTGCTCGTCCTGCGCGAGCGCCAGTGCGAACTGCGCTGGCTCGAACTGCAGGGTGGGCGCGGTGAGGCGTTCAACGTCGACCAGCAGGCGCAGTCGCTCACCGGGTACGCCGCCGGCGGCGGAGACGATCATCCAGGCCGGTCGGCCCACGCCCAGCAGCGGTGAGGCTTCGACGGGGCGTTCTTCCTGCAGCCGCAGGAAGAAGGCGCGCAGCCGGCTCTCCTGGCGGTCGAGCTGGGGCGCCAGTGCGGGATCGCGCAGTTTCCAGCCGCTGCCCCGAGCGTCGGCGACCGCGATCACCGCCGGATCGATTTCGGCGAGGACGTCACGCGAGTCTTCGCCCAGCACGGCAGCGAGCCGCAGGCTGCGGCTGAACTGGTCGAGACGCTGCTGGAGCTGGCTCTGGACGAGATCCGCCACCGCAGCGGTGGCGCGCTCGATGCGCAGGGTGTTGTCCGGCAGCACGGCGCGCCAGCCGACCACGCCGAGCAGCACCGTCATGGTGCCGAGCGTCGCCGGCAGCCACGCGGCGAGCGGCCGCTGCGCATCGCGGCCGATATCCGAAAGCAGGACCAGGGCGAGGCCCAGACCGAACTGGCCCAGCGAAGCGAGCGGCCCCGGCGCCTGCGCCTCGCCCCAGGGGTTCAGACGGTCGGTTTCCAGCAGGAAGCCGAGCATGCCCAGTGCGGCGATCAGGATCAGCAGCAGGCCGCTGGCCCACGCCATGGTGCGCCAGCCGAGTCGACGCTGGCGGCGCTGCAGGCAGAACAGTCCGACGCAGGCCAAGCCCAGCGGCATCGCAGCGCTCAGGGGCAGGGGTGGGCTCAGCACGGCCTGCCCCAGCACGGGCGCAAGCCAGCTCGCGGCCGTCGTCAGCGCCAGCGCGGCCAAACCCAGCAGAACACCGCCTACGAGTCGCTCGCGTCGACCTGCGACGGCCACCAGGCACAGGGCGGCAGCGCCGGCGACGACGGGCGGCAACAGGTCCAGGTTGAGGTGCGGCAGACGCCCACAGGTGTCGACGACGGCGGCGGCCAGCGCGAAGGCGGTGGCCAGTCGCGCGCCCTCGCGCAGGCCGGGCGCATGCGGCAGGCCCCGGCGCAGCAGGGCCGAGCTGAGACCGATCGAAGCGCAGGCCAGCAGCAGCGGAAAGGCGCCGAGCGAGCCACTTGCGCTGCGTCCGCCCAGTACGCCCAGGGCGTCAAGCCCGCCGAGCAGCAGCACGGCGCCTCCGCTCAGGCTGAGCAGACTCTGGCGTGCGGGACTCGGCGGACGGCTCAGCCCGACAGCGGCGGCCAGGGCGGCACCCACCAGCAGAGCAAAGGGCTGTGACCAGGCGCCGCTGTCGATGTGGCGCCAGAGCAGGATCAGCAGACCTGCGCCGCCGATGGCCCAGGCCTGGGCTGCCATCAGGCCGCGCACCCGCGGCAGCGGCCATAGCAGGGCGATACAGGCCAGGGCCGCCCAGGCGGCGGTAACCGCTGCACTCCACAGGCCCAAGGCACCCGCGCCCGCAGCGACGAGGATCGCGAGTGCGCCGCTCGTTGCGGCCAGCGCCGCCGGCAGGCGAGTCAGTGGTTGGGCGGTGTCCAGGGCGTCCTCCGCGCAGCAGGCTCCAAGCTTACTGAACGCAGCCCCCCGCGAACGCATCGCGCGGCACGCGACATGCACGCAGCATCGCGATCCGCGATCCGCGCGCCGCGAACGGCGCCCCCCCCCGCCCATCCACCCCCCCCTCAGGTGACCCGCAACCGTGAAGACGCGAGGCCGACAGCGATGACGCTCCGCACCCGCGAGCGACAGATATCGACGCCTGCGCACGGTTCAAGCGACGGTTTTCCGACGCCCGTGGGTGGACCGAGCCATCGCTGTGAGCCGCCGATCTCGAACGAGTGTGTGTTCAGCGCACTGGCGGACCCCGGGCAGGCAGTCGCCGCACTGGTGACCGAGCTGGCTCGCCGCCGCCCCGGACGGACGCCGGCGGCGGTGCTGTTCTTCTGCGATGGCCTGTATCCGCTGCAGGCACTCGCCGATGCGCTGGCGCAGCGCTTCGCCTGCCCGCTGCTTGGCTGCACCAGCGGCGGCCAGATCGGCAGCGGGGGTTTCCGGCGCGGCGGCCTGTCGCTGCTGGCCTGCTATGGCGCCGGACTCAGACTCAGCACGCATCTGATCGAGCCCCTGGGGCGCGCCGATGCCGCCGTGGAGCGCATTGCTCGCGGTCTGGCGGAGCGTCCGCTGGCGCCGGGCTGGCGGCGTTTCGGCCTGCTGCTGGTTGACGGTCTGCATCAGGGTGAGGAGCGGCTGGCGCACGCGCTCTACCACGGACTGGGCGACGTGCCCTTCATCGGCGGCTCGGCCTCGGACGAGCTGCGCTTCGAACACACCCCGGTCTACTTCGATGGCCGCTTCCGCAGCAATGCCGCGGTGTTCGGCGTGTTCGAGACATCGCAGGTGTTCGAGGCCTTCCGCGTGCAGCACTTCGTGCCGCGCCGCGAGCGTCTGGTCATCACCGAGGCCGATCCCGAGCGCCGGCTGGTCATCCAGATCAACGGCCTGCCGGCCGCCGAGGTCTATGCGCGGACGCTCGGCGTCACCGAAGCCGCACTCAGCCCGGAACTGCTGGAGGCCCATCCCCTGCTGCTGCGCGTCGGCGACGAACTGGTGGTGCGGGCGATCAGCCGGGTGACCCGCGCTCGCGCCCTGCTGTGCATGTCGGCGGTGGAAACCGGCGTGCTGGTCGACGTGGGCGATGCCGGTGCGGCCCTGGAGGCGCTGCGTCGCGGCTTCGAAGCCGTGGAAGCGCGCATCGGCGAACCGGCGCTCGTTCTGGGCTGCGAATGCACGCTGCGGCGGCGGCAGGCCGAGCGCGACAATCAGCTGGGGGCGATCGGCGACTTTCTTGCCGAGCGCAGGGTGTTCGGATTCTCCACCCACGGCGAACAGTTCAACGGCCTGCACATCAACCAGTCGTTCACAGCGATTGCCGTGGCCGCCCACCCATGAGCGTGACTGACCCTTCCGTTCCGCCGGCAGCGATGTCGGAGGCCGCCTGCACCGACGATCCGGCCGAGCTCAAGCGCATGCTGACGGCGCGTGATCGCACCATCGAAGTGCTGATCAAACGGCTGGAGTCGCGCAGCAGCGATCCCTCGGCCTTCGCCCTGCTCGAACAGAACCTTGCGCTCGAAGCGGTGGTCTCGCGAAAGACCCGCGAGCTTGAACGTGAGCGGCTGCAGCTGCAGCAGGCGCTGTCCGAGCTGCGCAGCACCCAGGCGCGCCTGCTGCAGTCGCAGAAAATGGAGGCGATCGGCCAGCTTGCGGCGGGCGTGGCCCACGAGATCAACACGCCGGTGCAGTACGTCAGCGACAACGTCAGCTTTCTGCGCTCGGGTTTCGAAGCCTTGCTGAGCGTGGTGGACCAGTACCTCGGGCTGCTGGCCGAGGCGCGCCAGGCGCCGCTGTCCGCCGAGCGTCTCGATGCCGCCGAGGCAGCGCTCAAGGCCGCCCGCCTCGACTACCTGCGGCGCAACGTGCCCGACGCTTTCGACGAGTCGCAGGAAGGCCTGCATCGGGTATCGCACATCGTCATGGCGATGAAGCGCTTTTCGCATCCCTCGGGCGAGGACCAGGAGCCGGTCGAGCTCAGCGAGCTGATTGACACAACCGTGATGGTCGCGCGAAACGAGTGGAAGTACGTCGCTGATCTCGACACCGACTTCGACCCTGAGCTGCCGCCCGTGCCGTGCTTTCGCGATGAGCTGAGTCAGGTGGTGCTTAACCTCATCGTCAATGCCTCGCACGCGATCGGCGACATCGTGCTGAAGGACCCTGGCAGCAAAGGTCGCATCCGCATCAGCACGCGCCTTGCCAGCGACATGGCCGAGATCCGCGTGGCCGATACCGGCGGCGGCATTCCGGAGGCGATCCAGCGTTCGGTGTTCGATCCCTTCTTCACCACCAAGCCGGTGGGCAAGGGCACGGGTCAGGGCCTGTCGATGGCTTACGCCACCATCGTCGACAAGCACAAGGGCCGCATCCACTTCGAAACCGAGCCCGGCATCGGCACCACCTTCATCATCGGCCTGCCGCTGCGGCCGCAGCTCGGTGGAGAGCCCGAATGAGAGTTCTGTTCGTGGACGATGAGCGGCGCGTGCTGGTCGGGCTGGAACGCATGCTGTTCGGGCTCAACCGCGACTGGGAGATCCTGCTTGCTGACGGTGGCGAGGCCGCGCTGGCCGAGTTTGATCGCGGGCCGATCGATGTGGTGGTCACCGACATGCGCATGCCGGGCATGGACGGCGCTGAACTGCTGAAGCGAGTGCAGCAGAGGTCGCCTTCGACGCTGCGCATGCTGCTGTCGGGCCACACCGAAACCCAGGCCGCGATGCGCGCGCTCAACGTGGCCCAGCAGTTCCTGTCGAAGCCCTGTGAGCCGCAGCTGCTGGTCGACACCATTGAAGGGGCGGTCGCGCTCAGGAACCTGCTGGCCGACCCGGCGATCGGCGAGGTGGTGGGTCGTATCAAGCGCCTGCCCGCAGCGCCCCACGTGTTCGCCAAGTTGAACCAGGCCCTGCAGGATCCGAACTGCGATGCGCGCCAGATCGGCGCGATCCTCGCCGAAGATCCCGCGATGACGGCCAAGGTGCTGCACATGGCCAACTCGGCGTTCTTCCCCTCGAGCAGTCGGGCGGTCACCGATCTCAAGACGGCGGTCTCGCGCATTGGTTCAACCATGATCCGCAACCTGGTGCTGGCCGCCGAGGTGTTCAGCCAGGAGGCCGGACGTGTCGATGTGGAAGCCCTGCAGCGTCAGGCCCTGCTGAGTTCGCTGATCGCAGCGCGGGTGGCCGCCGGACGCGCCGATGCCGATCAGGCGGGCATCGCCGGTCTGCTCGCCAACGTCGGGCTGCTGCTGCCGCAGCCCGAGGGCGACGCAGCGCAGCGCTTCAGTTACGCCGAGCTGGGGGCCTATCTGCTGGGCGTCTGGGGTCTGCCCATGGCGATTGTCGAAGCCGTCGCCCATCACCGTCAGCCGCAGCGCGCCAGCCAGCGCGAATTCGGCTTGGCCGGCATCGTCCACGTCGCCGCTGCCTTGGCCGGCGAGGACGAGATCGACCTCGCCTACCTCGAACGCGTGCGCGTGGCCGATCGCCTCGAGGACTGGCGCGACAAGGCCGAGCGCATCCGGGAGAGCAGCCATGGCTGAGGCCCTGCCGCGCGTGCTGGCGGTCGACGACGAGCCCAACATCCTGCGCGCCCTGAACCGCAGCCTGTTCGGCGCGGTCGAGCTGATCACCGCCGTCGGGCCCGATGAGGGGCTGCACGCGCTCGAATCCGAACCCGCTTTCGACGTGGTGCTGTCCGACATGCGCATGCCCGGCATGGACGGCGTGCGCTTCCTGCAGACCGTGGCCGAGCGCTGGCCCGGCACCGTACGCATTCTGCTGACCGGCATGGGCGACACCGGCAGCAGCGATGCCGCGCGCGCCAGCGGTGCGATCCACCGCGTGCTGGCCAAGCCTTGCCCGGCGGAGGATCTGAAACGCGCCATCGCCGAGGCCATGCATCGAACCGGGGCCTGATGGCCACGGCGCGGTTGCACAGGTCGACGCCGGATACGCTTGTTCTCGAATCCCGAATCCCGAATCCCGAATCCCGAATCCCGAATCCCGAATCCCGAATCCCGGCGCTTCAGGCATCCAGGTCGGGAATCAGCTCACTCTCCAGACGCGCGATCACGTCCTTGATCCGCAGCTTGCGCTTCTTCAATCGCCGCAGCTGCAGTTCATCTGCGCCTGGCGTCTGCCCAAGGCGTTCGATGGCGCTATCGAGGTCGCGGTGCTCGAGCTTCAGCTCGGCCAACTGCCTCACCACCTCGGCGGTATCGCTCGACAGCATCGGAAACCCAGGGATCGCGTGCGCGGGAGCGGTGAGCTTACCCACCCCCCGCGGCCGCGCAAGAGGCCCGGCGCCGGGCGCATCGGGCAGCCCTTGCGCACGGTCGAGGCGATCCGGGGGCGCTGCTAAACTGCGCGACCGGGTCTGCTCCCGGCCGACGGCTCCTACGCCCCTCATCAATGCCCTTTCCGCCCATGTCCAGCGCCCGCAAGCACGAGTACGAGCACAACAAGCTGGCCAAGCGCCTGCGCCACCAGGTCGGCGAGGCCATCGCCGACTTCGGCATGATCGAGGAAGGCGACAAGGTCATGGTCTGCCTGTCCGGCGGCAAGGACAGCTACACCCTGCTGGATGTGCTGATGCAGCTGCAGGCCAAGGCGCCGGTGCGCTTCGAGCTGGTGGCGGTCAACCTCGACCAGAAGCAGCCCGACTTTCCCGAGCACATCCTGCCCGCCTACCTCGAAAGCCTTGGCGTGCCCTTCAAGATCCTGGAGCAGGACACCTACTCGGTCGTCAAGCGCGTGGTGCCCGAGGGCAAAACCATGTGCTCGCTGTGCTCGCGCCTGCGCCGCGGAGCGCTCTACACCTATGCCGCCGAGCAGGGCTTCACCAAGATCGCCCTGGGCCATCACCGCGATGACCTGCTGGCGACCTTCTTCATGAACCTGTTCTTCCACGCCAAGCTCTCGGGCATGCCGCCCAAGCTGCGCTCGGACGACGGCCGCCACATCGTGATCCGCCCCCTGGCCTACGTGGCCGAGGCTGATATCGCGCGCTACGCCGAGGCCAAGGGCTTTCCGATCATTCCCTGCAATCTGTGCGGCTCGCAGGAAAACCTGCAGCGCAAGCAGGTGCGACGGATGATGGACGAGTGGGAGCGCACCGCGCCGGGTCGGCTGGAAACCATGGCGCGTGCGCTGGGCGATATTCGCCCTTCGCAGCTGTCGGACCGCACTCTTTTCGATTTCCTCTCGCTGGGCCGCGCGTCCGACGCACCGCTGCCCGATGCGCATGCGTGGCTGGCAGGGGAGCCTGCGGAGGTCGCAAGCCAAGCGCGCGCAGCTGCCGCAGTCGAACCGCTCGATGCGCCTGCACGCCTGCTGGAGATTCCGGTGCGGCTGCAGGCGTGATCGTCTGTTGCCAACTTGCTCAGATCCCGTGCCGCGCTCGATCCGCACATCGCTCCCCTCTCCCTGTGGGAGAGGGCTTGGGGGAGAGGGTCCGGGACTCGCGCATGGATGAGCAGCTTGCAGCTGAAGCGCCGAGCTCGCCGCCATGAGGAATCAGGATCGAGCGGATTGCCACTTGATGGGCGGCCGAACCCTCTCCCCAACCCCGACCTTCGCTCCGCTCGGGCTCGCCGACCCGTGGGCTGCCACCGGCAGCCCACAAACGGTTCGGCTCGCTCCACGGGGAGAGGGGCAAAATCACCACCGCTCGCGCGGCGAGCAATGATCGCCCGCAGCCCCATGCGCGAGCCTAAACAGGACACCTAATGTTCTTCCGCAACCTGACCCTGTTCCGCTATCCCACCTCGATCAACGACAGCTTCGAGGACCTTGACGACAAGCTCGCCGAGCACGTGCTCAAACCCGTCGGCCCGCTGGAGCTGTCCTCGCGCGGCTTTGTCTCCCCGCTCGGCCGTGGCGAGCAGGCGCTGTCGCACCGCGTCGCCGAGGCCCTGCTGCTGACGCTCGGCAGCGAGGACAAGCTGCTGCCGGGATCCGTGGTCAATGCCGTGCTTTCGGAGAAACTCGACCACATCCGCGAGAGCGAAGGCCGCAACCCCGGCGGCCGCGAGCGCAAGCGCATCAAGGATGAAGTGCTGACCGACCTGCTGCCGCGGGCGTTTTCGCGGCCCTCGCGCTGCTCGGGCTACCTCGATCTCGGCCTGGGCTGGTGCGTGATCGACAGCAGCAGCCGCAAGAGCGCCGAGACCTTCGTCACCGCGATCCGCGAAGCGTTGGGCAGCTTTCCGGCGGTGCCGGTGAACGCTGAAACCAGCCCGCGCGCGCTGATGACCTCGTGGATCGACGGCGAGCCGCTGCCCGAGGGTTTCGTGCTCGGCGATGAGTGCGAGCTGCGCGATCCGGTCGACTCGGGCGCGATCATCAAGTGCCGCCGTCAGGAGCTCAGCGCCGAGGAAGTGCGCGAGCACCTGAAGTGCGGCAAGCAGGCCTTCCAGGTCGCCCTGGTGTTCGAGGAGCGCATCAGCTTCGTGCTCGGCGAGGACCTGGTGATCCGCAAGCTGAAGTTTCTGGAGTCGGCCACCGAATCGCTTGAGCAGGGCGAGCGCGATACCCAGCGCGACGAGATCGACGCGGTGTTCGCGCTGATGAGCGGCGAGCTTCGCGTGCTGCTCAAGCGGCTTGAGGAGATTCTCGGCCTCAGCAAGGCAGAGGCCTGAGCGAGGCATGGCCCGCCTGCTGCGCTCGGAGCGGCGTCTGCGCCTGCCCGACGGCAGCGAGGCGGGCATTGTCGAAGTGCGCGATGCGCGCGCACGTCGACTGAAGCTGATGGTCTCCGAGCGCGGTCCGCGGCTGACCGTGCCGCGCGGCGTTGGCGAGATCGAGATCCGCCAGTTTCTGGAGCAGCATCGCGGCTGGTTGGCCCAGCAGCTGCGCGCGCTGGCGTTGCCTGCGGCCGTGCCGGGGCAGGGCAGCGATGGCGCGCCTGCGTCCGACCCCGCGCGTCCGGATCATCTGCTGCTGCGCGGCGCGCAGCTGCCGATCCAGCGCGTCGAATCGCGCCGTCTCGCGGCGGTGCCGTCCGCGGCCCACGTCGAGCTGCATCTGCCGCCGCGCTATACGCCGCTGCAGCTGCAGCGGGTGATGGCGGATTTCCTGCTGGCCGAGGCGCGTCGGGATCTCGGCCAGTGGCTGCCGCAGTACCTGCCCACCTTGCCTGCTGCACCGCGCAGCATTCGGCTGCGGCCGCTGTCCAGTCTGTGGGGCTCGCTCAATGCCGCCGGTGCAGTCTCGCTCGACCTCGCCCTGGTGCAGGCGCCGCCGCGGGTGTTCGAGTACGTGCTGGTGCATGAGCTCTGCCACCTGCTGCAGCGCAATCACTCGCCCGCCTACTGGGCCGAAGTGCGCGCTCGCATGCCGGATCATCTCCAGCAGCGCGCTTGGCTCAAGCAGCACGGGCTGGGGCTGAAGGCGCGGCTGCGGCAGCTGCTGGCGATCGAAGCCTGAGCGACGCTTGCCGTGCGGGAGTGGGGATTCGACGCCGGCGGTGTGGAGTGCACGGCATCTGCAAGCGTGTCTGACGCCGGAGCGTGCCTCCGAGCTAGCGTTGGCGAAGCGCCATCGGCTGGGTTCCGAAAGCACATGGACGGCACCGCCAGAGAACACCCGGCCCGCTGCCCAAGCCCGCCTTCGCGCCGCTCGGGCTTTTGGCGTCATCGGCGGCCATAGACAGCCGATCAGCGCCCCCGAACGGCTGCGACGTGGGAGCGGCTTGAAGCCCGACGGGGCGCCGTCGCGACTGGCAGCGCCTGCTGCGAATCCCCAATCCCCAATCCCAGCTCTTCGCTATTGCGACCCGTTCGCATTTGCAATAAGCTGCCGCGGCCTTCTCAGCACCCGTCCAGCCGACGCCAGACCGGGGTTCCTCACGACCCACTGGATCTCTCGGCGTGTTCCTGCTCGTGTTGACGCGCGTTCTCCGCGCGCCGCTCCCCTCGCTTCGCTCGCCTCTCAGCGGCGAGCATGCAGCACAGCGCGCGGCCCCTGCGCGCTGCGGCGCGGTGCCCTGAGCCGATGTCGACCGCCTCCGCCTCACGCAGCGGGTGGTTGAAGCAGCTGCATCTCTGGCACTGGGTCAGCTCCGCCCTGTGCCTGGTGGCGATGCTGCTGTTCGCCGTCACCGGCATCACCTTGAACCACGCCGGCCGTATCGAAGCCCAGCCGAGGGTGGAGTTGCGCCTGGCGCAGCTGCCGGCGCCGCTGCTCGCCGAGCTGCAGGCGCTGGCCGAGGACGCCGATACCGCGCCGCTTCCCGCCCGCGCCAGCGCCTGGCTGCGCGGCGAACTCGATCTGCGCGTGGAAGCGATCGAGGCCGAATGGTCGCCGGAGGAAATCTACCTCTCGCTGCCGCGGCCCGGCGGAGATGCCTGGCTGAGCCTCGATCTCGCCTCCGGCGAGGTGAAGCACGAGCTGACCGATCGCGGCTGGATCGCCTGGCTCAACGACCTGCACAAGGGCCGCCACACCGGGCCGGTGTGGTCCTGGTTCATCGATCTGTTTGCGGTCGCCTGCGTGGTGTTCTGCCTCACCGGGCTCGTCCTGCTGCAGATGCATGCGCGTCAGCGCCCCGGCACTTGGCCGGTGGTCGGGCTGGGACTGGTGCTGCCCCTGCTGATCGCCCTGTTGTTCATCCACTGAGCTGTCTGGAATCGCCCATGATCCACTCACCGAAAGCCCTTGCCACCTGTCTCGTCGGCGTGCTGATGACGCTCGCGCCAAGCGCCGCCACCCAAGCGGCCGAGCTGGCGATCGAGGTCGAGATCCCGCGCCTCGATGTCGCTGAGTACCACCGCCCCTATGTCGCCGCCTGGGTCGAATCGCCCGATGGCCACGTCGCCGCCCAGCTCTCGGTCTGGTACGACATCGGCATGCGTGACAACGAAGGCAGCAAATGGCTGAAGGACCTGCGCCAGTGGTGGCGCCGCGGTGGCCGCGATCTCGACATGCCGGTGGACGGCCTGAGCGCGGCCACGCGCCCGGTCGGCCGGCATCCGCTGAAGTTCGATTCGACCCAGCCGCCCTTGGCGGACCTCGCGGCCGGTGACTACCGGCTGATGGTCGAAGCCGCGCGCGAAGTGGGTGGCCGCGAGCTGCTGCAGATCGACTTCCAGTGGCCGCCCACGCAGGCGGTGGAACTGAGTGCAAACGGCCAGCGCGAGCTTGGCGCACTCAGCCTGAAGCTCACACCCTGATCGACACTCGGATCGACACTCAGGCTGTGCGGGCAAGCGCACGGCCACACCGACACTCACCGGAGAACCTCCATGCGCACCGCGCTCCGCTACGCCGCACTCGCCCTGATCGCCGCCCTGCCGCTGTCCGCGCAGGCGCACAAGACCTGGCTGCTGCCCTCCGACACCGTGCTGTCCAGTGAGAAAGTCTGGATCACCGTCGACGCCGCCGTTTCCAACGATCTCTATTACTTCAACCATGTGCCGCTGCGCCTGGATGCGCTCAGCGTCACCGCGCCCGACGGCAGCGCGGTGAGCGCGCAGAACGCGCACACCGGCCAGCTGCGCAGCGTCTTCGATCTGGAGCTTTCGGCCGCCGGCACCTACCGCATCGCGCTCGCCAGCAACGGCCTGTTTGCCAGCTGGGAAGAGGGCGGCGAGCCCAAGCGCTGGCGCGGTCGCGCGCAAGACTTCGCGAGCCAGGTGCCGACGGGCGCCGACAAGCTGCAGGTCACCCACGCGCAGAACCGTATCGAAACCTTCGTCACCCTCGGCCGGCCGAGCCGCGAGAACATCGCCCCGGCAGCGCAGGGCTTGAGCCTCGAATTCGTCGGCCACCCGAACGACCTGATGGTCGGCGACACCGCCGAATTCCGGCTGCTGCTGGACGGCGCGCCTGCGGCGGACGCTGCTGTCGAAGTGGTCAACGGCGGCACCCGCTACCGCGACGCCCAGCAGGCCATGACCCTGCGCACCGACGACACTGGCGCCTTCGCGGTCACCTGGCCCAGCGCCGGCATGTACTGGCTGCAGGCCAACGTGAGTGACGCCAAGGCCGCAGTGGCCCCGGCGACGCAGCGCCGCGCCAGCTATGTGGTGACGCTGGAAGTGCTGCCCTGAGGGCGGAGAAGTGAGAAGTGAGAAGTGAGAAGTGAGAAGTGAGAGCAGGGCACGGGGCCGGCTGTTGGAGTGCACCTGGGCAGACGCCGCGCCGCTTGTAGCCGCAGCCCGATGCTGCGAGCCACGAAGCCGTGGAGCATTGAGCTTTAGGGCAACGCTGAAGAATTCAGCGTTGCCGCGCGCCATGGAGGGCGCGCCCGCGGATCGAGCACGCAAATGCTTGATCCAGCGTGACCGAGCGAAGCGAAGGCGTCGCCGCATAGCGGCCGAACGAGTCCGGACATGTGCCGGACACGCGACCACTGATCAAGGCCAGGAGAGACTTGAGCAGTGTTGCCTTAGGCGCGTGACAGTGATGGGTTCCAGATGATCGACCGGTTTCAAGCTCTGACGTACGTGGCGAACGGACAAGCGCGTCCCGAGGGCGTGCATGTGCCGCCTATCGCAGCTGCCTGGGAACGCCCCTCGCGCTGCATCTCTCTCACTCCTCACTTCTTTGTTCTGACTTTTGCACTCCTCCTCCTCACCGCCTGCTCGCCCCCGCCGCAGCCTCTGCGCATCGAAGGCCAGTCCATGGGCAGCGGCTGGTCGGTGCTGATCGGCGACTCGGCGGCTGAGGAAGCGCGCGCGCGCCCGCTGATCGAGGCGGAGCTGCAGCAAGTCGTGGCGCAGATGAGCACCTGGGAGCCGGATTCCGATCTTTCGCGCTTCAACGCCTCGACCGCCGGCACGCGACACGCGCTGCCGCCGCAGCTGCTGGAGGTGCTGACGGCGGCGCTGGCGCTGGCCGAGGACAGCGGCGGCGCCTTTGATCCCACGGTCGGCCCCTTGGTCGAGCTGTGGGGCTTCGGCCCGGGGCGGCCGCGGCAGAGCGCGCCGGCGGCGGCCGACATCGAAGCCGCGCGTGCGCGCATCGGCTGGCAGCGCGTGCGGATCGAGGGCGATCAGCTGATCCAGCCCGGCGGCGTGTCGCTGGATCTGTCGGCACTGGCCCCGGGCTATGCCGCGGATCGCATCGTCGAGGCCCTGGCTGCGGCTGGGTACAAGCACCTGCTGGTCGATGTCGGTGGCGAGCTGCGTGCCATGGGCGAGCACCCAGGCGCTCGACCTTGGCGCGTTGGTCTGGAAGGCCCGAGTGGCGAGAGGGCTGCGAGCGGTGTCGTCCTGCGCGATCAGGCTGTGGCGACTTCCGGCGATTACCGCCAATTCTTCGAGCAGGACGGCCACCGCTATTCGCACATGATCGACCCGCGGACGGGCCAGCCGATCGCGCAGGCGGGCATCGCGGTCAGCGTGGTGCATCGCTCCTCCATGCAGGCCGACGCGCTGGCCACCGCGCTTTCAGTGCTCGGTCCCGGGGAAGGTTTCGAATGGGCGCGCGCGCGCGGCATCGCCGCGCGCTTTGTGTATCGCGACGCGAATGCCTGGGTTGAGCGTCGCACTCCGGCGTTCGACGCACTTGAGGCGCTCGACTGAACATGCCGCACCGCCGCTTGTATCGACTGTGGTGGGTGGCCCTGCTTGCGCTCGCTGCGACGCCCCTGCTGTGGGCGCGCTGGCCGCTTGCACCCAGCGAGAGTCCGCGGAGCAGCGCGCGTGCACTGGCGCCGGATGCGCTGATTGAACGCTGGCGAGCCGGTGTGGCTGCTGCCGCAGCGGACGTCGCGCCTGCTGCGTCTGCGCCAGCGATCCGCAACGACGCGGGGATCGGCGACGCTGCCGCTCCGCCGATGGATGCGCGGGTCTCAATGGCCGCGGGGCTCGCGACCGATTCCGACGGGCCCAGGGCCTCGGCGCGTCTGATCGCTGTCCGCGCCGGTGATGCCGCGCGACCTGCCAGCCTGGAATTCGTTCAGGACGGTCGCCATCTGCTGCAGCCCGTGGATGCGATCAGCGGCGCGGCGCTGGCTGCGCCCGAGCCTGCGCCAAGGCGGCAGGCGCTCTCGCGCGAAGCGGCCGCCATCGCAAGTGGGCTCGCCTGGCTGCTGCTGGCCTTGCCTTGGCTGCGCAGCCGCATCCGTTTCAGGCGCGGCATCGAAGGCCAACAGGCGTCGCAGCGTGATCCGACCTGGTGGGTGGTGCACGCCAGCCAGACGGGGCAGGCGCAGCAGTGGGCCGAGCAGACCGTCGCTCGCCTCCGCCTGCTCGGCGCGCGCGCGCAGCTTTGCGCCATCGCCCAACTCGATGCAGACGGACTGCGCGCAGCGCGTCGCCTGCTGCTGGTCGTCAGCACCACCGGCGAGGGGGATGCGCCCGATACCGCCGCGGCCTTCGTGCGTCGGCTGATGCCGCAGACGCTGGCGCTGTCGCATCTGCAGTTCGCTGTGCTCGCGTTGGGCGATCGCAGCTACCGGGACTATTGCGCCTTCGGCCGTGCGCTGGATGCTTGGCTGCAGGGCTGTGCGGCGCGCCCGCTGTTCGAACGCATCGAGGTCGATGACGGTGATCCGCAGGCGCTCGATGCCTGGCTGCGGGCCGTCGAGGCTGCCGCGCAGCGCGCGCAGTGGGGGGATGCTGAAGAGCCCTGGCCTACGCCTGTGCCGCTGGCTGATTCCGCCGACGCGGGCTCAGGGCAGAGGGGGGCATCGGCGGCAGCGTCAGCGGTCACCGTGGGTGCCGCCTCACGCCTTGCGCCGCGCGCCGACGGTGGGCATGACCGCGCGTGGCAGCGCTGGCGTCTGCAGTCGCGCACGCGCCTCAACCCGCGCAGCGCCGCGCCGGCGCTGTGCGACATCGAACTGCTGCCGGTGAGCGGCGCGCCGTTGAGCTGGCAGCCCGGCGATGTGGCCGTGCTGCAGACCCAGAACTCCGCCGCGAGGGTGCAGCGCTGGATGGCGGCGCGGGGGCTGGATGGCGCCGCGTCGATTGTCGTGGACGGGCGGGAGCGACCGCTGTCCGACGTCTTGCGGGAACGCGCGCTCGACGCGTTGCCGCTGCTTCGTTCGCGCAACGCGGGTGAAACGCACAACACGCAAGCGCTCGCGGTCGAGACGGTCGAGCCCATCGCCTTGGACGCGATCGCCCGGCTGCCTCGCCTGCCGAGCCGTGAGTACTCCATCGCCAGTACTGCGGCCAGCGGCCGCCTGCGCCTGATCGTGCGCCGACAGAACCACGCTGACGGTCGCCCCGGGCTGGGCTCGGCCACCCTTCTCGACAGCGACATTGGCGCCGAGTTGAACCTCAAGCTGCGCAGCAACCCAGGCTTCCGTGCGCCGCCGCCAGCGCTGCCGCTGGTCCTGATCGGTGCCGGCAGCGGGCTGGCTGGCCTGCTCGGTCTGCTGGATGCGCGGATCGAGCAGGGCGCGCGCGACAACTGGCTGCTGTTCGGCGAGCGCGATCCGCAGCGCGACTGCGTGCTGGCCGCCGAGCTGCAGGCGCATGTGGATGCGCGATACCTGCTGCAGTTAGACCGCTGCTTCTCGCGCGATCCGGTCGCGCCGGCCTACATCCAGGACGCTTTGCGCGCGCAGGCCCTGCGCCTGCGCGACTGGCTGGATCGCGGCGCGCACCTGCGCGTCTGCGGCAGTCGGCGCGGCATGGGCGAGGGGGTACATGCCTGCCTGATCGAGCTGTTGGGCGAAGACTCAGTGGATGCGCTGCTGGCGGCGGGGCGCTACCGAAGGGAGGTGTTCTGAGAGCGGGGATTCGGGATTGGGGATTCGGGATTCGCGGCGCCAGCCGCATCGCTTGCGTCACTACAGCGCTGCGAACCGCAGCCATCGCCCCGGGCTCGATGGCCCGCTCTTGCGAATCCCCAATCCCCAATCCCCAATCCCGTTCACGCCGCTCCGCGGCGTGAATACGTATGCACCCGAAGGCACCCTCGCCCCCAGCCGCTAAGCTGTCGGCCGGTCGCGGCGGTCTGCTGTCGCGACTCTCAAGGCAGTTCCCGGGGAGGGCGGGGCACACGCAGCGCGTGCATGAATGTTGCGGTGGCCCGGACTGCGGATCGCGAAGCGCCCTGGCAGCGCTCTTCGTCGTGCGACATCCCCTGGACTGCGCGTCGCCTGGGCCTCTGTGCTCTGGCATCGACCGTCGCAGCGAGGGAGCGAGATGTCGAACCGCAACACGCCGAAGCTGAGCTTCTGGCAGATCTGGAACATGTCTTTTGGCTTCCTGGGCATCCAGTTCGGATTCGCCCTGCAGGGCGGCAGCATGTCGCGCGTCTTCCAGACGCTCGGAGCAGCGAAAGATGAGATTCCCTTTCTGTTCCTCGCCGCTCCGCTGACTGGCCTGATCGTGCAGCCGATCATCGGCTACTTCTCCGATCGCACCTGGCACCCGATTCTGGGTCGCAGACGCCCCTACTTCGTGATCGGTGCAGTGCTGGCTTCCATCGCGCTGCTGGTGATGCCGCACTCGCCCACGCTTTGGATGGCGGTTGGCCTGCTGTGGGTGCTGGATGCCTCCATGAATGTGAGCATGGAGCCCTTCCGCGCACTGGTTGCCGACAAGCTGCCCGAGGAGCAGCGCTCCTATGGCTTTGTGGTGCAGACGCTGATCATCGGCATCGGCACCTGGGTGGCCAGCAACCTGCCTTGGTTCGTGAGCTGGCTGGGCGTGTCGAATCAGGCGGGTCCCGGCGTGGTGCCGCCTTCGGTGCAGATCGCTTTCGCCATCGGCGCCTTCGTCTTCCTCGCCAGCATTCTGGTGACGGTCTTCACCACCAGCGAAGACCCGCCCGAGGACATGCAGCGCTTCCAGCAGGAGCGTCGCGAGGGCAGTTTCCTCGCCAATCTCAGCCGCGACATCCTGCAGATGCCGGGGCAGATGCTGAAGCTCGGCATCGTGCAGTTCTTCAGCTGGCTCCCCTTCTTCGCCATGTGGACCATGAGCACGCCTGCCCTCACCAGCCACGTGTTCAAGGCGCCGGCGCCCGACCCCAACGCGTTCGACATGTCTGCGCCGGCACAGGCGCAGACGTTCGCCGAGGCCAACGGCGCGTTCCAGAATGCGGCGGATCTTGTGGGTTCGTACACGGGCTACTACGGGCTGTCCTCGATGGCGGTGGCCCTGCTGCTGGCCTTCTACGCCTCGCGCTTCGTGCTCAACCGCAGGCTCGTCCACTTCGTGTCGCTGCTGCTGGGCGGCGCCGGCTTCCTGTCGATGGCCGTGGTCTCACAGCCGGTCTGGCTGATCGGCAGCTTTGCCCTGGTGGGTGTGGCCTGGGCCAGCATCCTGTCCATGCCCTATGCGCTGCTGGCTAGCGTTGTAGAGCCGAAGAAAATGGGCGTGTACATGGGCATCTTCAACATGTTCATCGTGATCCCGCAGATCGTGGCCGCCACCCTGCTGGGGCCCGTGCTGCGGACATTCTTCGGCGGTGAGCCGATCTATGCCCTGATCATCGCCGGCGGCAGCCTGATCGTCGGCGCGCTGTGTCTCGCCTTCGTCCGCGAGCCGCGCACCGCGCCTGCCGCTGCGATGGCGGCAGCGCACTGAGCCCATCGCTTCGTCAAGACGTTTCCGAGTATCCAACCGGCGCCGCGCGCCCGCACTGGAGTCGCCCATGCAGATCCGTCCGCTCGTCCTCGCCCTCTCGCTCACCCTGCTGGCTGCCTGCGGCAGCGAGGCGCCTGCGCCTGAGGCAGCAGCCCCCGCAGTGCCTGCTGTCGCCGCGGTCGATCGCTTCATCGGCACCACCGAGCCCTTTGCCTCCGAGGCCGTGTACTTCGTCGTCACCGACCGCTTCGTCAATGGCGACCCGTCCAACGACCAGCGCGAACAGGGCGGCGAGCGCGGCACCTTCGATATCCCGCTGAAATGGGAGGACGGGCGCACCGACAACGTCGGCTACCTCGGCGGCGACTTCAAGGGCCTGCTGGACCACGCCGGCTACATCCGCGAGATGGGCTTCTCCGCGCTGTGGATCACGCCCATCGTCGACAACCCCGATGAAGCCTTCACCGGCGGCGAGCCGATCACCCAGACCAGCTTTCTGACCGATCGCGGCAAGTCGGGCTACCACGGCTACTGGGCCAAGAACTTCTACACCGTGGACGAGCATCTGCCGAGCGAGGGCCTGGACTTCCGCGCCTTCACCGCGGCGATGAAGAGTTCGGGCCTGAAGATCGTGCTCGACATCGTCGCCAATCACGGCTCGCCGGGCTGGTCGATGCCGGTGGACCAGCCGGAGTTCGGTCGACTCTACGACGCCAGCGGAACCCTGATCGCCGACCACGGCAACCTGCCGCCGGATCAGCTCGATCCGGCCAACAACCCGCTGCACGCCTTCTACAACGTCAAGCCGGATCTGGCCCAGCTGTCCGACTTCAACGAGGCCAACCCGGCGGTGATGGACCATCTCGTCGGCGCCTACCTGCAGTGGATCGAGCAGGGCGCCTATGCCTTCCGCATCGACACCGTGCGCCATGTGAAGCCGGAGTTCTGGCGCGTGTTCGCCGAGCGCATCCGCGCCAAGCATCCGGGCTTCTTCATGTTCGGCGAGGTGTTCGACTACGAGGCGGCGAAGACGGCGATGTACACGCACCCCGAGAACGGCGGCATGAGCGTGCTCGATTTCGCGCTGAAGAAGGCGCTGCTCGAAGTCTTCGAGAACGAGGGCTCGGACTTCGCCGCGCTGACGCCGGCGCTGTACCTGAAAGACGGCCCGTACGCGAACCCCTACGAGCTGATGACCTTCTACGACAACCACGACATGGCGCGGATGAACGCCAGCGACACCGGCTTCATCAATGCCCACCACTGGCTGTTCACCGCGCGCGGCATCCCGGTCATCTACTACGGCTCGGAGATCGGCTTCGAGCGCGGCGCGGTCGAGCACAACGGCAACCGCAACTACTTCGGCGTCGAAGGCATCGAGGCTGCTCGCAGTCACCCGATCCGCCAGGGCCTCATCCGCGTCGCCCAGTTGCGCCAGCGCCTGCCGGCGCTGCAGCGCGGCCTGCAGTTCAACTTGAAGCTTGAAGGCGACGAGGCTGCGTTCTATCGCGTGCTGCAGACCGAAGATACGAACCAGACCGCGCTGGTGCTGCTGAACAAGTCGGCCGAGCCGCGCGCCATCGCACTGGGCCAGCATCTGCAGCCCGGCGACTGGAAGGATGCCGAAAGCGGCGAAGTCATCAAGCTCGGCAGCGAGGCGCGCATCGAGGTGCCGGCCAACGGTCTGCGCGTGCTGCTGTGGGAGGCGCCGCTGAGCGATGCGGCGCTGCTTGCGGCGCTGCGCGCGCAGGCGGGCTGAGCTCGTCGCTCGCCAAGCGGCACGTCAGTCCTGAGCGGAGCAGGGTGTAGGTTGGGCCAAGCGAAGCGCGGCCCGAAGTGGCAGTCGCGCCAAATGCGATCCCCGATGTTGGGACGCGCCTGCGGCTTGTCTCAACCTACGTGCCCCGACCAATCTGCCTTGAAGGGTCTGTCCGGGCTCAATGCCCGTTGCCGTTCGCGCCCTTGAAGCGATCGGCGATCGGCTGCACCGCGCCTTCGAATCGCTCCTTCAGCAGCGGCTCCGGCAGAGGCTCGAACTGGATGTCCGGCTCCGCCGCGCTGTGGCTGGGCAGGTGGTCGATGAAGTGGCGGATCAGGTTCAGGCGGCCGCGGCGCTGGTCGTTGAAATCGATCAGCCACCACGGCGCATGCGCTGTATGTGTCGCGCGGAACATGGCCTCGCGCGCGTTGCCGTACTCGGCGTACTTCGCGCGCGCGGCGAGGTCCACCGGGCTCAGCTTCCAACGCTTCAGCGGGTCGGCGGCGCGTTCGGCAAAGCGCTCCTCCTGCTGCTCCTGGTCGACCGCCAGCCAGTACTTGAACAAGAGCAGGCCATCGTCGACCAGCATCTTCTCGAAGGCCGGCGCCTGCACGAGGAAGCGCTCGTACTCGACTTCCGAGCAGTAGCCCATGACTTTCTCGACGCCGGCTCGGTTGTACCAGCTGCGGTCGAACAGCACGATTTCGCCGGCCGCGGGCAGCTCGGACACGTAGCGCTGGAAGTACCACTGCGTGCGCTCGCGGTCGCTGGGCTTGGGCAGGGCCACCACCCGGCAGGCGCGCGGATTCAGGGTGTTGGCGATGGCGTTGATGACGCCGCCTTTGCCGGCGGCGTCGCGGCCCTCCAGAAGCACGACCACCCGCGTGCCGGTGTTCTGCAGCCAGCGCTGCACCTGCACCAGCTCGCGCTGCATGGGCTTCAGCAGCTCTTCGTAGTCCTTTTTCTTGATCTTCATTGGCGTCTCCGGGGGACGCGCGATGGTAGCCCGGCGCGCGCTACTGGCCGAGCAGCTTGAGCTCGTCGACCTGGGCCTCGCGGGTCAGCGTCTGGATCAGCTCGCCCAAGTCGCCGGCCACGATCTCGGGCAGGCGGTACAGGGTCAGGTTGACGCGGTGGTCGGTGACCCGGCCCTGCGGAAAGTTGTATGTGCGGATGCGCTGGCTGCGGTCGCCCGAGCCCACCTGCAGGCGCCGCGACTCGGCCTGGGCCTGGGTCTGCTGGCTGCGCTGCTCGTCGAGCAGGCGCGCCTTGAGCAGGCTGAGCGCGCGGGCCCGGTTCTTGTGCTGGCTGCGTTCGTCCTGACACTCGACCACGATGCCGGTCGGCAGATGCGTCATGCGGATCGCCGAGTCGGTCTTGTTGACGTGCTGGCCGCCGGCGCCCGAGGCGCGAAAGGTGTCGACCTTCAGGTCGGCGTCGCGGATCTCGATGTCTTCGATCTCGTCCAGCTCGGGCAGGATGGCGACCGTCGCCGCCGAGGTGTGGATGCGGCCCTGGCTTTCGGTGGCGGGCACGCGCTGCACGCGGTGGGTGCCGCTCTCGAACTTCAGCGCCGAGAACGCCCCCTGGCCCTCGATTCGCGCGATCACTTCCTTGAAGCCGCCGTGTTCGCCCTCGCTGGCCGAGAGCAGCTCGACATTCCAGCGCCGCGCCTCGGCGTAGCGCGTGTACATGCGGAAGAGGTCGCCAGCGAAGATCGCCGCCTCGTCGCCGCCGGTGCCGGCGCGGATCTCGAGGAAGATATTGGCCTCGTCGCGTGGATCGCGCGGCAGCAGGAGCAGGCCCAGCTCGGTGTCGAGCTCGATCAGGCGCGTTTGCAGGCGCTCGATCTCCTCCTGCGCCATGTCGCGCATGTCAGGGTCGGCGAGCAGGGCGCGCGCGGCCTCCAGCTCGGCGCTGGCGCCGTCGTACTCGCGCAGGGCGCGGGTCAGCGGCTCCAGCTGGGCGTACTCGCGCGAGAGTTCGCGGAAGCGCTTGTTGTCGGCGGCGACTTCAGGGGCCGCCAACAGCAGACCGACCTCTTCGTGGCGCTCGGCGAGTGCGTCGAGTTTTCTGCGGATGCTTGGGCTCATTGCGGTTCGCGTGAGGATTCATCGCCAGCGCTGTCGCCGGCTTCGGCGCCCTGAAACAGCTGTTCGGCGGCGCGGAACAGCTCCAGCTCGCCGCGCTGTGCGGCTTGGCGCAGCCGCGCCGAGGGCGCGTGCAGCAGCTTGTTGGTGAGCGTGTGGGCAAGGTAGCGCAGGGCTTCATCGGCCGGCTTGCCCTGGGCCAGCATCTGCTGCGCCCGGATCAGCACGGCGTCGCGCTCGCGCTCGGCTTGGCTGCGGATGTCGCGGATCAGGCCCTGACGGTCGGCGGCGCGCCACCAGCCCAGGAAATGCTCGACCTGCAGGTCGATGATGGCTTCGGCCTCACGCGCGGCGGCCTGCCGTGACCGACGGTTCTCCTCGATCACCTGGTCGAGGTCGTCGACGGTGTACAGAAAGACGTCTTCTAGGGTGGCCACGTCTTCGGCGATGTCGCGAGGCACGGCGAGATCGAGCAGGAACATCGGCCGATGCCTGCGCTGGCGCAGCGCCTGGGCCAGGTCGGCGCGGTGCAGGATCGGTTCGCGCGCGGCGGTGGCTGAGATCACGATGTCGGCTTCGTGCAAGTGCCGCCCCAGCTCGCTGAGCGGCAGGGCATAGCCACCGATGCGCGCGGCCAGGGCCTGCGCGTTCTCCAGCGTGCGATTGGCGACCAGCAGGCGCTTGGCCTGCTGCTCCAGCAGGTGGCGGGCGGTCAGCTCGATGGTCTCGCCCGCGCCGATCAGCAGCACGCTGGCCTCTTTCAGATCGCTGAACACCTGCTGCGCTAGGCGCACGCCTGCGAAAGCGACGGAGACCGGATGGGCGCCGATATCGGTGTCGGTACGCACGCGCTTGGCGACCGCGAAGCCGTGCTGGAACAGGCGGTCGAGCCCCGAGCGCAGACCGCCGGCGTCGCGCGCCTGCTGCCAGGCGTCCTTGACCTGGCCGAGGATCTGCGGTTCGCCCAGCACCAGCGAGTCGAGCCCGGTGGCTACCCGGAACAGATGGCGTACGGCCTCGCCGTCCTGATGCTGGTAAAGGCAGCTGCGCAGGCTGTCGAGCTCCAGGCCGTGGCTCTCCGCCAGCCAGCGCGCGGGTTCGCCCTCGAAACCCTCGCCGACGCTGCAGTAGATCTCGGTGCGGTTGCAGGTCGAGACGACCGCGGCTTCCTCCACACCCGGCCGCGCCAGCAGCGCGGCCAGCGCGGCGGGCAGGCGCTCAGGGCCGAACGCCACCTTCTCGCGCAGGGCGACAGGTGCCGTCTGGTGGCTCAGGCCCAGCGCCAGCAGGCGTCGCTGCGGACGGTCGGAAGGGGGGTTCGGGTACACTGCGGGCGATATTCCGGCCCGGTTCGCCGCAGCCTGCGGCGGGCGCCGGACACTGCAAGAAGGTCGATGAACGCGCGCGCATTCTACCTGCTGCTGCTCCTTGCGTTGGCTGGCCCTTCGCCGGCCGCTGACGCCGACGAAGCGCGGCCGCCCGCGCCGGTGCTGGGCGATGCCCTGCTGCCCCTGCTTGAAGGCGAGTTCGCCCTGCAGCAGGGCGATTCCGCTGCGGCCGCGATGGCCTATGTGGAAGCCGCCAAGCAGTCCTCAGACCCCAGCGTGGCCGAGCGCGCCGCCCGCGTGGCGCTACTGGCCGACGAGCGCCTGCTCCTGCTGGATGCCCTCAAGCGCTGGCGTGAACTGGACCCCGAGTCGCTGGGCGGACGCCAGTTCGAGCAGGTCGCCCTGATTCGCGAACAGCGCTTCGACGAGGCCGCGGAAGGTCTGGTCGCACTGATGGAGGAAGGTGAGGAGGGCCAGCGGCTCGCCATCCAGGCCCTGGCCGGCAGCGGCACACCGGCGCTCGACGTGCTCGCGCGGGTGCTGGACGCGCCTGGCCTGCCAGCCGAGTTCGGGCTGTGGGTGGCGCTGGGCGGTCTGGCCCAGCAGTGGGGCGACGCCGACCTCGCAGCGCGCGTGGTGGAGCGTGCTGGCGAGGTGTTTCCCAAGGACCGACGGGTCGGCCTGTGGCGCGCGGAAGTGCTGCTGCGACAGCAGCGCACGGAAGCCGCAGGGGCCGCGCTGGACGCCGTGCTCGCACTGGGCTTGACCGATATTCCCGAGCGATTGCGTGCGGCCTCGTTGCTCGACGGGCTGGGCCAGCCCGAGCGCGCCGCCGAGCTGCTGGCCGAAGGCGAGCAAAGCGATGCAACCTTCGCCGGCCGTGCCGCCTATCTCGCGCGACTGGGCGAGTCCGACGCCTTGCAGGCTCTGTATGGCTTGATCAAGGCCGATGCGGTGGCTGCGATCGGCCCCGAGTCGAGCGCTGAGACCACGGTGTTCGACGCCGACATCAGCGACGATCGCCGCTTTCTGCTCGGCCAGATCGCCGAGGTGCTGGAGCTTGGCGAGGAGGCGCTGCGCTGGTACTCGGCGGTCAGCGACCCGGCCCGGCGCCTGCCCGCGCAGCTGCGCATCGCCGTGCTGCAGGAGCAGGCCGGACGCGCAGCTGAGGCCATCGAAACCCTGAAAACGGTGCAGAGCAGCGACAGCGAGGACGGCGAGACCCTGCGCAATGCCTTCCTGCTTGAAGCTGAACTTCTGAACCGTCGCGGCGAGCTTGTGCCCTCGATCGACGCCTTGAATCGCGGCCTGCAGATCTTCGAGGGCGATCGCGCGCTCCTCTATGCGCGCGCCCTGACCTACGAACGGCTGGATCGCGTGCCCGAGGCCATCATCGACCTGCAGGTGCTGGTGACCGAGGACCCCGAGGACGCGGACGCCCTGAACGCCTTGGGTTACACCATGGCGGACCGCACCACTGACTACCAGGAAGCGCTCGGCTACATCGAGCGCGCGCTGGCGCTGTCCCCTGAGCAGCCGGCCATTCTCGACAGCATGGGCTGGGTGCTGTTCAAGCTCGGCCGTCACAAGGAAGCCCTGGACTACCTGCAGCGCGCCTTCGCCGGCCAGGAGGACGCCGAGATTGCCGCACATCTCGCCGAGGTGCTCGCGGCGCTGGGGCGCGAAGACGAAGCCCGCGAGATCTGGCAAAAGGGCGCCGGGCTGGACCCGGAAAACCGCGCCATCCAGCGTTTGCGCGAGCAGTTCGGCCCATGAGGCGGCCGAGCTATCTGCGGGCCGCGTCGCGGCCCTGGCTGTGGCTTTCTCTGTTCGCTGCGCTGCTTGCCGGCTGCGCGCGCGCGCCGCTGCGAGGGCCGGACGCCGAGCTGCTGGCGGCCCAGTCGGGACGCGAGTCGGCGCTGGCCCAGATCGAACACTGGCGACTCACGGGTCGCCTTGCGGTTTCCGGCCAAGGCGAGGGCGGCAGCGGGCGCATCGATTGGGAGCAGCGCGGCGAGGCCTACACCATCGAGCTGAGTGCGCCGGTCAGCCGGCAGAGCTGGCGCTTGAGCGGCGACGCCTCGGGCGCCCGGCTCGAAGGACATGGCCAAGGCGCGATCGAGGACCGCGATCCCGAGGCCCTGCTGCATCGCGCGGCGGGCTGGTCGATGCCTTTGGAGCAGCTGCGCGCCTGGGTGCGCGGCGCCCGCACGCGCGGTGAAGCCGATATCGCCTTCGGCGAGCAGGGCCTGCCCGCGCTGCTGCAGCAGGCCGGCTGGCGCATCGAGTACCGCAACTGGGGCGAGGTCGACGGCCTGCCTTTGCCGGTGCGGGTGTTCGCCGAGTCCGGTGAGCGCCGCGTGCGTCTGGTAGTCGACCGCTGGGAGCTCGGCGATGACTGAGACGCTGGTCCTGCCGGCGCCCGCCAAGCTGAACCTGTTCCTGCAGATCGTCGGTCGCCGCGCCGATGGTTACCACGTGCTGCAGACGGTGTTCCAGCTGATCGACCTCTGCGATGAGCTGCGTCTCGAAGCCCGCCGTGACGGCCGCATCGAGCGCGCGTCCGGTGCGCCGGGTGTGTCCGCGGAGAACGACCTGTGCGTGCGCGCCGCCCGCCTGCTGCAGCCGATGGCGAAGCCCGGCGCTGGCGTCACGATCACCTTGGACAAGCGCATCCCGATGGGCGGTGGGCTGGGCGGCGGCAGCTCGGACGCGGCCGCGGTGCTGTTGGGCCTGAATCGCCTGTGGGGGCTGGCGCTCGGTCCCGAACGGCTGGCGGCCCTTGGCCTGCAGCTGGGGGCGGACGTGCCGGTCTTTGTGCGCGGCCGTTCCGCCTGGGCAGAAGGTGTCGGCGAGCGACTGCAGCCGCTGGCGCTTGGCGAAGCGACGTATCTCGTTCTGGATTCCGGGGTTTCGGTACCCACCGCGGACTTGTTCCAAGCACCTGAATTGACACGGGATGCGCCCCCCGCGACAATTGCGGGCTTCGCTTCCGGTGCAAGCGCGGGCAATGCCTTCGAGCCGGTGCTGGTGACGCGCTCGCCCACGGTGGGCGAAGCGCTGCAGGGGCTCAGGGCGGCGGCCGGCGCGGCCGCTACCCAGGTCGCATTGAGTGGTACCGGCGGCTGTTGTTTCGCGCGCTTCGCATCGCGCGCCCAGGCCGAGGCGGCGCAGCAGCGGCTCCCGCCGCGCTGGCGCAGCTGGGTCTGTCGGGGGCTCGATGTTTCGCCCCTGCTGCAAGCGTTGGAGACATAGGGCCGTAGAGGCCGAGAGTTGCAAGTGTTGGGGCGTCGCCAAGTGGTAAGGCACCGGATTTTGATTCCGGCATTCGCAGGTTCGAATCCTGCCGCCCCAGCCAGATTCGCGGTGGCATCCGCCGAGTGTCGCTTCACGCGGCAGCGGCGCTAGGCGATGCGTCGGACACGGAGTCCGCGCCCGCGCAGTTTCAGGGCGCGCCGCGGTGGCGGGCCCGTCCATTCGGCTGCTGCAAGCGGCCCACAGGTGCGATGTGAATACTGACGGCATCCTCGTTTTCACCGGCAACGCCAATCGCCCGCTGGCCAACGCGGTCTGCCGCGAGTTGGGCGTGCGACCCGGCAAGGCCTTGGTCGGCCGCTTCTCTGACGGCGAAGTGCAGGTCGAGATCGAAGAGAACGTGCGCCGTCAGGAAGTGTTCGTGGTGCAGCCAACCTGCGCCCCCACCGCCGAAAACTTCATGGAGCTGCTGGTGCTGGTGGACGCGCTGAAGCGCGCCTCGGCGGCCAGCGTCACCGCGGTGGTGCCGTACTTCGGCTATGCACGCCAGGATCGCCGCCCGCGCTCGGCGCGCGTGCCGATCACCGCCAAGGTGGCTGCGCGCATGTTCAGCGCAGTGGGCACCGACCGCGTGCTGACGGTTGACCTGCATGCCGATCAGATCCAGGGATTCTTCGACATCCCGGTCGACAACGTTTACGCCTCGCCTTTGCTGCTGGCCGATGTCTGGCGTACCCAGGGCACCAAGGATCTGATCGTGGTGAGCCCGGATGTCGGCGGTGTGGTGCGTGCGCGTGCGATCGCCAAGCGCCTCGATGATGCCGATCTCGCGATCATCGACAAGCGCCGGCCCCGCGCCAACGTCGCAACGGTGATGAACATCATTGGCGACGTGTCCGGAAAAACCTGTGTACTGGTAGACGATATTGTCGATACCGCCGGCACCCTGTGCGCCGCGGCCGCAGCCCTGAAGGATCACGGCGCGCGCAAGGTCGTCGCCTACTGCACCCATCCGGTACTGTCGGGTGCCGCGATCAGCAACATCAACGGCAGCCAGCTCGACGAGCTGGTGGTCACCGACACCATCCCGCTCTCGGATGAGGCTCGCGCCTGCGGCCGCATCCGCCAGCTCAGCGTGGCCGAGCTCTTGGCGGAAACCATCCGCCGCATCGCGTTCGGAGAATCCGTCAGCTCGCTCTACGTCGACTGACGCCATCCGCCCACCCTGGTCGCGGGGTGGGCTCCAGGCCGCTGCAAAGCGGCTTATCTCAAGCAAGAAAGGCAACACACAATGGCAACCCAGCATGAAATCAAGGCTACCGTCCGCAAGGATGCAGGGAAGGGTGCGAGCCGCCGCCTGCGTCGTTCGGGCCAGGTGCCTGCGGTCGTCTACGGCGGTCACGCCGAGCCGACCAGCATCGAGATCCTCCACAACACCGTGTGGCTGGCCGCCGCGCACGAGTGGTTCTATAGCTCGATCCTTGATCTGAACGTCGATGGTCAGGTGCAGCAGGTCATCCTGCGCGACATGCAGCGTCACCCGGTCAAGCCGCTGATCATGCACATGGATTTCCTGCGCGTCTCCGCCGACGAGCTGATCCGCGTGCGCGTGCCGCTGCACTTCCTGAACCAGGAAACCTCGCCGGCGGGCAAGGCCGGCGGCGTCGTGATCACCCACGAAGTCAACGAAGTCGAAGTGTCCTGCCTGCCGGGCAACCTGCCGGAGTTCATTGAAGTCGACCTGGTCGCGCTGAAGGCCGGCGACACCCTGCACCTGTCCGACATCAAGCTGCCGGCTGGCGTCACCATTCCTGAGCTGAAGCTGGGCAAGGAGCATGACGTTGCCGTGGTGATCGCCCGCCAGTCGAAGGCCGGCGAGTCCGACGAAGCCGCAGTAGAGAAGAAGTAAGACCTGCCGATCCCGCCGGCGATCGTGCCGGCGGGATCTGCCTTGCCGCATGAGCGCGCTGCGACTGATCGTCGGCCTGGGCAACTCAGGCAGTGACTACGCCCACACCCGCCACAACGCGGGTTTCTGGTTCGTTGACCGTCTGGCAGAGAAGGCGGGCGCACGCTTGGCTCACGAAGCCAAACTGAAGGGTGAGACCGCGCGGGTGAGCGTGGAAGGCCACCAGCTCTGGCTGCTCAAGCCCGCGACCTTCATGAACCGCAGCGGCCAGTCCATTGCTGCTGCTTTGCGCTACTTCAAGATCGAGCCGGCCGAGATGCTGGTGGCGCACGATGAGCTCGACTTGCCTGCCGGCACGGCTCGGCTCAAGTTCGACGGCGGCCACGGCGGCCAGAACGGCCTTCGCGACGCCTTCGCCCATCTGGGCCACGGCAAGTTCCATCGGCTTCGGGTCGGCATTGGCCACCCCGGCCACAAGGACAAGGTCACGCCCTGGGTGCTAGGACGGCCCGGTCGCGACGACGAGATCGCCATCCAGCGCAGCCTGGATGCCGCCCTTGACCAGTTGCCGCTGCTGCTGCGCGGCGACCTCGCCGAGGCGATGAAGAGGCTGCATACGAACACCGGGGTTCGGGATTAGGGATTCGGGATGGGCGCAAGCCTGCGCCCCGGCCGTCTCTGCTCCTTCGAATCCCCGATCCCGAATCCCCAATCCCGGACTCCAAGCCCATGGCCATGAGATGCGGCATCGTCGGACTCCCCAACGTGGGCAAGTCCACCCTGTTCAACGCCCTGACCAAGGCGGGCATCGCCGCGGCCAACTTTCCCTTTTGCACGATCGACCCCAACGTGGGCGTGGTGCCGGTGCCGGATCCGCGGCTCGGCCAGCTGGCGGAGATCGTCAAGCCTCAGAAGATCATCCCGACGGCCGTCGAGTTCGTCGATATCGCCGGCCTGGTTGCGGGCGCGAGCAAGGGTGAGGGCCTGGGCAATAAGTTCCTGGCCAACATCCGTGAGACCGATGCGATCGCGCACGTGGTGCGTTGCTTCGAGCACGGCGACATCGTGCACGTGGCTGGCAAGGTCGACCCGATCGCCGATATCGACACCATCGACACCGAGCTCGCGTTGGCGGACCTCGAAAGCGTCGAGAAGGCGCTGAATCGCTATGAGCGCGCTGCCAAGGCCGGCGACAAGGACGCCGCCCTGCGCCGCGACCTGCTGACGCGCGTGCGCGCCCATCTCGACCAGGGCAAACCCGTGCGCGGCATGGGGCTGGACGGCGACGAGCGCGCCCTGCTGCGCGAGCTTTTCCTGCTTACGGCGAAGCCGGTGATGTACATCGCCAACGTGCGCGAGGACGGGTTCTCCAACAACCCTCATCTCGATCGCGTACGCGAGCGCGCAGCGGGCGAAGGCGCCGAAGTCGTGTCCGTCTGCGCGGCCATCGAAGAGGAGCTCTCGCAGCTTGAGGATGCCGACCGCGATGTCTTCCTCGCCGACCTTGGTCTCGATGAGCCCGGCCTCAACAAGGTCATCCGCGCGGGCTACACGCTGCTCGGTCTGCAGACCTACTTCACCGCCGGTGTGAAAGAAGTGCGCGCCTGGACCGTGAAGGCGGGCTCCACTGCCCCCCAGGCGGCGGGTGTGATCCACACCGACTTCGAGCGCGGCTTCATCCGCGCAGAAACCATGGCTTTCGACGACTTCATCAGGTATCGCGGGGAAGGGGGGTGCAAGGAGGCTGGGCGCCTGCGGCTCGAAGGCAAGGAGTACATCGTCCAGGAGGGCGACGTCCTGCATTTCCGCTTCAACGTCTGAGCTTCCAGCGCCTCGCGCAAACTTTTTCGCGATCCGGCATTGACAGATGCCATTTCGACGTTGAAAATGCGGGGCTCTCTGTTGGAGGGATACCCAAGCGGCCAACGGGGGCAGACTGTAAATCTGCTGGCTCACGCCTTCGGTGGTTCGAATCCACCTCCCTCCACCACCGTTTGATGGCTTCGGCTTGCAGATCCAAGCGGGAGTAGTTCAATGGTAGAACCTCAGCCTTCCAAGCTGATGGTGCGGGTTCGATCCCCGTCTCCCGCTCCACCGCTGTTAGCTGAAGTTCGAAGGTCAGGGCGAGCCAAAGGCCGCCAAGACTTATCGGTCTCCACCCTCGCCGAGGGGTGAAGGCTGGGTTCAAAAATTGCGTGCTCATGTAGCTCAGTCGGTAGAGCACTTCCTTGGTAAGGAAGAGGTCGCTGGTTCGATTCCAGTCATGAGCACCATCTCTCACGGCACCTATCCTCACTTTCCGAATCTTCAGTTCACCGGGATACCAAAGCCATGGCCAAGGGTAAGTTCGAGCGCACCAAGCCGCACGTGAACGTGGGCACGATCGGTCACGTTGACCACGGCAAGACGACGCTGACGGCGGCGCTGACGAAGGTGGGCGCGGAGCGTTTCGGCGGCGAGTTCAAGGCCTACGACGCGATCGACAAGGCGCCGGAAGAGAAAGCGCGCGGCATCACGATCTCGACCTCGCACGTCGAGTATGAATCGCCCAACCGCCACTACGCCCACGTGGATTGCCCGGGTCACGCCGACTACGTGAAGAACATGATCACGGGCGCGGCGCAGATGGATGGCGCGATTCTGGTGTGCTCGGCCGCTGACGGCCCGATGCCGCAGACGCGCGAGCACATCCTGCTGGCCCGCCAGGTTGGCGTCCCCTACATCGTGGTCTACCTGAACAAGGCGGACATGGTGGATGACGCCGAGCTGCTGGAGCTGGTGGAGATGGAAGTCCGCGAGCTGCTGTCGAAGTACGATTTCCCGGGCGACGACACCCCGATTGTCAAGGGTTCGGCGAAGCTTGCGCTGGAAGGTGACCAGTCCGAGATCGGCGTGCCGTCGATCATTGCGCTGGTGAATGCGCTGGACACCTACATTCCGGAGCCTGAGCGCGACATCGACAAGACCTTCCTGATGCCCGTGGAAGACGTGTTCTCGATTTCGGGCCGCGGCACCGTGGTGACGGGCCGTATCGAGCGCGGCGTGATCAAAGTCGGTGACGAAGTCGAAATCGTGGGCATTCGCCCGACGGTCAAGACTACGGTCACCGGCATCGAGATGTTCCGCAAGCTGCTGGATCAGGGTCAGGCGGGCGACAACGCCGGCCTGCTGCTGCGCGGCACCAAGCGCGACGACGTGGAGCGCGGCCAGGTGCTCTGCAAGCCGGGTTCGATCAAGCCGCACACCCAGTTCGAAGCTGAGGTGTACGTGCTGTCGAAAGACGAAGGCGGCCGTCATACGCCGTTCTTCAAGGGCTACCGTCCGCAGTTCTACTTCCGTACGACCGACGTGACCGGTTCGATCGAGCTGCCGGAAGGCGTCGAGATGGTGATGCCGGGCGACAACATCAAGATGAACGTGACGCTGATCGCCCCGATCGCGATGGAAGAAGGCCTGCGCTTCGCGATCCGCGAAGGCGGCCGTACCGTCGGCGCCGGTGTTGTCGCCAAGATCATCCAGTAAGATAGCGCCTTCCCTTCGTGGGAAGGCTGGCCAAGGCGAGCCCCATCCAGGCTCGCCTTCGGCCTTTTCGGAGTTTGACGCTTCGTAACCTCGTGTACGCCAGTAGCTCAATTGGCAGAGCAGCGGTCTCCAAAACCGCAGGTTGGGGGTTCGAGTCCCTCCTGGCGTGCCATTTCAGAAGACCCGGATGAACGCAAAGGTCGTACAGAACGAAGCGGTGTCCACAAGTGACATCGTCAAATACGTCATCGCCGGCCTTCTGGTCGTCGGCGCATTGGCTGGCTTCTATTGGTTCTCGACGGCTCCAACCGCTTTGCGCGTTGTTGGCATGCTCGTGTGCGTTGGTCTCGCCATCGGCGTTTTCATGCTGACCGCCAAAGGCAGGGAAACGCGGGAGTTCTTTGCGGAAACGCGGTTCGAGCTTCGCAAGGTGGTTTGGCCCACGCGTCAGGAAACGATGCGCACTACGGGCCTGATCATGGTGGTCGTCATCATCATCAGCCTGATCCTTGCGTTGTTCGATTTGATCATCTCCACCGGCGTTCGCGCCCTTCTGGGGGCGTGAGGGCGGACATGAGCAAGCGTTGGTACGTGGTGCAGGCGTATTCCGGCTTCGAGCAGCAGGTCAAGAAAGCATTGATCGACCGCATCGCGCGCTCGGGCATTGAGGAGCGTTTCGGCGATGTCCTCGTGCCGACGGAAGAGATCATCGAGATGCGTGGCGGACAGAAGCGCCGCAGCGAGCGGAAGTTCTTTCCAGGCTACGTGTTGGTTCAAATCGAAACCCATGGCGAAGGCGGTGGCCTGCGGATCGATGACGAGTGCTGGCATCTGGTCAAGACCACGCCCAAGGTGCTCGGCTTCATTGGCGGTACGGCCGATAAGCCGCTGCCCATCAAGGACAGCGAAGCCGACCGCATCCTCCAGCGCGTTCAGGATGGCGTTGAGAAGCCGCGGCCCAAAATTCTGTTCGAGCCCGGCGAGATGATTCGGGTGATTGACGGACCTTTTAACGACTTCAACGGCACTGTCGAGGAAGTCAACTACGAGAAGAGCCGCCTGCGTGTGGCGGTGCTTATTTTCGGTCGCTCGACCCCGGTGGAACTTGAGTTCACCCAGGTAGAGAAGGCCTGAGAGGCCGGGAATCGGGAATCGGCATTCCGATCTCGCAAGTGTAGGCAGCGCACCGCTGGCTGCTCTTGCGAAGGTCGAATCCTCCGTCCCTGATCCCGAATCAAGCAACCAACGGGGAGCCATACCGGTGCATAACACCGCGCGGCGCTTGAACCCGAGGAGTTAATGTCATGGCAAAGAAAGTTGTTGGCTACATCAAGCTGCAGGTCAAGGCCGGTCAGGCCAACCCCAGCCCGCCCGTCGGCCCGGCCCTGGGTCAGCGTGGCCTGAACATCATGGAGTTCTGCAAGGCGTTTAACGCCGCGACTTCCAAGATGGAGCCGGGCCTGCCGACTCCGGTCATCATTACGGCCTATTCCGACCGTACCTTCACCTTCGTCACCAAGAGCACCCCGGCGACTGTGCTGCTGAAGAAGGCCGCGGGCATCACTTCAGGCTCCAAGCGTCCCAACACCGACAAGGTCGGCAAGGTCACTCGCGCCCAGCTGGAGGAGATCGTCAAGGCCAAGCAGGCCGATTTGACGGCAGCCGACATCGAGGCGGGTGTGCGTACGATTGCGGGTTCTGCCCGCAGCATGGGTCTGGTGGTGGAGGGCTAAGTCATGGCAAAGATTTCTAAGCGTTTCAAGGCGATGCAGAGCCTGGTGCAGCCCGGCAAGACCTACGCCATCGACGACGTCCTGCGCATCCTCAAGGACAGCAGCAAGGTCAAGTTCGTCGAGTCCGTTGACGTGGCCGTGCGCCTGGGCGTGGATGCCCGCAAGTCGGACCAGCAGGTCCGCGGTTCAACCGTGCTGCCGAACGGCACCGGCAAGTCGGTTCGCGTCGCCGTGTTCTGCCCTCCTGGCGCCAAGGCGGATGAAGCTGTCGCGGCCGGCGCGGAGGCCATCGGCATGGACGACTTGGCCGAGAAGATGCAGGGCGGCGACCTAAACTACGACGTTGTCATCGCCACTCCGGATGCGATGCGTGTGGTCGGTAAGCTCGGTCAGGTGCTCGGTCCGCGCGGCCTGATGCCGAACCCGAAGGTTGGCACTGTCAGCGCCAACCCCGCCGAAGCCGTGCGCAACGCCAAGGCCGGTCAGGTCCGCTACCGCACTGACAAGGCCGGCATCATCCACTGCACGATCGGCAAGGCCAGCTTCGATGCTGAGGCGCTGAAGGGCAACCTGCATGCGCTGCTGGGCGATCTGATCAAGGCCAAGCCCGCCGCGTCCAAGGGCCACTATCTGCAGAAGATTTCGCTGTCCACCACCATGGGCATCGGCATCACGGTCGACCAGTCGAGCCTCTCGCTCAAGGTCTGATCACGGCATTAATGGCCGCGCGCCCGCCAGGCGCGCGGCATGTTTTGGAGGCAGCCACGCGAGTGGCCGCCGTCAAAGACCGCAGGTGTTACTCAAGGAGGAGGGCGATCCGGGGCGAAAGTCACGGCTGCTCTCCTTGTTGCGTGGCTTAAACCGTTGGCGTCGCGCCGACATGCCTGCGTAGATGGTGCCGACCTTCTGGAATTCTCGAAGCCGGCTACCAACGGGACGTCGTCGACGTCTCCGGTGACCAAGGAAGGCCACCGCCAGGGACCGCGCGCGGCTGACACAGCGCCTGCGGAATTTCATACGGAGGAGTGCAATGGCTCTCAATCTGACTCAAAAGCAAGAAGTGGTCGCCGAGCTGGCGGAGATCGCCGCCAAGGCCCACTCCTTGGTCGCAGCCGAGTACGCGGGCACGACCGTCAGCAAGATGACGGAGATGCGCAAGAAGGCTCGCGAGTCCGGCGTGTACTTGAAGGTTGCCAAGAACACGCTGGCTGCGCGCGCGATGGCGGGTACTGAATTCGAGTGCGTCAAGGACGCACTGGTCGGCCCGCTGCTGTATGCGTTCTCGCTAGAAGATCCCGGCGCCGCCGGGCGCTTGATCAAGGAGTTCGCCAAGGGCAACGACAAGCTCCAGCCCAAGGTGGTCTCGATGGGCGGCAGGTTGCTGCCGGGCTCGCACGTTGATGTGCTTGCTTCGCTGCCGACCCGCGACCAGGCGATCGCCATGTTCCTCAGCGTGCTCGTTGAGCCCGCCACCCGCTTCGCGCGCGTGGTCAAGGCGGTTGGCGACAAGCAGCAGGAGCAGGCGGCCTGACCGCCCGCGGACCCCTCGCGGGCCGCATCGAATCCACAGTTTCCAGAATCCATTCCAGAGGTAGAAAACGATGTCTCTCACCCACGAGCAGATCCTCGAAGCGATCGCCGGCATGACCCTTCTCGAGGTCATGGACCTGGTCAAGGCCGCTGAAGAGAAGTTCGGCGTCACCGCCGCCGCCCCGGTCATGATGGCTGCCGGCCCCGCCGCCGCCGCCGCCCCGGTCGAAGAGCAGACCGAGTTCAACGTGATCCTGGCCGAAGCCGGCGCCAACAAGGTCAACGCGATCAAGGCCATCCGCACCATCACCGGCCTCGGCTTGAAGGAAGCCAAGGACCTGGTCGAGAGCGCGCCGGCCGTGGTCAAGGAAGCCGTCAGCAAGGAAGACGCAGCCAAGTTCAAGAAGGAACTGGAAGACGCCGGCGCCAAGGTCGAAATCAAGTAAGCGACGCTTTGCGTCGCGCGCTTGAACGTCGCGCGAACGAGCCTGGGGGCGAAAGCCCCCGGGCTTTCGTCCGTCTCTGCGGTACTCGTAGTGCGCTCCACTGATTGACAGGCCCCGATTGGACCTGCGCCCTGCTCCAGGACCCAGCTCCAATCGCGGCCCGCAAGGGCTGCAACGCACGCTTACTTTCCCGGATCGGTGCCACGACGCGGCCGCTCCAGCACAACCAGGGTGGTACTTCGGCCATGACCTACTCCTTCACCGAAAAGAAGCGCATCCGCAAGGATTTCGGCAAGCGTTCCTCGATCCTCGAGGTGCCGTTTCTGCTGGCGATCCAAGTGGACTCCTACCGCGAGTTCCTGCAGGAGCACATCGCTCCCGCGCAGCGGAGCGAGCAGGGCCTCCACGGCGCCCTGAAGTCGGTCTTCCCGATCAGCAGCTACAGCGGCAATGCAGCGCTTGAGTACGTCAGCTACAAGCTGGGCGAGCCGGCCTTCGATGAGCGCGAGTGCCGCAACCGGGGCATGAGCTATGGCGCGCCGCTGCGCGTGACCGTGCGCCTCGTGATCTACGACAAGGACAGCCCGGCTTCGAACAAGGCGGTGAAGTACGTCAAGGAGCAAGAGGTCTACATGGGCGAACTGCCGCTCATGACCGACAACGGCACGTTCATCATCAACGGCACCGAGCGCGTCATCGTCTCCCAGCTGCACCGCTCGCCCGGCGTGTTCTTCGACCACGACCGCGGCAAGACCCACAGCTCGGGCAAACTGCTGTACAGCGCGCGCATCATCCCGTATCGCGGCTCCTGGCTGGATTTCGAGTTCGACCCGAAGGACGCGCTGTTCACCCGTATCGACCGCCGCCGCAAGCTGCCGGTCACGGTGCTGCTGCGCGCGCTGGGTTTCTCGAACCCCGAGATTCTCGAGACCTTCTTCGAGATCAACCGCTTCAGCCTGCTGCCGGAAGGCGTTGAGCTTGAGCTGGTCGCCGAGCGTCTGCGCGGCGAGACGCTGAACTTCGATCTGGTCGCTGACGGCAAGGTCATCGTCGAGGCCGGAAAGCGCATCACGGCCCGCCACGTCAAGCAGCTGGAGCAGGCCAAGATCAGCGCTCTCGAAGTGCCCGACGAGTACCTGCTCGGCCGCATTCTGGCGCACGACGTTGTCGACCCGAAGTCCGGCGAGCTGCTGGCCTCGGCCAACGACGAGCTGCATGAGGACCATCTGGCAAAGCTGCGCAAGGCCGGCGTGCAGAACCTCGGCACGATCTGGGTCAACGACCTCGACCGCGGCGCCTACATTTCGAACACCCTGCGCATCGACCCGACGCGCACCCAGCTGGAAGCCCTGGTCGAAATCTACCGGATGATGCGTCCGGGCGAGCCGCCGACCAAGGAAGCCGCGCAGAACTTGTTCCAGAACCTGTTCTTCTCGACCGAGCGCTACGACCTGTCGGGCGTCGGGCGCATGAAGTTCAACCGCCGCGTTGGGCGCAAGGAGGTCGAGGGCTCAGGCGTGCTGAGCAACGACGACATCCTGTCGGTGATGAAGGTGCTGATCGACATCCGCAACGGCAAGGGCACAGTCGACGACATCGACCACCTCGGCAACCGTCGCGTACGCTCGGTGGGCGAGATGGCCGAGAACACCTTCCGCGTGGGACTGGTGCGCGTTGAGCGTGCCGTCAAGGAGCGCCTCTCTCTGGCCGAATCGGAAGGCCTCACGCCGCAGGAGCTGATCAATGCCAAGCCGGTCGCGGCGGCGATCAAGGAGTTCTTTGGCTCCTCGCAGCTCTCGCAGTTCATGGACCAGAACAATCCGCTGTCGGAAGTCACCCACAAGCGCCGCGTTTCCGCGCTGGGGCCGGGTGGCTTGACTCGCGAGCGCGCCGGCTTCGAAGTCCGCGACGTGCACCCAACCCACTACGGCCGCGTCTGCACCATCGAAACGCCGGAAGGTCCG